>JBGAGR010000003.1:0-89767 GCA_044226645.1 Aggregatilineales bacterium
TCCCTCCGGCGGTGCTGGCGGCGATTATTCTGCCTGAGATGCTGCTGAAGGACGATCAGTTGTATATCACGCCGCAGAACAGCTTTTTAGTAGCGGGCATTGTGGCGGGAATCGTCGCCTGGCGGACGCGCAATTTGCTGTTGACGATTGTCATCTGTATGCTGGTTCTGTGGGGGTGGCGAGCAGTTGTAGGAGCATAAGGATGTTCGAAGCGCGGTCACAAGGCGAGGTGTTGGCACGTCAATTGGAAAAATCGCAAACACAAGCATTGGCGCGTTTGACCGATGTTGATCCGCAGTGTGTTATCTATGTAGACGGCGGTTGGCGCGTGCAGGACATCATCGCGCATCTGACGGTCTGGGAGGAAGAGATTGCTCGTTCGTTACAGGCCTATCAGTATGGCAGCAGTTATCGAATCCCCGATTTTGAACTGCAAGCCTTTAACCGGACGAATTATGAACAGCGCAAGGTTTTGCCTTCAAGGCAGGTGTTCGCGGATTGGATGACTATTCGGGGACAACTGCGCTGGTTGGTGACGGTGTTCCCAGCAGAAAAGCTGGCTGGGCAGATGACATATCCCTCGGGCAGGCGGGGCGGATGCGAAGCGCTTGTTCTGGAAGTGATGAGCCATCAGGCAGAGCATATTGACGATATTCTGAACGCGGTGAAGAAGGGTGATAAGACAGCCGATGAGCCAAGTGATTGATAAGCTGGCGTGGATTCATATCGTTGACCAGAAAATACTGGGGACGCTTTCGAAGGGTAAGAATACCTATTACATCCCCGGCGGTAAACGCGAAGCAGGTGAAACAGATTTGCAGGCATTGATGCGCGAAGTTCAAGAGGAATTGAGCGTTAACCTGCTGCCTGAATCGGTGCGCTACGTCGGTACGTTTGAAGCACAGGCGCATGGCAAACCGGAAGGCACTATCGTGCGGATGACCTGTTATTCAGGCGATTATGAAGGCGAAATTGCTGCCGCTTCGGAAATCGCGGAAGTCGTCTGGCTGCAATATGCTGACAGAGCAAAAACCTCGCCTGTTGACCAGATTATTTTCGATTGGCTGTTGGAACGAAACCTGATTGTATGAGATAGAGGAGCAGTATGCATCTGGAAAATGAGCAAATACAGGCTTATCTGACGCGCATTGGGTATGATGGCTTACTGAATGTCAGTTATGAGACGCTGCGTGGTTTGCATATCGCCCATACCATGCATGTCCCGTTTGAAAATCTGAATATTCATCTCGGCAGGGAAATTTCGCTGGAACCGCAAGCTATATTTAACAAAATAGTGAACGAGCGGCGCGGTGGTTATTGTTACGAGATGAACGGCTTATTCGCACTGGTGCTCGAATCGCTGGGGTTCGAGGTGCGACGGTTGATGGCGCGTATCATCGCTGGGTATAGTGAGACACGTCCATTGCTTCATCAGGCGCTGCTGGTGACGATTGATGGCAAGGGCTGGATTGCTGATGTCGGCAATGGACGGAATGGTATTATTGCACCGCTCGCGCTGGAAAACGGCCTGATTGAGCAGCAATTTACCGAGCGATTCAGGCTGATTACAGAGGATGATTATCGTTATATTTTCCAGACCGTGATTGATGGACAGTGGGAGGATATTTACGCCTTCACGCTGGAAGGGTATCAGCCGGTTGATTATGTCCCGGCGAATTTTTATAACTCGCATTCGCCGGATTCGCGCTTCGTGCAGCGTAAATTTTGCACGGTGCCCACGCCGGAAGGCCGCGTAACGCTGACCGAAATGGACTTGAAGATCACGCGCAATGGTAAAACACAGGTGAGGACTGCCGCGAATACGGCTGAATATCACGGGATGTTGAGGCGGTATTTTGGTATTGAGCTTGATGGTGAGTTTGTGCGGTAATATTGGGCGAGTTTCTAAAGCATTTTATTGATTTTGGAGAAAACATTGTGGCAAAACGGGCATTGATCGTACAAGGTGGATGGGAAGGGCACAGCCCCGCTAAAATCGCGGATATTCTGGCGGGACAGCTTCTCAAAAATGGCTTCGAAGTGACGATTTCGGACACATTGGATGCCTACAAAGACCCGAAGCTGGCGGAACTGGATTTGATTGTTCCCAACTGGACGATGGGGAAGATCGAGAAGGAACAGCTTCAACCCCTGCTGGAAGCGGTACGCAGCGGGGTTGGGTTGGCAGGGCTGCATGGCGGCATGTGCGATAGCTTCCGCACCGAAACCGAATACCAGTGGATGACCGGGGGACAATGGGTGGCGCATCCGGGTAATGACGGCGCGACCTATATGGTGCATATCGACGGCGTGAAGAGTCCGCTGACCGAGGGAATCGCTGACTTTCAGGTAACGACTGAGCAGTATTACATGCATGTCGATCCAGCGAATACAGTGTTAACAACCACGCGATTTGGGGATGTTGTGATGCCTGTCTCATGGACGAAGATGTGGGGCAAAGGGCGTGTTTTCTATTGCAGCCTCGGTCACAGGCCGGATGTGGTGGAAATGCCCCCTGTGCTGGAGATGATGACACGCGGCATGTTGTGGGCGGCAGAGCGGGCGCGATGAAAATTTCGTCGTTCATGCCGACGTACAGTTTGAAAGTAAGCTAAGGGGTAAATCATGCTGACTTTTCCGTTTATGCAGGTGGACGCTTTTACCGATCGTTCCCTGAGTGGTAATCCATGTGCGGTTGTGTTTGAAGCCGATTCATTGGACGATGAAACGAGATTAGCCATTGCCCGCGAAATGAATCTTTCGGAGACGGCCTATGTGGTTAAATCAACGGTGGCGGATTTTGGCGCACGTTACTTTACCCCGGCGGAAGAAATCCCACTTGCCGGGCATCCGACCATCGCGACGATTTTCGCCCTGGTGGATTCGGGACGACTGCGGCTGAAAGGCGAATTGACAACGATCACACTGGAACTACGGGTTGGCCCGATTCGGGTCGATATTCATGCGCAGAACGGTGTCGTCCAGCAAATCGTGATGTCGCAGAAAAAGCCGGAGTTTTTGACGACGCATCCGGCGGAAGAAGTCATGCCTGCTTTCGGGTTGAGCGTCGATGATGCGCTGCCGGGAGTACCGATTCAGATTGTCAGCACCGGAACGCCGCAGTTGATGATCCCGGTAAAAGATTTGGATGTGCTGCGCCGGATTCAGGTCAATAATCCACTGTATGCGGCTCTACGGGAAAAGACCAAATTCTTCAGCCCGCATCTGTTCTGCCTGCAAGGCGCGACCTCTGCTGGACAGACTTTCGCGCGGCATTTCGGTCTTCCGCCAGATTCTCCGGAAGACCCTTTCACGGGTTCGGCGACGGGCGGGATGGCAGCGTATCTATGGCACTACAACCTGATCGAAAGCCCCAAATTTGTGGCGGAGCAGGGACATTGGATGCAGCGTCCCGGTCAGGCGTTTGTGGAAGTCGTTGGTTCGCGCGAGGACATCGAAACTGTGAAGGTCGGCGGCGGTGCGGTGACGGTGCTGCGCGGTGAACTGACTCTCTGAGCGCGGTAATGATGTGGCAGTCGTGGCGCTAAGTACCAGACTATGACTGCCATTTCCCGCCGTGCAGATGCAGAAGTTGCAGCAGCCAATTGAGGGAAGAACTCCCTCGAAGTTATTGCAGAAAATGCAGCAGTGACAAAATAGTTCCGAGTTTCCAGCCACCCGAAAATCAAGTTCTGCGTACTGAGCCAAAACAGTTCCCGCTTCCGCCACCGCCGCCATCGAAAATCGCTCGGCGGAAGCGGGAAGGGCGTTCTAGTGGAGTGCTACCACCATATGCTCCCGTCGAATGGTGGAAATGGTGGAGAAACGGTGAGGGAAGAGTTTCCCTCAAAGGGCTATGGTGGTGATGGACAGTCATAGAATAGTTCCTAGTTCCAAGTTAAGCTGCCAGTTACCCGTTTCCAGCTACCAGCTACCAGAAAAGTCCTGAGTGCTAAGTCCTGAGTAAAAAGGCAGGCACAGGTTCGTGCTGACATGTGCTGCCATCCGGTTATGTCATATAGAAGGGTGAATGGCAGAAATGGCGGCACTGGCATTCCCGGCTGCAAATTGGCGATGGTGGTTTTCTGACTATAGATGATGTTAAGATGCGGCCTGATGGAAGTAGTGTGACCATACAGACAGTTTAAGAATAGGCCAGAACATAAGTCCTTGTCAAGTTATAATAAATTAACCGGGACTTGAGAGAACTATTTTGAGTCTGCTACTTCCTCCACAAGAAACGTATAACAGGAATTGCCGCACAAGAATTGGATAGAATAGCAAAATTGCTGGAAAACTGGTTAATTGCCCACTTTCACGAGAATGAGACTCAATTCGTTCTGCGATTCTTTTGTCCGTGCCAGACTGATAACAAGTTCGCAAGCACGCTTGAGGTTAGGCTGACGCATGACAATCTGCTGAATGCTGTTGTTCATGTTGCCGTCCTCAATGGGCGGAATGACACCATCACTGCACAAGAGCAGGCGTGAACCCGGCATAATTTTCCGAGTAATGGTGTCTACCTGAATGGCTTCTGCCTGCCCCAGCATATGAGGCGTAAGAACCTGCGCGAGATGGACGGGTGTGTCATTCCGCGTCAGATTCAGATCGTGTTCGGCAAAACTATCTGTCAGAATTTGGTCGCGCGTAAGCTGCTCAACCTGATCGGCTACCAGATAAACCCGCGCATTGCCGGTGTGAACGACATTGACTGTATTGCCAACGACCAGCATGGCGGTTGCCGCAATGCCAGTTTCCGGGTAGTGGAGGCGAAGAATTGAGTTGGCCTGTTGGAAAGCGGAAGCAAGTGAGGCTTCAAGCGCTTTATTGGCTGAACTGCTCACGGATGGTACATAGAGACGGCTTACCATTTCACGCGCGATGGTCTGGATGGTGAGTTCGGCGGCTCGTTTGCCATTGTCTGATGTATCCATGCTATCAGCGATCATGAAGAATCCAATGTCGGTAACGCCGAAATTGGATGCCCCGTGCATGGTCAGCGCCAAAGAGGCTTCCTGGATCGAATCATTATTAGTGTCGGTTGCCTGAGCAAATCGTAGTTGTGGTTTATCCATGCCTGCCGTCCGTTTAAGTGCCCCCTGTAATATAGCACAAATTCCAATTTATGCACCTCAAGGTTTTGTGACCAATTCGGCCTCGATTTGCCTGCAAGCTACCATGCTATAATGACGCGCTCAATCCTAAAAGAGGCGTGATATGTCTCATTCATCAATCTCACAACCCGTCATGCGGGGATGGTTTATCGTCATCCTGGGTGTTTATTTCGTGGTGGCAGGTCTGTTTGCTGTGTTTACGCCGCCCTGGCAAGCACCGGATGAACCGGCTCATTATAACTATGTGGCGCAGGTGGCGAAAAATGGATGCTGCCCAACTATCGAACCGGGCGATTGGAATTCACCGTACCTGGAACAGTTGAAAGCGACGCATTTCGCAGCGGATTTGTTGGGAAATCTGAATACCATTCAATATGAAGACCATCAGCCGCCGCTGTATTACCTGCTGCAAGCCCCGATTTTCAGCCTGACAGGGGGCAGTCTGATCGCGATGCGGTTAGTCTCCGTTGTGTTTGGCGCGGGCATCGTGATTTGTGCTTATCTGCTAGGACTGCTGGTAGTGCCAGGGAAGCCACAGGTCGCGCTGGCAGCGGCGGCGCTGGTGGCATTCCTGCCGCAGCATGTCGCGATTACTGCCTCTGCTAATAACGATTCACTGTCGAATTTCATTGTTGTTGGAGGGCTGCTGGCGGTTACGGCTTATCTGCAAGGACGAGCCGTTAAAGAATGGCAGTTGGGGCTGGTGGTCGGGATTGGTTTGCTGACGAAAGTATCCACCCTGTTTTTGGGAGGCGTGGTCGGTCTGGCGATTTTGCTCAAGTGGTGGAGTGAGGGTGGACGGACACAGTGGAAGCTGCTCCTGCGACGTGTGTTGATGTTTGCGGTTCCGGCACTTGTGTTGGGCGGAATCTGGTGGGCACACAGCATGAGCGTTTATGGTTTCCCGGATTTGTTCGGTCTTCGGCAGCATGACCGTGTTGTCACCGATCAGGCGCGGACGGCGGATTTGATCGCGCAAATTGGTTGGGGCGGGTATGTGAGCCGGGCGGTGCAAACTACGTTCAACAGCTTCTGGGGACAGTTTGGCTGGATGGCGCTGCCGCTGCCGGAGTGGATTTACAGCGTGATTCAAGTGCTGCTGCTGGTCTGTATAAGCGGGTTGGGGATGCGTGTGTTTATTTCACGAGGTGATGAAGGCTCAATTGACCTGAGCAGACAGAGAGCACAGCGCAACGTGTGGATTATCCTGATCACGACGATGGTGCTGGCGGTGCTGGCCTATATCTATTACAACACGGTGTTCCTGCAATTGCAGGGGCGTTACATGTTTGCCGGATTAGTGCCGTTCGCGCTGGTGCTGGCAACTGGCATCGAAGCGTGGCGGGAGTGGCTGACAAATCGGCTGCCACAAATCGCCCTGCGCGGTTATGGTGTGCTGTTCACAGTGCTGCCTTTTGCGTGGTTCGCTGTGCTGGATGTTTATTTGCTGTGGCGCGTGATTGTGCCCGGTTTGAAGTGAGGTGGAACGGTGGATTTATTGATTGGAACCAGTAACCCCGGCAAACTGCACGAGTTCGAAGTGCTGCTGGGTGAACTGCCGCTCAAACTGCTGACTTTAAAGGATGTTGGTTTGGGGGACATGGACGTGGAAGAAAGTGCCACGACGCTGGAAGAAAATGCCAGTTTGAAAGTGCGCGCCTATTCGCAGGCCAGCGGTCTGGCGACCCTGGCGGATGATACCGGATTGATGGTGGATGCGCTGGGCGGCGCACCGGGAGTTTATCCGGCGCGATATGGTGGGCCGGGACTGACCATGCAGCAGCGGCGGCAGAAGTTGCTGGGCGAATTGGTCGGCGTACCGGATGAGCAGCGTACAGCGCGTTTTGCCTGTGTAATCGCACTGGCTGACCCACGAAATGACATGCTAACCACTGTACGCGGCGTGTGCGAGGGGCGTATTGCTCAGGTGGAAGATGAGGGCGGCAGTGGATTCGGTTATGACGCGCTGTTTATTCCACAGGGGTATGATATTCCCTGGAGCAGAGTGCCGATGGAGGAGAAGAATCGTATCAGCCACCGGGGACGCGCCGCGCAGTTGATTGTGCCAGTGCTGGAAAAGCTGATTGAATCTGACGGAAAGTAGGTCTATCCGAACAGCATATCCCATTATGAAATAAAAGACGAGGAACTTCCCTCGTCTTTTCAGTTCTGCTTACTGGATGAAATCAGCCAGTCTTACCATCGCTTGTGGGGAGCGGATTGCCTGAATCCGGTTTGGCTCCACCAGCAACTTTATCCATCTGGCTGTCTGGAAGCTTTTTAGGCTTGTCAACTTTTTTCGGGCTGTTGCTCTCTTTTTTCGTCTTGTCCGCTGAAGCAAAGATAGGCATGACATTCTCCTCTGTCTCTCAATCGCTAAACCTCATTATATACCGTATTGCTGAAGGAGGTCTTGACAACATCTGAAACTCATACATTTTCCTAACGATCTACCCATCTATTCCGGCTGCGGTGTTGCGGTTGGAATCGGTGTTGGCAGAACGCCTTCCTCGACCAGTACCGTGTAGCCGCCGCCTACTTTTTGCGTGAAGGCATTAAAGATTCTGATGACATATAACCCATCTGTCGGAAGGGTATAAGCTTCAATGGTTGAATCAGTCTGGCCTACCGCAACATCGTCGTTCTCGATCAGTCTTGTGCCGTCTGGCGCGTACAAAATGAGATCGGTATCCAGTAAACCCTGTTCAATCTGAGTGGTTTCATCGGTGACATCATTGGCTGGTTTATCCGCTTTCACGGAGATCGTTACAATTTCCCCGGCGTGACCTTCATAATACAGGATGTCCGTTGCACCCGGCAGGAGCGTACCTTGCAGCGCTGTTCCTTTTGCCAGCGTGGGAAGGGGTGTCAGGCTAGGCGTAACTGTTAATACGGCCTGCTGAGTCGCGGCGGCAATTTCCGAGGTGGCGGAAGGTAAGGGTGTCAAGGAAGGCACACTGGTCAGGTAAGGTGTGCTGGTGGCGAAGTTCCCGGCTACGTTGCATTGAACAGCGATACGATACAGTTTACGCTGTTCACAGGACAGGGGCATGACATAACGGTTAGCGTAAGTCCACAAGACTAATTCATCGAAGGTATCGATGCGCCACAGCCGAACGGTGCGATCCCTTGAACCCGATAGGATGGTGCGGTTATCCGGACTGAAAGCCACATCCCAAACGCCATCTGTGTGTCCTGCGTAAAGCAGTGTCTCCGCGCCTGTATCCAGATTCCACAAGCGGACGCTGTTATCCAGCGAACCAGAGAGCGCACGATGTCCATCGTTTGCAAAGGCTACGGCGGTAATATCGCTGGTGGGGCCGGTGAACTGGCGGACAATGTCGCCCGTATTCAAATCCCACAGAATCATGGTCAGGTCTTGCGAACCGGACAACGCTTCTGTTCCATCCGGGCTGAAGGCTACATCATAAACAGTGCTTTTGTGCCCCTTGAGCGTGCGCACAATTTCGCCCGTTTCGACATTCCAGAGAATGACGGTTTTGTCCGAAGAAGCGGAGAGGGCGAATCGCCCATCGGGACTCATGGCGATACCGTATATCGGGAACAAGTGCCCCTGATAACGGCGAATGATACGCCCGGTTTCCAAGTCCCACAGAATCATGGTGTTATCGCGCGAACCGCTGAGGGCGGTCAGTCCATTGGGACTAAAAACAACACTCCAAACGCCATCTGTATGTCCGGTAAATGTACGTAGTTTGTCGCCCGTTTCCAAATCCCACAGGATAAGTGTTTTATCGCGCGAGGCGGAAAGTGCTTTCGTTCCGTCTGGGCTGACCGCGACACCCCATATCCAATCGGTATGGCAGCACAGGGTACGAATCAATTCTCCGGTCTTCAAGTCCCAGACGTTCAGGCTCATATCCTGGGACGCTGTAACAGCTTTTGTGCCGTCTGGCGTGAACGCGACGCTGTATACCGTTCCGGTGTGCCCGTCAAGACGGCGAATTTCACCGCCGTTTTCGGTATCCCACAGGCGTAACGTGCCATCGGATGAGCCGGTCAGGATGCGCTCATTGGGCATGTTGATAACTGCATAAACGGTTGCCACATGCCCGAAGTAGGTATTGATTACCGTTCCGGTCTCCAGATTCCACTGGATGGTGTGACCGTCATATGAGGCGGAAAAGGCCGTTTTGCTGGTTGGCCCAAAAATGACGCTGCGTACCCGATCCGTGTGACCGAGGAATTGATAAGTCTGTTCGCCAGTTGCAATTTGCCAGACACGGACACTTTTATCATCTGCACCGGAAAGCAGTTCTGTACTATCCGGACTGAACGCTACGCTGCGAACCGTTCCGGTATGCCCGGTGAAAAGCCCAAGCTGCTCACCGCCATCCATATTCCACAGGAAAATACTGCCGTCATCGAAACCTGCGGCGAGTTTGCTGCCGTCTGTGTTGGTGGCAATGCTATAGACTGTTTTTCCATCTGTACCATGATAAGTAGCCAGTTTTCCGCCTGTGGCAATATCCCACAAAACGACATTGCCGGTAGTGGCATATCCCGCGAGTATGTGCTGCCCATCGGGCGTGAATATTGCGTAGCGGGCGAAGGCTTCATAAGGCCAGGGTTGACTCTGTTCTCCGGTTTCCAGATTGAGCAGGAATAAACTGCCGTCCTGTAAGCTGACCAGCCCATTTTTACCATCCGGGCTGATGTGGACTGTCCAGGGACGCTGGCCGGATGTATCGCCAAAATCCCAGGTTTGCAGCACTTCACGGGTATTGATGTCCCATAACTGGAGAGTTTCATCAGCCGCTACAGACAAAACTTTCTGATAATCTGGTGTAACCGCCATATCGGCATCAGGATAGAGGGCATAGCCTTCAAACAGAGCGCGGGTTCCCTGCGCGTAAGCTGCCTGCGCCAGAATAGTGCGGGCGAGAGCGGGGACTTGTTCGAGTCGATTGGCTTCCAGCGCTAAGGGGATTGCCAGATCAACATTATGTTCACGGTAGAGCGCCTGCTGTGCATAAGATGCCAGTGCGGCGCTATCGGCCTGATCGGCATTAAAACGTGCATCTGCTTCTGCGGCGCGCGCCTGAGCGGCATTGTTGGTGGCCTGAATGCTCTGGAACACGGCTGCCAGCGCGAGCAAGGTCATTGCCAGAATGACCAGTGTGGTAATGGTGCGTATGCGGCGGCGGCGATTGGCCTCCATCCGACCTGCGATGATGTATTCCCGCTGTAATGCGTTGGCCTGCGGTGATTTGCTTTCGCTGGCTTTCAGCCACAACTCTGCTTCGTAGAGATCATTGCCATTGAGTAGAAAGCTTTTATCGCGTCCCTTCGCATCCCATTCGGAAGCGCGGATAACGTAGCGCGTATGCGCTTTCACATGATCGAGATCGGTGTCAATAGCTGTGAGTACAGATTGAATGGCTTTCTCGTAGTCATCTTTCTCGCGAAACTGAACCCAGTTATGCGACGAAAGGGATTTGTGCATATTTTTCTGGATTTCAGGGTCGGTGACTTCTGTACGCAGCAGGGGAATCAGGCGTTTATTGTTCTCAAGGGCATGTTCCAGTTCCAGTGTACATGGCCCGGAACTGACTGAAGAGGGCGAAATGACGAATAGAAAAGCATCCGCCCCTTCGATTCCGGCGTAAGCTTCTGCCAGCCAATCGGCGGTAAGCGGAATATCCTCCCAATCTACCCACGCCTCGCGATTATTCTCTTTTAAAGATTCAAAAATGCGGCGGACAAAATCGCTGTCTTCACGGGCATAGGAGATAAAAACATCAGTCATGAAAAAACCTGGCTGCTACGCTTTATTAACTTCTTAGGTTATACACCGAAACACAAGCCTCCGCAAAGACGAAGCCTGTTATCCGGGGCGGAAATAGACACGGTAGAGCGTGATGGCTTGTTTGCCATCGGCTGTGGTGCAGGGTGTAGCGCCGAGCGGCTGGGATGGGTCGGATTGTCCCGGCATTTCGACGGTGTAGGCTTTGCCGGCTTCCATCTGGAAATCGGCATAATCCGAGCCGCGTTCAGGTTTTAAGCCCGTGTAAAATGTACTGGAGCCATCATCCCAGCGCACTCGTATGGCCTGCCCAGGGATACCATCACCGCCGAAGTCCTGCACACGCACCTCAATGACACCCGAAAATTCAGCATCGCAATCTGTTCTAATACTAGCGATGACAAAACTGGTCTTTGGCTGTACAGTCGGTGCAAAAATGGGCTGCGTCGGTGTAGCCTGATTGGGTCTGTCCGGCGTAGGGGTTTTGGTGGCGGGCGGCTGCGCGGTGGGCGTAGCAACATCCACGTTGACCACGACTGTCGGTTGATTGGCGGAAATGAGCGTATCAGCGCAGCCTTTGCGCCCCTGAAGCTGATAAAACAGCATCATGCTCTGAATAGCACGCAGGCCAGTACCTGTTTCAGCATAGCCCGTTGTTGCCAGATCGCAGGCGACATCGGCAACTTCCTGAATTGGATCGCTTTTGGGTTTCAGCGCCAATAATCCTTCAACAGCGCGATTCAAATCACCGTCGTAAGCGTAGCGCAGTGTAACAGCGGCGATATACTGAGCGCGATCCTGTTTATTCAACTGCCAGGGTTCGGTATTAAATTCAACACGCGGATTAATGGCCCAGGCATAGGCAAGTCCACCGCCAATTCCGAGGATGAGTCCGATAATCAGACCCCAGGTAGAGAATGGACGGCGTGGACGGCGATATTTGCTGCGGCGGTCTGGGGCGAAGTTTCCACTTCGATCATACTGCGTCATGGATTCTGCCCTGTGACTTGACGGTACGGCTCCATAATCGGTGTGAGTCGCCCTAATCCATCCGCGAGTGCGACCAGATAGCTAATGTCCTTTGCATCCCGCGAGGTGGTGATATAGCGCTCGGTCACGTCCTGTACATAAGCCGGGACATTGGGTACACCGAGAATGCGCATCCGTTCGACGGCACCGCCTAAGTCGTGGTCTTCCAGATACCCGGCGGCAATCATTACGATGTAATCGTCCTTGTAGCGCTCGGCAAGGCTGCTGGCGGGACTGTTAACAAACTGTACCGGGAACTGTACCCAACCGAGATAAAGACCGATTCCGGCTCCGACTGCCAGACCGAATACAAGGGAAACAAGGAAACGAAGCATAGCATTCCTGCATGTTGTTATTATGCGACAGAAAATGGGAAAGCAAAAGCGTTCTCATGAAAATCCAACACTAAACCGACGCTCACCTGACGATTATGCTCCCAATAAATCCAAAGCCCCTCCAAATCCACTATAATTACTATAGAGCTTGTTTGTCGATTGTGCAGGGCACATGCTCTGTTGATTAAGATTTCAGAGGAGTTCTGGCGATGATATTTCGCAAGACATGGATCATCATACTGGCGCTGTTCGCGCTATTGGGGCTTGCAATCGTTCCGGCGGCGGCTCAGACAGGCATTGTCTGGAACGGCGAATTCTATAACAACACCATTCTTCAGGGGCCAGCATCCCTGACTCGGCAGGATACCGCGATTGCCTTCGATTGGGGCAACGGTTCCCCCGGCATTGGTGTCAATGCCGATAATTTTAGCGCACGCTGGGGAACTGATCCCTTCTTCCAGGGCGGGACGTATCGTTTCTGGGCGCTGGCAGATGACAAGGTGCGTATCTATGTGGATTACAACACCGCGCCGATTATTGACACATTTGCTTCGCCTGCGGTAGCGCAGGTGGTCGCGGCGGATGTGGCGATTGCGCAGGGTGTGCATCACGTTCAGGTGGATTATCAGGAAGCGGCTGGCAATGCTTATGTGTTTGTCACCTGGGCGAACCTGGCGACCAACCCGGCTGGCCCGAATTTCCCGCCGTTGAGCAATTCCAATCCGCTCCCGGCCAGCGGCCCCTGGACAGCGCAGTATTATACTAACACCAATTTTGCGGGTTCACCGTCGCTTATTCAGACGGAAAACAGCCCAACACACGATTGGGGTACAGGTTCACCGATTGCCAGCATCCCGGCGGATAATTTCAGCGCTCGCTGGACGAGTGTTCAAACGCTTCCTGCCGGAACCTATCAGCTTTCGGTGAAGGCCGATGATGGTGTGCGTGTGACGATTGACGGTATCGTTTATGTCAACGAGTTCCATCTGGCAACCGGACTTAATTACAGTGCGACAATCACCCTAACGGCGGGTGCGCACAGCTTCCTGATCGAATATTATGAAGCCAGCGGAGTTGCGTTCCTCAATTTCTCGCTCCTGCCATTCAGCAATGTGCCTACTGCGACTCCCGTTGTGACTGGCGCAAGTGCTACTGTAACCGGAGCCTACAAGTTGAATGTTCGCAATATGCCTTCGGCTGCTCTGAACACCACGATTCTGACTAAAATCAACCGGAATGAGACTTATCCGGTGGTTGGGCGAAATGCCCGCAGCACGTGGTATCAGATCAATGTGAACGGCATCGTCGGGTGGGTCAATGGCAGCTTTATCACTGTCACGAACGGCGCGAATCTCCCTGTCACGGATGGTAGCGTGACGCTGCCAACCGCGACACCTAATACCTGTATTTCCGCGCCTGCGCCGAGGCTGATCGTTGGACGTTTAGGGCGTGTGACACCGGGGCTGCCGAACAATGTGCGTTCAGCGGCGGGATCTGCCAACTCCCTGCTGGGGCAAATTCCACCGGGCGGAACTTTCACGGTGCTGGCAGGGCCGCAGTGTGTTGGCGGGTCGTATTGGTGGCAGGTGAACTATAACGGGTTAGTCGGCTGGACACCCGAAGGTGGCAGTGGGCAATATTGGATAGAACCAGCCTAATCGCCCGTCGGGGCAGCACAGGCGATAGAAATTACTTCTATCGCCTGTCCAAACACGATGTAATCTGGGGGATTGAGGAATTGGAGGTGTACGATGTTTCGTCGAATCGTGACGAGTATTATCGCTTTAGCTGCACTGGGATTGATCTTTACACAAGCTCCACAGGCCGTTGAAGCGCAAGGCGTAATCTGGCAGGCTCAGTATTACGGTAATCCCTATCTGTTCGAACCCGCAGCAGTGACGCGGCAGGACACAGCCATCTGGTTTGACTGGGGCACTAATGCGCCACAGCCGGGTGTTGGCGCGGATGGTTTTTCGGTACGGTGGGCATCTGACCCGTATTTCGCTGCCGGAACTTATCGCTTCTGGGCGCTGGCGGATGACAATATTCGCATCAATGTTGGCTATGCGTTCCATGCCCAGATCGATACATTTGCCTCACCTGCGGTTGGGCAGATTGTCAGCGCGGATATTACCCTGGACGCGGGTGTGCATCATGTTCAGGTGGATTATCGTGAAAACACCAGCACCGCCTATGCCTATGTGACCTGGGCGAATCTGGCGAGCAATCCCAGCGGGCCGGGTTTCCCGGTTCCGTCGCAGTCTTTCCCGAATGTGAACAGCGGCCCCTGGACAGCACAGTATTATGCTAATGCATCACTATCTGGCTCGCCCACGCTGATCCAGAGCGAAAGCAGTCCTAACCATACATGGGGATCGGCTGCGCCTGCTGCCAATCTTCCGGCAGATAATTTCAGTGTGCGCTGGACGAGTGTTCAAACGCTGGATGCTGCCCCTTATAATCTCTCGGTACATGCGGATGATGGTGTGCGTGTGTTTGTGGACGGTGTCGCGGTCATTAACGAATGGCATTCCGCATCCAATCTCACTTATACCGCGCCACTCTCTTTGAGCGCCGGACAGCATAACATCATGATCGAGTATTATGAGGGTGGTGGTGATGCTTTCCTTCAATACACATTAGCTCGACAGGGCAGTAGTGCGCCACCGCCATCCACCAACCCTGTGAGCAGCGGAACGTCGGCTACGGTGACGATCTATCGCCTGAACGTGCGTGATCTACCCAGCACCAGCGGCGCAATTATCACCAAGATCAACAAGAATGAGAGTTATCCAATTGTTGGCTCGAATGCTGACAGATCGTGGTGGCAGGTTAATATCAATGGTGTTGTGGGGTGGGTTTTTGCCCGTTTCGTGACCGTTTCGGGTAATTCGGGTGTGCCTGTTGTCAACAGCAGTGCGCCCGCCCTTGGTCAGCCGACGAATACAGGGTATATCGTGACAGGACTGGCGACGGTCAATATCCGCAGCCAGGGCAGCACCCGTGCCGCGATTTTGGGCAAACTTCCCTATCGTGGGACAGCCAATGTGGTTGGTCGCAATGGCAACAACAGTTGGTGGCAGATTAACTTCGGCGGTCTGGTTGGTTGGGTCAGCTCAACTTATGCCCAGATTCAGCCTGATGCGGACATTGGACGTATCCCTGTGACCGGATAAGTTCGTATTTTAGGAGGAGTGCTGACTGTGTACTCCTCCTTATTCTTTCCCCGTTTGAATCCTCTAACGTCAGCATCGTTTGACCGTCAGCCATCCGTCAGGTTACAGCCGTTCGTTTGTCATATGATAAGGGTGGGAGTATCGGCCAAAATCAGGCTGAGGAGTCAAATATGAAGCACAGATACGGGTTTGTCATCTTATCCTGTCTGTTGATGCTGGCTTTCGCTGTTCCTGCCGTCGCGCAAAGCAGCACCGTTTGGACTGCCGAGTATTTCAATAATGCCAATTTGAGTGGTTCGCCTGTTTTTACCCAGCTTGAAACCAGCCCGAATCATGATTGGAGCGTTGGTTCACCTTCGCCAGCCGTTCCGGTGGATAATTTCTCGGTACGCTGGACAAGTGTCCAGATGACACCTGCTGTTCCCAATGCCACGTATCAACTGACGGTTCGCGCGGATGATGGGGTGCGTGTTTCAATTGATGGGATACTCTATATCAACCAGTGGCATCTCGCTTCCGGCAGCAGTTATAACGCAACTTTGACGCTGGCTCCCGGCGCACACACCTTCGTGGTCGAATATTATGAAGCGACACAGTTAGCTTATTTACAGTACAGTTTCGCCCTCATCACTGCGCCTCCGCCCACGAGTTCCAGCGCGACCATTGCTACCGGGATGCTGAATGTACGCGATAAGCCGAATCCATTTACTGGAACGGTTTTGATACGGGTGCGGAATGGTGAGGTTTATCCGGTGGTCGGTAAAAACGCCGACAGCAGTTGGATCCAAATCAATGTGAACGGTATTACGGGTTGGGTGAATGTAACCTACACTTCGACCACTAATTTGCAGCTTGTGCCGATAACCGATTCAAGTACACGTCCGAGCGGGATTACCGTCACAGCTACCGTGACTGCCAATTTCCTCAATGTGCGGCAGACTCCTGACCCCATCAATGGCCTCATTCTGGCGCGGATTTCGTTAGGGCAAACTTACAATGTCACTGGACGCACTGCCGACAGCAGTTGGGTGCAATTGAATATTAACGGTGTGCTGGGGTGGGTGAATCGCATTTATGTTTATGTGCCGAATGTGCAGAGTGCGCCCGTTGTGGGCAGCGGCACTACTATGGGAATGGCGACTGTGACCGCCAATATGCTTAATGTGCGGGCAGTGCCTGATCCCATCAATGGCTTGATTATCGCGCGTATCACACTAGGGCAAACCTATCCCGCTGTTGGGCGGAACGCTGCCGGGACATGGGTGCAGTTGAGTCTGACCAACTTTGGATTAGTCGGCTGGGTCAATGCGCATTATGTGAATATCGTGAATTTACCGGCGCTGCCCGTGACGGGATAAGGCGGGGAAGATAAACCGCAGATAAATGCGATAGGTGTTTGTTAGGCGAAAGCGCTACATAACAACCTGGAAAGCATTGTTATAAGGCCGTTGTCTGATATGAAACGCATCCATATTTCCACTGCAACCGCTGCTCGATTCGCCTTTGTCTGGCTCGCCAGCATCTACATAGCGTTCATGGGGAGCTACTGGTTATCGCGCTGGTTGGGTGGCGATACCTTCTGGCGTATTTCGCTGATGAACAGTTTTGCTCATATCACCTTTTTGCCACTGCCGATATTCCTGGTACTGGCGGTCAAACTTCACGCTCGTAAAGTGCTGCTCGGTTTGCTGCCTGCGGTCATTGTGGGGATGATCTGGTTTGTGCCCTATTTTGTGCCTAAAATCAATGCGGCTCCGTCGGGTACAACCATCCAAGTATTGACGCTCAATGTCTGGGGCAACAATCACGACTTAAGTGGGGTTGAGGCGTGGGTGCGGCAAAGTGGCGCAGATATTGTGATGCTGCAAGAAGTGTCGCCAGCTTATGCTAAAGACAGTTTGCCCCATCTTCGGGATATTTACCCGTACCAGTCTGCTCAGGCTGACCCAACTCGATGGGGTGGTAATATCACCCTGTCACGTTATCCCATTCTGTCGAGTGAATATATCGACCTGCAAGTGCCGGGTGAACCTGATCCGGAACGTCTGATTGTCGATGTGCAGGGTAAATCAATCGCGGTTTACAACGTCCATCTGGCCTTTCCAGCGGGTGATTTTCACCTGAATCCACCCTCACAGAGTTTCTATTTTAGAGTGGCGTTCGGTTTTGATGATACAAAACGCAATGAACAGATCGCTCACCTACTGGATTATCTGAAATCGGAGACCCATCCTTTTGTGATGGCGGGTGATTTCAATACCAGCGATTTCAGTGTCACGTATAGCCAGCTTGCTGCCCAACTGCGTGCCAGAGGATTACCGTCATTTCTTCCGCCGCTGATACGTATCGATTATATCTGGCATAATGATGGCCTGCGCACAGTCGAGTCCTGGCAGGGGCCGCCGGTTGGTTCGGATCATCTGCCGCTCCTGGCAACACTCGAACTGGTTTCCTAGCCAGTTCAAGCGGAATCGGTTATTCCCGCACCCGAACAGCCCAGGCAAAATAGGCTTTGATTCGTGCTAGAATTTCAGCCGCTTTTGCGTCTCCATATGTTTCAATTAACCACTGTTCCGGGTCTCTATCAAGTTTTTTGTTGTTACAGCCGTCCTCACCGTGACATAACGGCAGCAGGTTAGTTACCACCGTGCCGGGGTTGTCCTCGCGCGGGTCGTTCAACGCTATCCAGTGATCGACAGCCTGTTTAAGCGTAGGATGATTCGGCATCACCACACGCCCACATATCGCACATACCGGACCCCAATACAGCATCATATTCTCGTGATCGGCTTGTGTGAACTCATGCGGAAGTTCACGCAATTTTGCCCTCCGTCGTAGCTTCACAACGAGCTTTTGTTTGTTACGTTTCTCGCGTTTTTCAGGGCTTTGCTGTACCCTCTCCCTCCTCTTTTTTTCTATTGCCCTAAGTCGCTCTAGTTTTTCAGGATCTTGCCGTCTACGCGCGTCGTGTTGTCGGGCTAATTCATTCCTGTGTTCTCGTTTCTGTGGGTCTTGTATCGCTATAGCTTTACGTTCTCGTTCAGTCCGGTTTCTGTGTTCCCTCTTTTCCGGGTTTTGCCGCGCCCGGGCGTGGCTTTGTCGATTCTGCTCACGCATCCTTTCAGCCCTGACTGGATTCTGCCTAGCCCGTGCCGCACTTTCACGCGATACCGCACGCGCACATTCCCGACACCGCGACCCTAACCCACCGGGCTTATGGCTGTCTATCTGAAAATATTCACTCGTCGCCGGAAATTGCTCCCCGCACTTGCTACACCGCTTCATTCTAACAATCTCCCTACATGCCGAATCGAACAGCCCCGATATTCCATCCCACCCCCTTCATTGTATGAGCGAAAATACCAGTATTTGCAACCAGCGCCGTTAGACAATTGCGTTTCCCATCGGGTTCCCGCTCTTCCTTGATTGGTAATGTTTAGTATTAGTGTTTGTATTATAAAACGCACTTGCTTCCAC
Source organism: Aggregatilineales bacterium (assembly GCA_044226645.1). GTDB lineage: Bacteria > Chloroflexota > Anaerolineae > Aggregatilineales > Phototrophicaceae > CFX2. The sequence goes on from JBGAGR010000003.1 coordinate 18,899, forward strand.
TGGCCTAGTGTATTTAGTACCATATCCTATAATCCAAACTGTTTTTTGGGCAATATCGCGCATACTAATAGGTCGCCTAGCCCCCTCCATATTCCCAAAAATCAGGTAGAATACGGACGGCTTCTTCATAAAGGGGGAACCACCATGCGGCAAATCAATCGCCTGTCGCTGCTTTCGGATTTGGTGCTACTCACCGTTGGTGCATTGCTTTCGGCTGTAGCTGTAGTCTTATTTATGTCGCCGTTTAAAATCGCGCCGACAGGTGTCTCTGGAATTGCGGTAATTTTGAATTATCTCGATCCTCGGCTGCCGATTGGCCTTATGGTGCTCATCGGCAATATCCCTATCCAAATCATCGGCTATCGCATGTTGGGCGGCTGGAGAGTCGTTGCGGGGACGGTCTTTTATATTATCATTTACTCCCTCGCACTGGATTTTCTGCAACCTTTTCTTGTGGGAATCGATATAGGACATAATGTGCTGCTGAATGCTTTATTTGGTGGCATACTCGGTGGGATTGGTGGCGGTCTGGTGTACCGGGCTGGCGGGACTTTGGGCGGAACATCGACATTGGGACGGATTTTGCAGCAGCGCTATGGACTGCCTTTAAGTTCATCCGCGCTTTATACTGATACGGGTGTAGTCGTGCTGGCAGGACTGGTATTTGGCTGGGAAGGCGCACTCTATGCTATGGTTGCGGAGTTTGTTGGAGCAGCCGCTTCAGACTATGTGCTGGAAGGGCCAAGTGTAATTCGTACTGCCACAATCATCACCGATAAACCGGATGAAATTTCCAATCTGGTGATGAGTGCGATGGGGCGGGGCGTGACGGCGTGGCAGGGCAAAGGCATGTTCACCAATCAGGAACACACGGTGCTTTTTATCACGATTGCCCGTCCCCAGGTCAGTCGTTTGCGTCAGTTAGTACACTCTGTCGATCCAGAGGCTTTTCTCGTAATTGCTCAGGGTCATATAGCCTATGGGGAAGGCTTTAAGGAAGTCAAATCATCATGATAATCGTAGTGCTTGTTATATGCACTTTATCTCGATAGACTATTGCAAATGATTCTACTGCATCTACTCACCGCTATTTACATCGCCTGTGCGTTGTTCCTAACGCTCTATGCAGCGAGTGAATTGATTCTCCTGCTCATCTATTGGCGTTACCGGAAGATTCATCATGTCACCCCAACTATCAAGGATTGGCCCTCGGTAGTGGTTCAGCTCCCCATTTACAACGAATATTATGTTGTTAAGCGGCTGCTGGACTCGATGGATGCACTGGATTACCCGCGCGATAAACTGATCATTCAGGTGCTGGATGATTCGAATGATGAAACTGTTGACATCGTGGCGGCGCAAGTTACTGCGCTGTCTGCGACGGGATTGAATATCCAGCATGTACGCCGGGAAAACCGTATCGGGTATAAAGCTGGTGCGCTGGCTTACGGTCTCACGTTGGTGGAGAGCGAGTTGGCTGTTGTGCTGGATGCCGATTTCGTGCCTGCGCCGGACTTTTTACGCCGCACTGTCCCGCATTTGGTCGCTAACCCTAAACTGGGGATGGTGCAAACCCGTTGGGGACATCTGAATCCCTTCAGCAATCTGCTCACGCTGGGGCAAACTCTGGCGCTGGATGGACATTTCGTGGTTGAACAAACCGCGCGGAGTCGGGCTGGTTGGCTGATGAGCTTCAACGGTTCGGGCGGCGTATGGCGTACACAATGCATCCGTGACGCTGGTGGTTGGCGCGACCTGACATTGACCGAAGACCTGGATTTGAGTTATCGGGCGCAGTTGGCGGGTTGGCACTTTCTCTATTTGCCGGATGTTGTGGTTCCCGGTGAACTGCCGCCCCAAATCGCCGCCTATAAGCAGCAGCAGGCGCGTTGGGCGAAAGGCAGCACGCAATGCCTGCGTTATATTCTGCCACCGTTGTGGAGTTCGCGTTTCAGTTTGTGGCAGCGCTTTATGGCTACTCTGCACCTCTGCCAGTATATGCCACACCCACTTATGATTCTGCTCCTCCTCTTGACTCCGCCTTTGCTGCTCGGTCATGCGATCCAGCATCTTCCGCTAGGGCTGCTGGGAACCGTTGGACTAGGGCCGCCGCTGGTGTATGTGGTCAGTCAGCAGGCGCTCTACAGCGATTGGAAACGGCGCTTGCTGGCATTTCCGGTGCTGCTAGCGTTAGGTACGGGGATTGCGTGGAGCAATTCACAGGCGGTTGTCGGTGGGTTATTCGGCTGGAATACCGAGTTCCGACGTACTCCCAAATTTGCTAAAACCTGGCAGTCCAGCACCTATGCCCTGCGCAGCGATCCCGGTATGTGGGTCGAACTGGCATTGGCGGCTTATGCGCTGTGGGGTGTATGGCTGGCTCTGAAGATGAGTCCAGCTTTAGCACCTTACCTGAGTGTCTATGGCTTTGCTTTTGGATTGGTGGCGTTGTGGGGCGCGCGTGATCGCTGGTTGGTTGAGCATCGTGCGGGTCAGCCGGAATGAGTATCATCATTTTTGGCGGAACGGCTGCCTATCACCTGAAATTGCAGGACTATGTTGGTTTGGGTGAACGGCGCATCATTGACACACCCTATGGCTCGTCCGCGCCGTTTGTACAAATCGAGACTGAAGAGGGGTACACGGCCTGGTTTAGCTCCCGGCATGGTGAGGATGGCTTGCAGCGTTCAGCGGCTTTTGTGAATCATCGCGCGAATATCTGGGCAGCGCGTGAGTTAGGCGCGGAAGTTGTTTTGTCATGGAATGGCGTAGGAGCGATTGCACCGGGATTGAGCGTCGGTCATATTGTTGTGCCGGATGATATGCTGGATATGACACGGGCACGACTGGCGAGTTTTGACACTCATTCTGGATTCACCCCGGCTGGACGACCATTTTCAGATGATTGGCGACAGCGCTTGATTGCGGCCTGTGCCGAGTTGAATCTGCCTCATGCTACTCACGGCACGTATGTTTGTACGGAAGGGCCGCGACTCGAAACAGCCGCAGAAATCGCCATGTATGGTTGGGGTGGAGCGTCTATTGTCGGCATGACGCTTTCCCCGGAAGTGTGGCTGTCAGCCGAAATGAATATTCCCTACGCGTCCCTGTGTATCGTGACGAACATGGCAACCGGACGCTGGCATCTCGATTCACGGCGCGATTTTGGCGTAGGAGTCGCGATTAAGGGCCTACAGGTCATGCTGGCGACTCTGGGTGTTCACGCTTCAGGCGGTTCGGTGTGAATCGTGACGCGCTCGATTTGGGGAAGTTCCGCTCGCAGCAGGATTTCGGCTGCTTCTGCGATGCGGTGAGCGGCTTCCACCGAAAGCTGCGAGGGCAGGGTAACATGCATGGTCAGCGCGAAACCTTCATGTGAATGAGCGACCCACAGATGATGCCATTCTGCGTCGGGAAAGTTCTTTTCCAGCAATTTGAAGGCATCTGCTTTTAGTGTTCTGGCGTAGACGTTGAGGGATTTCTGTTTGGATAATTCCTCTTCATTTTTCACTGCCGGCTCGATGTGAGTGATGACCTCGGCTACATCCGGCAAAGCGCTTTGTACGCGCTTCTCTAACTGGCTCACTCGTTCATGCGCGTGTCCGAGCGTCTGATTGGGCGGAACCTCAACATGCATTTCCAGTATTTTGCCATCCTGACCTTCACTCAGGCGGACTTCGTGGGTGGAAAGTCCCAACGCATCAGCACAGGCACGCGCTAACAGAGCGTAATCTTTGTGACCATTTTCAACCGGGACAAAATGGACTTCGACTTCGGCTACGCCTTCGATATGCTGATTGAGTTCATCACGGATAGCGTTGGCGATGGCTTCCGTATGGTCGGCTGTAGTTTCCGGCGCGACCTGCACATCAATATCAATCTGGGCGGCATCGGCTGGGCCACGACTGCGCGCCCGGACGACATGCTTAACGGAAGGAAGTGCTTCTGTCCAGGCGATGAGCTGTTCCGGTGCATAAGGGGCAGTATCGACTAAGACGCTGCCTGTTTGGCGCAGAACGCCCCAGGCCGCACGGAGAATCAATACGACAATGACCAAGGCCGCGACAGTATCGACCCATGTCCAAGCGAATAAGCTGACGAGGATCATGCTCACCAGGACGGAAATTGTGACCCAGACATCCGAACGGGTGTGAGCCGCGTCGGCTGTAAGGAGTTCGGAGCGGAGGCGCTTTCCTTCGCGGTTTTCGTAGATAGTCACGAAAAGATTGATGGCGAGTGTCCCGATCATCACAGCGAAAGTGAGCGGTGTGATATGTGGTTTTTCGCTACTCCCACCCAATCTTTCTAAGGCGACAGTCGTGATTTCCCAGGCCGTGAGGATTAAAAATCCCCCGATTCCGAGGGAAGCAATGGTTTCAAAACGGCGATGTCCATAAGGATGATCGGCATCGGGCGGACGTTCAGCGATGCGATTGGCGACGAGCGCGATTACATTGGAGGAAGCGTCGATGATGGAATGAAATCCATCGGCTGTGACCGAGAGCGCTCCGCTGACCAGACCGATGATGATTTTGGCGAGGGCGACAGTGAGATTCAGCCCCAGTGTGACCCATAAGACTTTGCGAACTTGCTGGCGAACCGAAGAGAGTGCTGAGTTTGGTGATTCGGATTGTTTTTGAGAGATGACCATATCGAATCCAGAATATGTTCCAGATAAAGTTCATCATAAGATGACTTTGTACATTTCGACAATCGGGAACAGGTTTATTAGATGGTCATTATTGAGGATACGGTGATTTTAAGACGTGTTTTAGGTTAGGCTTTAGTTGTTAGTTATTAGCTGTTAGTAAAACCAATAAATGCTAGAAATTATCCGCCGGAAGGTGCAACGGGGAGTAAGGGAAACTGCCGCCTGAGTGCAATTACGCCGCAGCGACAACAGGGGAGATTGGCGCTACAGGCAGCGGGAATAAGGGGAGCAAGCGCCGCTGTGCAGGGTGGGGGGTGCCGCTGCATTATCACGGGGAAACTGATTGCAAAGATTGCAGCGGGACAATTAGTTCCAAGTGCTGAGTGCTGAGTAAATACAATTTGTACTCCTTCTCATGTTTGCTGTTGCTGCCGATTTCCGCCGAGGGCTAAAACCACCCGGCTACAAAGGAAGATGGTAAGCCCACTAAAGGGGCTAGAAAGATCACAACAGATCATTTGCTGCCATCCACCGTTTACTGTGTGCTACCAATATTGGGTAGGACTACAATAAGTGGTGGATACGCTCAGAAGCCCTCACCCCCGACCCCTCTCCCCACCGGCGAGTACGCCTAGGCGAGGGGAGAAAAGACATTTTCAGAGGTCATGGGCTAACTTTTTTCAGCCGAGAATCTGCATCCACCGTTTAGTGCGGTGCTACCCAATATTGATTAGAATGGACATTTTAGCACTAAAGTTCTAATTGGTCAAGCGCTGATTGTGAGTGCGGGACACTATTGGATATTGGTTGGGTGAAGTTTGGTGTAAATGATGAGATGTAAGGGGGAATTGTGGTAAAATTGGGTAAGAAATGGAGATAGGAGGCAGGAAATGGCTGCCGCAGACTTCAAAATGATTCAGCGGAAGATCGAAGATTTATCGCCAAAAAGTTTGACTGAACTGGCGGAGTTTCTTGATTATCTTCATTACAAAGAGCAGAAGCAGCAAAAAGGCTCTCCCTGGGCGAAGGAGGTATATGATCTTTTTGCGCCAGTGCGTCAGGCAGTTGAAGAATCCGGTATGACCGAAGACGAAATCAATCGACTTCTCGACGAAGAATTGGAAGCTGTCAGACGTGAGCGAGATGAATGAAAATCTTAAAGTCGTTTTTGATACACAGATTTACCTGCGTGCATTCGTGAATCCGCGTTCTGTTTGTGGGAGACTATTTTCGGATTGGACAGCGTATTATATTCTTCATGTGACGGAAGTGATTGAAGCTGAAATCATAGGGCTATTTAATCGACCTAAAATTCGTGCAAAATTCCCCCAAATAACCAGCGATACTCTCAATTCTGTCAAAGCATTGTTGAAAACAGCCGCCTATGTAGATGTCGAACCAGATGATATAGAGGTCGTCTGTCGTGACCCGAAAGATGATATGTTTTTGGCGTGCGCGAAGGCCGCCCAAGCTGATTATCTCGTCAGCGAGGATAAAGATCTGCTGGTGTTAGAACATCACCACAACACGCAAATTGTGAATGTCGCGGCGTTTTTGAGCCTTTTGGAGCAGCGCCGCGATTCCGAATCATCTTCAGGCGAATGAACCGCCTCAAGCCTTTTCGATACTAACCCGTATTCTTCGCTAAATAATCCTGCAAATAGGCGGTCATGGTGGGTTCGTCCAGATAGCCATACCAGCGCTGGATGATATTGCCCTGCGCGTCGATGAGGACGTAGGTCGAACGCTGCACCATGTCAAAGCGCTCGCGGTAGGGTTCCGTTTCCGGGATGTCGATATTCAAGGCGATGAAGTCGATTTTGTCGCCGAACTGTGCTTTAAGCCCATTCACGATGGGGTGATTGTACTGGCAGGTCGTTCACCAGTCAGCGTAGGAATCAAGGAACTGCGGCTTTCCGGTGTTGGCGACCAGCGATAAATCCTGCGGTGGATAGAGGCCGTCCTCCGAGCCGACAATCTGGCTGCCGGATGTGCTGGCGGGATTTGGTGCGCAGGCGACCAGCGCGAGACAGCCAAGTAGAGCGAACATCAACAGGCGCAAAAGTGTTTTCATAGACTCCAATCCAAAATAATTCAGCGGACAGAATGTATTGTGTCCCTACGATGACTATATGTCCAAATGCTTACGAATGGATTACAGCAATGCTCAATCCGTCTCCAAATCCGGCTGTACTTTGAGGATGTAGGCGCGGGTCGTGTAATAGAACATCAGCAGCCAGAGCATGACCACCGCGACGACGACTAATTCCATGAGCGAAAATGCCAGGTTGAAACCGAAATATCCGATAATGGTCAGCCCGAAAACGATGATGGGCACGATGGAAAACCAGCGCATCCAGGCTGAATAAATGGGCGTGACCCAAATGAAAGCCGGGGCGAAAATCAGGAAGGACATGGCGGCAAAAATCGAGAGAATGCGGTGCGGCCACAGGGTAACGCCGGTATAAGGAAACAGTCCGATTCCGACGATAGCGATACATTGCAGCGTCAGTATGATGCGATAGATTGTGAAGCGTGGCGACTGAAATTTTCCAGCAGCGCGCAGGATGTCGAGATCATCGAGTTTGTCATCGAGCACGATCAGCAAGAGCAGTCCACCCAGAATGAAGGTGAAGTCAAAAACCCAGCCGGACGGGCCCAGTCCGAGAAAACTGACGACCCCTGTCCACCAACTGCTGTCTGGCGCGAGAACCACAGCGCCAATCACGCCCAAGATGATTGATACACCTGTGAACCAGATAAGCTGCTGGTAGGTGAGGCCGGAAGTCCAGTAGGCCAGGAAGAAACCTAAAGCTGCTGCGTAGACGGTGGTTATCAACAGGGCGAGCGCAGGGGATACGGTGCTCTCCGACGATGAGCGGAAAACGAGAAACAGGATGAGAATCACCAGCAACGTCAACACGAAAGCGATCCCCAGAATGACCGCGATGCGATTGAGCCAGCGGTACAACGATGCTAAATGACTGTTGGGTTTAATGTAGATGGGGTTGAAGCGGCGGAAAGAGACTGCCGTAACGATGAGGCTGACGAGGATCGTTGTATGGAGCACAACAGTGATAAGGGAGGGCTGACCAATATCCCACAGGGGGATAGAACTCGCTCCGTGAATGCTGTATAAGGTCAGCGCCACAGCCAGAATGACCGCCATCAGCAGCATGATGAAAGCGAACTGGACACGCCCGATCGATTTTCCTGTCTGAAACATAGCGCCTCTAACATCCTAAACGCTATCCGTTTATCAGCCGTATTTTACCGTTCGAACGGGCGTTGGACGAGCGCGATAGATGATTTACGACAGGAAAAAAACCGGGCGGAATATCACTTTCGCCCGGTTGAGAGGATGCGTTATGCCAGCATTTCGGACTGCCGAGCGGGTGTGACTTCCAGCAGACCGTTCGTCAGGTATTCGATAGAGTCAGCATTCGCCACTTCCACCGCTAGTATCGAGCGTTTTTAAACCTCGTACCCATTCCACCCATACAAAATATTCGCGAACTCGCAGTAGGATTGTCTCAGCCTGTATGTCGCCGTAAGTTTCTCGAAGCCATGTTTCTGGATGTTTATCATGCTTTTTATTATTACAGCCTCCTTTGCCATGACAAAGCGGAACCAGATTCCAAGGTACTGTACCGGGATTATCAGGACTTGGATCAGTTAGTGCTATCCAGTGGTCAGGTACGAGTTTCAGAGTAGGGTGTTCGGGAAGAATCTCCCGTCCACATATGGCGCACGTCGATTCCCAATATACCAGCATGTTCTCTTGATCTTCTGCCGTGAAATCATATGGTAATTCTCGCTTTAGCGCCCGTCGCTTTTGAGTATTAACAAGAAATACGGCCTTACCTTGTGGTGTTCGCTGATACTCTCGGACTCGTGCTCTCCTTTTCTCTGCCTCCTGGGGGTTTTGTCGCGCCCGTGCCGCACTTTCCCGTTGTTGTGCCCTTATCCGCTCGCCCTCAATAGGGTCTTTTCTGCGTTCCCTCGTCCGTGCGTTCTCACGTTCTCGCTTTTCTGGGTCTAGTTGTCTGCGTTCCTTCGCACGTGCATTCCTCTGTTTCCGCTTCCCTGGGTCAGCCTGCCGTTTTGCATCACTCGCCCTAACATGTGCCCTTATCCGTTCCAGTTTTTCTGGGTTTTGTCGTGCACGTGCTGCGCTTTCCCTTTGTTGTGCCCTTATCCGTTCCAGCTTTTCTGGGTTTTGTCGTGCACGTGCTGCGCTTTCCCTTTTTCCTGATCTTTCACATTCCCGGCATGATGGACGCAACCCGCCTCGTAGTCTCGAAAAATACTCTAGTGTCGCTGGAAATTCTCGTTTACATTTGCTGCACTGCTTTGTCTCCGCCATATCGTCCCTACATCATCACTACAAAACCAGAAATTATGCATTAGGCCAGCATTTCGGACTGAGGCGTAGGAGTTACTTCGAGACGACCATTCGTAAGGGACTCTACGTAGATGCATTCTTTCCAACTGATGGAAACGTCGGTAGCGCTCAGTTCGATGTCCTCGATTTTTACGCCTGTGTTGCGGACAATCGCCAGTGGGGTCGCTTCATCGCGTTCGCCCATAACCATCTGGGCACAGACACAAATTGAGTCAGCGATGCCGCGCTGCGTAACCTGCATGGGATTTCCGAAAAGATCATTTTTACCGCGCTCATCCTGTATGGGGCGGAAGCCAGCGGTGGCTAAAGCGACTCCTGACGTGCCTAGCCGTCCGGGCATTAACCACGAGTCGGTCAAAATCACGCCGATGTCTACATTCAGGCGCTGGCGCATTTCACGGCGGATGGCAGCGGCGGATTGATAGGGGTGTTCCGGGAACAGCACCGCGTAACCGTTGGGAATGTTGGAGCGATCTAACCCGGCGTTAGGTGAGATGATGCCCTCTTTAGCTGTGAGGAAGAAGCCATGAATGCCGCCGAAAATGTGGTCGGCTTCCTGCAAAACTAACTGGGCGATGGTGGGATTCATATGGTAGCGTTCGGCGAGGGCGGCAGCTTCCGGCGTGACGACGACATCTGCAAGCGTAATCACGCGGCCTTCGCTGATGGCAGTGTATTTACTGGAAACAGCCAGCACATCGCCATCCTGCAAGGTTTCATCGTTGGCTTGCAGCGCTTCGGCAATGGTAGCATACAGATCAAAAGCGGCCTGTTGAACAGGTGCTACTACGGGGATGATGGTCAGATGTTTTTGCATCGGCTATCCTGTGACTCTGGAAATAAAAATCGATGCTACCATCCCACTGTCTGCATTTCCATACACATATTCCGATGCAATCGAAAACAGGAGATTATTCCTCGTTATCACTTCCGTTTGACATGTTTTCACGATCTTTGGCGATTTTCACCGCATCCATGACCTGTGTGCGGGTGAGAATAACCGAGTCGTCATCTTCCATCAGCAGTTCCTTGGGGATAGGAATGCGATGTTCGGTGAGGAAATCGACCAGGGCATGGCTGAAGCTGCGGGTTTTGGCCTGTTCGCCGAAGTCTTCACGCACTTCGCGCAAATGATCGACCATCCACAGGAAAAGATCGGCTTCGGTGCGGTCTGATCCTTTGTCCAGAATTTCATATTTGCGGATGAGTGTGACCGCCGGACGGTACACGTTGTCGTACCAATCTGCCGCCGCGTCTTCCAATAAAACAGGTTTTCCCTTCATGTGTTCGAGCAGACTTTGATGGAGATAAATATGTCCCAGCAGTTCGTGGTAGCGGGTGGTTTCGCTCAATTCCAGCGATTGATGATGAGGACGGGTGCGCTCCAAACCGGATTCTTCTAAAAATGAAGCATAAGCAGCAGCAGCATCCAGTTCTTCGGAGGTCATACCCGGTTCGAGATGAACGGAGGTGGGGAGTTCGGTGACATGCGCTTCTATCGTCTCGGAGCCAATCTGACGGGCGACAGAAACGCGGTGATTGCCATCGCGAACAAAATATACATCGCCGATTTTGTAGAGTTCGACAGGGGGAACGCCTTCCATACTGTTGATGCTGGCGTAAACTCGGCTCCAACGATCCCCTGATGTGCTTTTACGGGGGAGGAAATCGGAGGTGAAATCGCGATAGCGCCCGACACTGCCGACGATTTTATCGAGCGGGACATTTTGCAATCCGCGATAGCTTTCTTCACGCAGGCGCAGACGTGCTTTGATGTCGTCAAAACTCAGCAGTTCGGCTGATTGACCGCGAAACAACCCCATGATTTCTTTCCAGAAGGCGCGGCGGCGGGCTGTTTCAAAGGCGCTCAGGCCCTCTACATAATTCATTTTAAATGTGTCGTCGGACATGGTTAATTCCCTCCTTCGACCTCAAATCTGCATTCTTCTCAAGTGTTACGCGAATCAGCTTAACGAACAATATGGAACTTGTACAGTGCCCTATGATTAAATCCTGTGCAATTATTCACAACCGAATCTTAACTCGGAAAGCAAGACTGTTCAACCACACAAGGCTGCTTTATGATACCCTGTATTTGGCAATTCAGGGGAAGTTCTGGGGACTATTTATCGTGACATACATCCTTATCACCAATGACGATGGCGTTCAGGCACCGGGTATTCTGGCACTGACACAGGCCATGCGCACACTGGGCGAAGTGCAGGTGATCGCGCCCGCCCGTAACCAGAGCGCCAGCGGACACAAAAAGACGTTATTCAATGATATTCCTACGCATTCTGCTGTGCTGGCGGATGGCACATCTGCTCTGGCGGTGGACGGTTCTCCGGCAGATTGCATCGCGCTGGCGGCGCTGGGTGTGGCGAAATGGCCTCCGCGCATTGTCGTTTCCGGCATCAACAGGGGCGGCAATATGGGGCAGGACATCACCTACAGCGGAACGGTCACAGCGGCATTGGAAGCGGCCATTCAGGGGGTTCCAGCGGTGGCAGTGTCAATGGTCAGTCGGACAGCGGATACAGTCTCGGAATATGAACGGGCAGCAAAGGTCGCGGTAGCTGTTGTACAGCGAGTGCTGGAAAAGGGATTGCCACAACTTACGATTTTAAATCTCAATGTGCCAGTTGTGCCGGAGATCAAGGGCATCCGCCTGACACGGCAGGGCGTGCGTATTTACGCCGATGAACTGGAGAAGAACGGCGATACCTACCGGATTGTTGGGCCAGAACCGGGCGGCGTAACCGATGAAGAAGGTACGGATTTGTGGGCGGTGCATAACGGTTGGGCGAGCCTGACTCCCGTCCATCTGGATTTGACCGCGCATCATTTCATCGCAAATCTGGCGGCATGGGATATTGTGATATAAGAGTTTCGCAGGTGGGGATGGGTCATGGCATATATCAACCTACACGAGTATGAAAGTGCCGCGCAGCAAGCTATGTCTGAGGTGGCACTCGGTTACTATAATACGGGCGCGGCGGATCAGATCACGCTGCGGGAAAACCATGCTGCTTTTGAGCGCATCAAATTGTGGCCTCGCGTGCTGGTTGATATCAGCCAGCGCGATTTGCGGACGACTGTCCTCGGTCAGCCCATTGATTTTCCGGTGATTATCGCTCCTACGGCTATGGCGGCGCTGGCGCATCCCGATAAAGAACTGGGGATTGCGCGTGCTGCCAAAAAAGCCGGGAGCATTATGACCAGTAGCACGCTCTCGACGACTTCGATTGAGGAACTGGGTACAACCGGGGCGGCACTGTGGTTTCAACTGTATGTCCATAAAGATAGAGGGCTGACCGGAAGTCTTGTCGAGCGCGCTGAGGCTGCCGGATACAAGGCGCTGATGATGACGGTTGATGCGCCGATGCAGGGCTATCGTGAGGTCAATGTCCGAAAGCCGGTAGTCCTGCCTGAGGATGCGGTGCTGGCAAATCTGACCGATTACTGGGATCGAACAATTTATCCCACTATATCGCAGTATGTGGGATCGCAGTTTGATACGTCGCTGACATGGAAAGACCTTCAGAATTTTGTGACCAGCACCCAACTGCCTGTGCTGGTGAAGGGTATTTTGCGCCCGGATGATGCTCAACGTGCAGTGGATTGCGGCGTGGCGGGAATCATTGTTTCGAATCACGGCGGGAGACAGGTGGATACAACGGTAACGGGCATTGAAGCACTGCCTTATATCGTCGAGGCGGTAGCTGACCGGGTTGAGATACTGGTTGACGGGGGTGTGCGGCGTGGTACGGATATTCTCAAAGCTCTGGCGCTGGGCGCGCGTGCGGCGCTGATAGGCCGTCCGGTATTGTGGGGATTGGCGGTTGAGGGTCAGGCAGGCGTTGAAAATGTCTTCGCTATCCTGCGTCGTGAATATGATATTGCACTGGGTTTGAGCGGTGTCACATCCAGCCAACATGTGCCGCGCGACGTTATTTTCCAGCCGCGATAGACAACACTCAATCCCCGGTGCATTCCGGCTGCGGCTCGGATTTCAGCTGACTTTATGATGAAATGTGGGAAAGCAAATCAATTCACTGTGAATTCGCGATGGACAAATCGAAAACCAAACCCGGACAGGGACTGATGGAAGCCCTGAACTTTGATGAAACGGATTTAGCCGCAAATCGAGAAGGGCGTTTTAGTCAGGATCAATACGAGGACTTGAGCCGTCGCTGGCGGACGATGTTGATTGCGATGGCGTTTCTGGTGATTTTCTCACCCGTTATGTGTATTTTGACGATCATTGTCCATGAGCATAACAGTGCCAGCAGGGACTTTAATGCTTATTTGTTTGCCGCCATGGCAGCAGCATTTGGGTGTCTTCTCATAGCATCGAATTACAAACGGGTAAAAGCTGATCTTGATGGCGCGGAAGTAAGGATAGTCGAGGGGCGCGTGAGCCTTGATGTCAAAAGTAATCAGGATTTATCCATACGTATCCGAAATCAAAAATTCAGGGTGAAGAAAGAAGTGTTTCTGGCCTTTAAGAATGGCGATCCTTACGTGATCTACTATACCCCAAATACGAGAGCCATTCTTTCTGTCGAATGGCTGCGGGACTAAGGATTTTTTCTGCACAAAATAAGGGCGAATTATGTCCTGATATGGCGCTACACGGCAGGTAGTGGTCATATTGACGTGATGAATTCACCCCTATCCCCAGCCCTTCCCCCGCGCGCGAGGGAAGGGAGCAAAACAAGATTCGCGACTAGCACTTACTTTGCAACCACTACCCAAAATGGTCGGGATTCTTTCTGAATTCCTTTGCTTCCTAGCCCTTTACACATCTTTCAAATTCATTCTTCGGCTTCAGCAATAGCTGTATGAACAACCGACTGAAAAATGCACCAGGCGGTTATTCATTATGCTCGTTTTCCTGAGTGGGAAATGTGTTTCAAAACATGGACAATACCTATACATTCTCACCTCTTGTTAATTATTGTCTATATTTTGTCTAATATTTGACCACTAATGTTGTAAATGTTCAGATATTGATACATGAACACATAAGTTTAAGGAGGAGCATAAATGCGCAAGATTCTGGTACTTTTGAGTTTAGTTGCTGTGATGCTGATGGTCAGCGTCCCTGCCGCAGCACAGGGAAACACGATTGTGGACATCGCGGTGGGTAATCCGGATTTCTCTACACTGGTTGCTGCGGTTCAGGCGGCTGATCTGGCGGACACCCTGAGCGGCGAAGGTCCATTTACAGTATTCGCGCCGACCAACGAAGCCTTCGCAGCGTTAGGACAGGACACCATCAACGCAGTGCTGGCAGACAAAGCGCTGCTGACAAAAATCCTGACCTATCATGTTGTCGCTGGTAAGGTTATGGCAGCCGATGTTGTGAAGCTGACTTCAGCTACGACAGTCGAGGGTTCGGACATCAGTATCACCGTCAAGGATGGCAAGGTCTATCTGAATGACACCATCCAGGTGGTGACGACTGATATTGAAGCGTCCAATGGTGTTATCCACGTCATCGACGGCGTGCTGATGCCGCCAACACAAGCTGACAGCAGTATGACCGAGGCCATGAGCGAGGACACTGTTCACATCCGTGTTGCACACTTCTCGCCCGATACACCCGCAGTCGATGTCTATATCAACGGTGAATTAAGTGCAGTTCAGGGACTAAGCTTCCCGGAAGTGACTGAGTGGATTGAACTGCCCGCCGGAACCTACAATGTGGCAGTTGCCCCTGCTGGTACGTCAATTGAATCAGCAGCGATTGGCCCGGCGGATTTCGATCTACCGGCTGGCGCATGGATTACCGTCGCCGCAATTGGATCACTGGCGGACAAGACCTTGAAACCGGCAGTGCTGGTGGAGGATTATAAGCCTACCGATGGTAATGCTCGCGTGACTGTTTTCCATGCTATTGAGGATGCCCCTTCAGTGGATGTGCTGGCGGGTGGAAGCGCAGTCGTTTCAGGACTGGCGTTCCCCGGCAAGATGGGTAATAACGATGGTTTATATACCCTGGATGTCCCGGCTGGCAGCTATGATTTCCAGGTCGTTCCTGCTGGGAAGACAACACCCGTTGTGCTTGACCTGCCTGGTACTGAACTGAGTGCAGATACCAATTACTTTGTGGCAGCAGTTGGCACACTGGCTAACCCGCAGGTCGTGGTAAAAGCGACTCCTATTGGCGAAAATATGGACGCGATGACGACAAGCGAACCGGGTACGATTGTGGACATTGCCGCAGCCAATCCGGATTTCTCCACACTGGTTGCAGCAGTTCAGGCGGCAGGTCTGGCGGATACCCTGAGCGGTGAAGGCCCATTCACCGTTTTCGCACCGACCAACGAAGCATTCGCAGCGCTGGGACAGGATACGATTAATGCTGTGCTGGCAGACAAAGAACTGCTGACGAGCATCCTGACTTATCATGTTGTTGCGGGTAAGGTGATGGCAGCCGATGTCGTCAATCTGACTTCAGCTAAAACAGTCGAAGGTTCGGATATTAAAATCACTGTCAAGGATGGCAAGGTCTATCTGAATGACACCATCCAAGTGGTGATGACTGATATTGAAGCCTCTAACGGCGTTATCCACGTCATCGACGGCGTGCTGATGCCCCCGACCAATTAGGTTGTAAGATAGTTCGATGAGGTCAGGTTCGCCTGGCCTCATTTTATTTCTCCATACACCATTTTCTTTTTACCTTGACACTGTTCATGCGAGCGACGAAAATCTAATTTGATGATTGTCAAATTAAGGGCTGGTGTCATGGATACCTGGGAACAAAAGCGTCTGCTGAATATGCTCAAAGCGGTGGCGGATGAAAGCCGTCTGAAAATGCTCACACTGCTACATGAGCGGGAACACTCGGTTGGGGAACTGGCTGAGCGTGTTGAACTCACCGAGCCGACTGTTTCGCATCATCTGGCGCGGATGCGGGAGGTCGGTTTGGTGACATTGCGAATGGCTGGCAATCAGCGCTTCTACCGGACAAACCCGATGAAATTAGCCGAATTTAAGCGGTTGGTCGGTGACATTGAGCAAACTCCCACAGTCATAGAAGCTATTGAATCAGATGATCGCTGGATTGAGGCGTTGGGATGGAGCGCCGCCGATCAAGAAGTGCTGCGCGAATGTACCGAGAATGGTCGGATTACGCAGTTACCCAGCAAACGGAAAAAGCTGCTCGTGATTTTGCGCTGGCTGGCAACGCTTTTTGAGGGGGAAAAGCTCTACAGCGAACCGGAAGTGAATGCGATTATCAAAGCAGTGTACGAGCGCGATTACATCGGGCTGCGGCGCGATCTGGTGGATTTTGGGTATCTGCGGCGTGAAGTGGGCGGCGGTAAATACTGGCTCGCGCCTTCTGATGAGGGAAAAGAATGATTAGCAGAACACTTTCGAGGATTTGTTAATCCCAACTACCATTTTCCATCAATAACCGCCGAACCTCAACTTGTTCGAGATGGTTCATTTGTAACAGGGCTATAGTAGTGCGTCCAGCAGCGGTTTTGCCGACAATAATCCCTTCTGCAATATCGAAGTGGTCAACCCATTTTTGAGTGCGAGGGTTGAATAAGAGGGAAAATTCTCCTGTATCCATGTCATACGAACCCTGATCGCTTCCCTTGTTATTGTTGCAATTTGGGCACGTCCAAGCGAGATTGTTTAAATCGTCGCTTCCACCGTGTTTGAGTGCGCGGATGTGGTCGATTTGATAGGGTTGGAAACTGAATACGTCGGGCAGTCCACAGTATTCGCAGCGATGGTTTGCACGCTGGCTTACCTGGTGGCGGACTGCCCGTGAAAAGCGCGTCATTTGTGCTTAAGTGCAACGTAGGCGCGGGTTTTGAGCAGAGTCATCAAACGATTGAACGACAACATGTTTTCCAATTCATCTCTTTCAGCCGATGTTAACGTCCCCGCTTTGTTTTTGTCCGTGAGGTCATTCAGTCGTTCTTGATCTTCTGGCGAAGCATGGAAGGCGAGAATATCTTCCGGGGATACTTTTTCCGCTAAGTATCCCAGAAATTGATCGTAGGCTGATGATGTTTTGAGGAATGCCATTGTTTACCTCTCAACTCATATGATGACATTGTAGCATAATGCTACTTCGAATTCAGTTTTACCAGCGCGTCACCCATCATTTGCACGATGCTGTCCACTTCGTCGGCGGTGATGGTGAGCGGCGGCGAGAAGGCCAGAGCGCTGCCGACAAGACGTGTCCGCAGGCCAAGCCCCATCGCGATACCCATCAATGTAGCGCCCGCAGCGGGATCAGCCACGCGGGTTGATTTGTCCTTGACGATTTCGATGGCGCAGAGCAGTCCTTTACCACGTGCTTCGCCGACCTGCGGGAACTCGGTCAGGGATTCGAGACCTTTGAGCAGACGTTCACCCAATATACGGGATTTTTCCGCCAGTCCAAGCCGTTCGATGATGCCGACATTGGCAAGGCCAACCGCGCAGGCTGTGGCGTGACCGGAATAGGTATAGCCATGCATCCATGATTCGGCTGCTGGTGCGTTCCAAATCGCGTCATGAATGGCATCGTTGACCTGAATGCCGCCGAGCGGGATATAGCCGCTGGTAACGCCCTTGGCGAACGAGAGAATATCCGGCTGGACACCCCAATGATTGAGGGCGAACATCTTGCCGGTGCGTCCGAAGCCGGTAATGACTTCATCGGCAATGAACAGCACATCGTATTTATCACAGATGGCACGAACTAGCGGGAAATAATCATCGGGCGGGACAATCACGCCGCCGACACCCTGAACGGGTTCAGCAATGAAAGCCGCTACTGTGTCCGGGCCTTCGCGCAAAATGGCTTCTTCTAAGGCGCGGGCTGCTGCCTGACCCACCGTTTCACCATCCTTGATGTCGCCTGTGTAACGATAGGGGTTAGGGTGCGGAATGTGGATAAAGTCCGGTAAGGTTGGGCCAAAGGGAGTCTGATAGCCTCCAATTCCGGTGGCGCTGGTGGCGGCTAACGAGATGCCGTGATATGCCGAAGTCCGGGCGATGATTTTGAGCTTGTCTTTTTTGCCCATCCGCTGCCAGTAAAAACGGGCAGTCTTGAAGGCGGTTTCGTTTGATTCCGAGCCGCCGGAAGTGAACGCAGTGGCTTTCAGACCGGGATAGGCATAACCGGACAATTTTTCCGCCAACTGTGCTGAGGGGATATTGGTCATCCCGGCGAAGTTGGAGGTAAACGGCAGTTTGAGCATCTGCTCACGGGCGACATCGGGCAGTTCGGTGTTTCCGTAGCCGATGTTGACATTCCACAGACCCGCCATGCCATCGAGGATTTTGCGTCCGTCGTCGGTGTAGAGATAAACACCGTTCGCGTGCTCGATCACCAGCGGATTGGTGTGGCGCGATGGATGTTGCAGCGGGTGGATTTGATGCTGATCCTGTTCGACCCAATTCTGGGCTGTAACCATAATTTCTAACTCCCTCATGCGTCAGTTGATTGAACACGCTGACTCTAACATGGAACCGGATACGTTCACAAACGCATGGTGATGAATGGAACCTGTGCTATGATCGAAATTAGGCGAAGGAAGGAGATTGTCTCATGCATAACCTTTTGAAACGGGCGAAAAAAGAAGGTACACCGCTGATTGATGGGGATACGGCAACCTTTGTCTGGGAAGGCGAACAGCCGCCGCGCCTGATGGGCGATTTCAATAACTGGGAATGGCCGCTGGGGGAAGTCGTGCCGCTCAGTCGGGCTGCGCCGGGTGTGTGGACGCATACGATGAGCCTGCCGCGCGATGCCTATATCGAATACTGCTACGCCATCCGCGATGAACGGCTGAATGACCCGCATAATCCGCGCCTGATTACCAACGGCATGGGCAAAATGAATAATTATTTCAGTATGCCGGACGTAAAGCACACTGAACTGATTAAGCGAGGGCGGGGTGTGGCGGCGGGTAAAGTGACGCGGCACATCATCAGCGGGACGAATGCCATCGCCACGAAAAAGCGGCTGGTCTATCTGTATAAACCGCCGACGGATGAACCGTGTCCGCTGCTGGTGGTGCTGGATGGCAAGGATTACGTCACACGGGCGAAGATCGCCACGATTGTCGATAACCTGATCGCGCAAAAGCGCATTCCACCGATTGCGATGGCAATGCCGCAGCATGGCGGTGCAGCGCGATTTGTCGAGTACATGTGCAGTGACAGCACACTCGGTTTTCTGATGCTGGAGGTGCTGCCGCTGGCGAAACAGCATCTCAAACTGGTGGATATTGAAAAGAATCCCGGCGCATATGGCATTCTCGGTGCGTCGATGGGTGGGTTGATGGCGCTGTATGCAGGGCTGCGGATGCCTGAAATTTTTGGCAAAGTGATTAGCCAGTCGGGAGCGTTTGGCTTTGATCTGGTGGGTAAAAATGACATCATTCATGAGCTGGTACGGCTCTATGAACACCGCCCGATTCGGGTGTGGATGGATGCTGGGCGTTACGAAGGTCTGCACCACGCTAACGGCAAGATGTACGAATTGTTGTATAGCAAAGGCTACCAGCCGATTTACCGCGAATACAACGGCGGTCACAATTACACATCCTGGCGCGATGAAGTGGAATATGGTTTAGAGGCGGTATTTAGCGGGTAATTTGTACTGTTTATCTGAGTTTGTTCGTGCAGGGCTAGGGCGCGTTAGCCTTCTGTAAGGCGGCGACTCTAGGATTAAGGCACTCTTAATATTTATCCACCTACAGGGCGGATACTAATCACAAACGGGTAAATTTTATGCCTCCCGCTGTCAGTATCATATTGCTGAACTACAAAGGCCGTGAAGACACACTGGCCTGTCTGCGCTCATTGGAGCATCTCACCTATTCAGATTATCATGTGATTCTGGTGGATAACGATTCGCAGGACGGCACTCCAGACGCAGTTCGCGCCGAACACCCCAACGTGACCGTGATTGAATCGGGCGGCAACCTCGGTTTTACCGGGGGAAACAATATCGGCATTCGTCATGCACTGGAACATGGCGCGGATTACGTCCTGCTGCTGAACAACGACACGATTGTCGCGCCGGATTTCCTGAATGTGCTGGTGGAAGTGATGGAGCAAAATCCGTCTGTTGGCGTGACGGGGCCGATGATTTATTACTACAGCGCACCGGAAACCATCTGGTCAGCCGGGGGCGTAATCGACTGGAAACATGGCACAACCACCATGATCGGCGTGAATGAGGAAGATAAGGCGCAGTATGGCCTGAGTCCACGTAAGGTCGATTTTGTGACCGGATGTGCGCTAATGGCACGGCGCGAAGTCTGGGAAAAAGTCGGGCTGCTGGATGACAAGTTTTTCATGTACTACGAGGAAACCGAATGGTGTGTCCGCGCCAGCCGCGCCGGATATGAAATTGATCTGGTTCCCGCGTCGATGATCTGGCACAAAATCTCGATTGAAGACCGGGCGGTATCGCCGCGCACCTATTACTATATGACGCGCAATCGTCTGCTGTTCCTATATAAGACCAGCGCTGGTTTCAGGACGTGGGCGTATATCCTCAGTGAGTATGCACGAACGTTCCTGAGCTGGTCACTGCGCCCGAAGTGGCAGAATCGTCGGCATTTACGCAGTACCATGCTGCGCGCGATTGGTGATTTTTCGCGCGGGCGTTTTGGTCAGTGGCAGACGAGCTAAAAGCCCTCACCCCCAACCCCTCTCCCTATCGGCGAGTACGCCTAGGAGAGGGGAGACAATCAAGGCTGTATGTATACGCTATAAAATGCGTCCATTATTTGGATGTAGCGCTAACAATTGAATGGATTTATGAAACATCTGATTTTCATCGCCTGGTGGTGGCCTTATCCGGCGAATAACGGCTCGAAAATCCGCATTTATAATCTGCTGAAGCATCTCAGCAAAAGTTATGATGTGACGCTGCTGTCATTCGCGGAAGGCGATGAGGCAACGCCAGAGCAAATTGAGCATATGCGTGGTTTCTGCAAACGGGTGGAAGTGGTTCCCAAGCCGACTTATCATCCCGGCGCGGCAAAGGCACTGCTTGGTTATTTCTCACCCTGGCCTCGTTCGCTGGTGGATGTGTATAGTCCAGCGATGGCAGCACTGGTGCAGCAGGTCGCGGCGCAATCCAAAGTCGATGCGCTCATCGTTTCAGAGTTACAGGCCATCCGCTATACGGACGTGCTGCCGGGGATTCCGGCGGTGATGGAAGAAATAGAAGTCACGTTCTACCATGACCAAGTGGCAAGTGCATCGGGTCGGGCAGGGCGTTTCCGTGCGCAGTTGACTTTGAGTAAACTGGAAAGTGCCTTCAAAAGACTGCTGTCACGCGGGGTGGCGATGACGGTGGTGTCCGATGCCGAACGGGTGAATATGCAGCGTTTTGCGCCTGCTCATGCCCGGATCGAACTTGTGCCGAACGGAGTTGATACTACCGAGAATCAACCTGATTCGACGATTCTTCCTAAACCACACAGTCTGATTTATACCGGTGCAGTGACCTATAACGCCAATCTGGATGCGGTCAGTTACTTCGCTCAGGAAGCACTGCCGCTGATTCACCAGCGCGTCCCGGATGCACAGTTCACTATCACAGGTGGCACAGGCAAAATAGACGTGAGTCAGTTGGCGGCATTGCCGGGTGTGCATTTCAGCGGTTATTTGCCGTCAGTGGCGAAGGCTGTGCAGGAAAGCTGGGCAGTGGTTACACCGCTGCGCATGGGCAGCGGTACGCGCCTGAAGATTCTGGAAGCGATGGCATTGGGGACTCCTGTGATTTCATCCCACAAAGGCGCGGAAGGTATTCATATTCATCCGGGCGAGGATATTCTCATCGCGGATACGCCGCAGGAAATGGCCGACGCGGTGTGCCGTCTGTTTGAAGATGCGGCGCTGAGAGCGAAACTGGCGGCAGGTGGTCGAGCACTGGTCGAACGCGAATATGATTGGGGGGTCATCGGCAAGCGTTTGTCGGATTTAGTCGAAGAAGTCATTGCGCAGGGCGCGAAAAAATAGAGCGTTCTTTTGCATAATGTTAGGTAACAGTTGTAGATTTGACAGTTAAGGCGCTTTGCAAAGCGCCTTTGCTTCTCATTAGGGGTCGCTCATTTGAGGTTAAGTATAGTTTATGAATCAATCTTCATTTCCAACGATTAGCCGCCGGGAGTGGTTGTTTGTCGGCATCGTGATCGGCGTGCTGCTGGCGATTACCAGCCTGCCGTATCTGTACGCGGTAATCGGCGCTCCGGCTGACCGTCATTTTATGGGCGTGGTCTACAATATTCCCGACCACTTCCAATATTTTTCCTGGCTGCATGAATCGCGCGACAAATTTTTAGTGCCGAATCAACTTACGCCGGAGTACAGCACTCCGCTGCTGTTCAATTTCCTGTGGTGGACACTGGGGCGGATTCAGGTCGTGACCGGGCTGGATTACCGCGTGCTGTACCAGATCACACGGCTGCTGGCGGGAGCTTTCGTCATCGCGGCAACGTACTTCTTTTGCAGTGTGATATTCACCAACCGGACGAAGCGCTGGACGGCCTTTTTGCTGGGTGTATGCGGTTCCGGTTTAGGCTGGCTGCTGGTGGCGGAAAAGACGCTGCGCCGTTTACCGGATGTGAACTCGCCTTTTGCCGTATATACATCTGAACCGAATACGTTCTTCAATATTCTGGCATTTCCGCATTTCGCTATCGCCGCCGGACTCATCGCCATCATTTTCGCGCTGGTGCTGATGGGGCAGCGTTCGCAGAGCTTGCGCTTCGCCTGGATTGCCGCGCTGGTCAGTTTGCTGCTGAGCGTCCAACATGCTTATGACATGTTCATCATTTATCCGGTGATCGCGCTGTATGCCCTGTTCATCTGGATACGAGATCGTAAGTTCCCGATGTACCTGTTCAAATTCGGCATCATCGTTGTGCTGATTTCGATGTGGCCTGCGCTGCAAGCCTTCTATATCACCAATGCTGACCCGGTATGGAAAGGGGTTCTGGCGCAGTTTGATAACGCTGGCGCATGGACACCCGCGCCCTGGCTGCTGCCGATTTTGATGGGGATTACGTGGCTGCTGGCGATCTGGGCGCTGGACATCCGCACGCCCTGGAAAGATCGCGATGATACCCATCTGTTTATTATGGCGTGGTTCCTCTCGCACTTTATCCTGATTTACATTCCGCTCAATTTCCAGATTCACCTCCTGAGCGGCTGGCAGGTCATCACGGGCGTTCTGGCGACGATTGGCTTGTATACCCGTGTGCTGCCCTGGCTGCAAAAGCGTTTCGCTGGGCGTTCGCGCGAGCAGGTAGCGCGTTATGCCTCTATCGCACTGATTATCATTGTCATTCCGACCAATCTGTATATTCTGGCGTGGCGTTTCTTCGATATGAAGTCGGCCTGGTCGAATCTGGAAGAGCGCACAGCCGAGAACCGCTATTTCATCCGCAGCAGCGAATATGATGCACTGGAATATCTGGCGGGGCAGGTCAAGGGTGATGATGTGGTTTTCGCCAGCCTGAAGATTGGCGAGTTTGTGCCAGCCTTGACCGGAGCGCGTTCGTTCCTCGGTCACTGGGCGCAGACGCTGGATTATTACGGCAAGGGGACGATTGTAAGCGCGTTCTTTAACCCGGATGTGGATGATGCCAAGCGGGAAGAAGCATTGACACAGTATGGCGTGACGTATGTGTTTTATGGCGATGAGGAAAAAGCGCTGGGTGCGTATGATCCTTCCAACGCGCCGTTTCTGGAACAGGTTTACGATCAGGACGGCGTGAAGGTCTTCAAGGTCATCAAACCAGCGTAGATGAACTGATGAAATTAAAGGCGCGGCGGAAATGTCGCGCCTTTTTTATTACTGCATCAGGGTATCGGGATGAGTGTGCTCATCTCAGACTTGATGAACTGTTTGACCTCCGCGCTGCCGGTCAGGTGCAGCCATAGGGCGGCGCTTTGTGGTTCGAGTTCGATGCCAAAACCGAAGAATGGGCAGCACAGGCGTTCATTGGCGATGTAGTGCGTAATTTTTAACAGTATGTCGGTGTCCACCGGGAAGCGAAAGGCGTATCCATCAGGCAGTTCGCGCGATTCCTGAACAGATGTGAAAAGCTGTGGCGCGCTGGCGATATGATCTTCACGCTCAGCGGTGGGAATCGCGCTCAAATCGCAGGCGATTGGGATCGCAAGGGGTTCGTTCTGGTTATTCACGGGTTTGTCTCCTTATAGATTTGTGCTACCGGTACAGGATAATGATCGTTCGATGGCTGTTGTTGAATATTGCCGGGACGCAGCCAGCGCATTCCCATTACGGCTGTGACCAGTGAAATCAGCGTTAGTCCACCATATACCCATCCCACGTTATGGCCTATCCATGCGGCGACAGGGGTTCCCGCCAGCAGTACCAAGCCTAAGGGCACAATGAGTGGTGTGCAGCAGGGGCTTGTCACACAGGCAATGGCGAACATCAGGAATGCACGAACATTTCTACGATCTGTTTTTCCGTCGAGTCTATGTCTCTTTTCAATCCCCTGAACGGTGATTCGGGATTGACTACAGGTAGAACAGTTACACTGGTCATCGTTTTCTGAACTGGGGACGCGGCATACGGCAGCTTCGTCCTCGCGAATATCCTGCAATTCAATCATCGTTTGTGGTCTCCGACTAGGTAAACATTGTTCAGTGACGCGCGTCTGGATTAGAGTGTATTATTTGAAGCGCGCTTCAAGTCAAGGGGGCAAAAATGCGAGATGAACTGACAATTGGCGAGGTCGCGCGGCAGGCTGGTCTGCAAACTTCCGCCATTCGCTATTACGAGCGTATGGGCTTGCTGCATTCCACCCGTCGGGTGAATGGACACCGCCGTTATGATGCCCGTGTTTTCCAGGCGCTGACCATCATACATTTTGCGCAGGAAGCGGGTTTTACTATCGCGGAAATTCACAGGCTGCTGTATGGATTTGATGAGACCACACCCGTGTCGGCTCGCTGGCGTTCGATGGCTGACCAAAAGCTCCCGGCAATCGAGAATCTGATCGTCCGCGCGCAGGCCATGAAAGCAATGTTAGAATCCAGTCGGAATTGTAACTGTCAGCGCTTCGATGAGTGTGCGCAGAATATTGAAAATCAGAGATGATTTCTCCCTCAAATTGTCGATCTCATCGAGCATCATTCAGCGCATTTTGCGAGGCGCGGAAATCTCCTGAAAATTGCCCCTAAAATCGCTTGCGTTTTAAGTCACCATCCCTATTATTAAAGGCATTCGTACCATAGATTTTTGCCACGAGTTTTGCTCCTGGTGATGATTGAATTTTAGTTTTAGGGGATATGCCCGATGCCATTGGATTATACAGTTTTGATTCTCTATCGCCCCCTGCCGGATTTGAACGCTGACCCGGAACTGGGGCAAACGATTGCCACGCATGAAACGATTGTCGCGGTAGATGAAGCGCTGCGTGCCGCGGACTTCGTAACGGAGATTATCCATGTAGAGGCTGACATCGAACGGGTTTTGGGGATGTATGATCCGCGCCATAACGTGATTTTCAATTATTGCGATGGCTATCATGACAATCCCAGCGGTTATGACCCGATTACGATGCTCTACGAGAAGATGGGATTTGCTTATACTGGCGCGGATGACCGAACTCTGTCCCAGAGTCAGGATAAAGCCATCACGAAAGCACAGTTGGTTCAGCGGGGCATCCCGACACCGGATTACCGCTTTTTCGAAACGGATGATGTAACGGGTTGGTCGATTTTCCCGGCGCTGGTTAAACCCGCCTATTTACATGCCTCGATGGGGATTCTGCCCGAATCGGTGGTAGAGACCCCTGAGCAGCTCCAGCGGCAGGTACAGCGCATTCTGGATGCATTTAAGCAGCCTGCGCTGGTTGAGGATTTTATCGAAGGTAATGAATACCGGGTGAGCATCTGGGGCAATCATCAACTGGAAGTGCTGCCTGTCACCGGATTCTATTACACGCCTGACCAGCGCTACGGGCTGAAACATTTTGACTCGAAGTGGGAAGAAACGGGCTATAAGTCAGAAGTGCCTGCCAGCACCCTCACTCCCGCCCTGCTGGAGCGGATTGAAGGGGCGGCGAAGGCCACTTTTCAGGCAGTTGGAATGCGCGATTATGGCGGCATTGATATGCGCGTGCGAGGCGATCAACCGTATGTGATTGATCCGAATCAGAATGCCGATATTTCGCCGGAAAGCACATTTCTACGGGCGGTCAAGGCAGCAGGCGGCGATTATTCACATATGGTGGGACAGATCGCTCGACTGGCTTCGGCGCGGAGGCCGACTTGACCCTATTGAGCATATAATGATTGTATTCATATCTGCTTGGGGCAGAAGAGAATATTTAAGATGTCAATCATTATCCCTAATAAGATTTTGCATAATCGCTACAAGATTATTGGTAAGTTGGGAGGGAGGTTCAACCGGAGCGTATATCGGGCGCGTGATATGAACTATCCCGATGTTCGGAAATTCGTCGCATTAAAATCTGTTGTTCCATATGAGGGAACAATAGAGGAACGATTCCGCCGTGAAGTTGATATTTTGCGCCTTGCCGAACATCCCTCGCTACCTCAATTTATAGACAGTTTTGAGGAAGATGATAATTTTTGCCTTGTCACAACTTATATCAATGGTAGCGACATGGAGCGGTTGCTGCGCCAGCCGACGAAGATTTTTCCTGTAGAGATGATTATCAAGTGGGGTATACAACTATGCGATGTCATATCCTATTTGCACTCTTCTCCGACCGCACCGCTGGTCGCACGTAACATCAGACTTTCTAACATAATGGTTGATTCTTTCGGAAACGTGTTTCTGACGGATTTGAGCAACTGTGCATTTTTAGGTGTTAATGAAAAAATCATAAACGATTTTTTCTGTTTTTATGATGATGGTTATACCGCGCCGGAGTGGTTCACATGGTCATTTAAGATACAGGGCGATATTTACAGTATGGGTGCGCTGCTGCATTATATTCTGACACGCCAGCACCCCCGATTGCGGCCTCCCTTTAGTTTTGCCGAGTATCCGGTTCAGCAGTTCAATCCTGATGCCCCGGCGGAATTGAATGATGTTATTCAACAGGCGGTTGCGTTTGAACCGGAAAACCGCTTTCAAAGCGCGGCGGAGATGAAAACAGCGCTTGAGCAAATCAGGCTATGATGCGGTTCGGATTGTTCGGCGATTCTGCCACCACGCCCATAACCAGACCACCGCATAGGCAGAGAAAATGAACAGCAGTGGGTCGGTGGGGACACGATAGCGAGTCGAGGGGTGGAAAAACACATAGACCAGCGTCATGCTGATCTGGACGAACCACAGCAGCGAGACATCCCGCCACTGCCGCCATGTGAGCGCCACGCCGACCAATCCCAGAATCAGCAGTCCGCCCCAATAGAAGCGGTGAATGGTGCGCCCAATCTGGTCGAAAAGGGGCTGTGAATACTGCGCGACAGGATCGCCGGGAGGTAAACCCCCCAGCGACAAACCACCGCTGCTGTCTGTCTCGGTAATCACATTCCCTTCATAATCCAGACGTGGGACTTTGCCCTCAACGGGATTCAGGCGCGGTGTTACGTCGATGCTCCAGTAGACTAAAAACTTCGTCCAGAGCAGCGTGGGAATCTGGTCGGCGTGTTCGCGTAAATACTGCATCCCCAGCGCGAAACGTTCGGCATCGGCTTCGCGGCTGTTGGTATCGACGGTTGTGAGTTCGGGCGCTGTCCACTGGACATCATAACCCGCGCGGAAATAGGGGATGGTGTATTCGCTGTTGCCCTGCCAGAAATTCGCGCCGGAAGTGGTGGTCATGGGCACGAAGGCCTGAAATACAGCATAGTTGCGCACAATCCACAGCCCTAAAATTGCCCCGCCGATGAGTGCCACAGGCAGCAAACGCACAACCGTTTGCAGGAAATTCAGCTTGAATAGGAACCACAACGCGACCAACAGTGCCAGCGGCGGCAGAATCGGACGCACCAGCATCCCTAATCCGAGCGCCAGACCCGCGACGGCGGCTAATGCCCAGCCTGTACGATCAAATGTCGGACGTTCGCGTAGCAGCACCAGCGCCAGCACAAAAGCGTGCAGGATGAACATGAAAATCGGCGTGTCGATCAGTGTGAGATTCTGAAAGATCAGATAGGGATAGAGGGCATAAAAAAGCCCTGCCAGCGTGCCGACCCAATCACCGTTGGGCATAAGCCGTTTGGCGATGTGGTAGAGCATGATGATCGACAGGGCATCCAGCACGATATGAAAGAGCGCCACTTGCAATGCGCCGCGCCCGAAAATGCCATACACCCCGGCTAAAGCATAGCTGTAGAGCGGGGGAATGGCGGCATCCGGCACGCCTGCTGTCCGTCCATAAACTCCTGTCGCCAGCAAATTTTGCGCGTAGGCATCGTAAGCATCCGAACCCTGCACCTGACCCGTTTGTACGAAATCAAAGACGGACGGAAAACGCAGGAAGATAACCAGCCTGACCATTACACAAAGCGCAATGACCAGCGCGAGTTTGTGAGCGAGCAGTTTTTTAGCCATTCGAGATGACGGTATGTTATTTTTTCCGCGCCGTAATCGCCACAATGTCGAAGGGATTCACATAAAGTGAACGCTCCGAGAGTTTAAAGGCGCGTTCCGCCAGCGAGAGTACACCCGCGATGAGCGGCGAATACATGCCGAGGCGGTTCAGGAACAGCCGCATGGTGACAAATTTCCCGACATGGCGGACATCCACCACCTCAAAGCCTGCTTCATTCAAGAGCTGCTTCAGCGTGTGAACCGAGAAATAGTAGACATGTTCTTCGGAGAGTTTATAACCGACCCAGCGCTTCCCGGTGAGTTTGGCGGGAATGCTGTCCACATCCGGGGTTGCCAGTGAGAAAACGCCGCCGCTGCGCAGGAGTTCCGCCGCGCGCTGAATATAGGCTTTCGGGTCAGGTACATGCTCGATTACATCCCACATGGTGAGCAAATCATAGCTGCCGGCGGGGTAATCCAGTTCGGTCAGGCTGCCCTGCTGGGCATCGAAGCCGAAGCGATCCTTGACATATTGGACAGCAAAGCCGGATACATCCAGTCCTTGCACCTGCCAGCCGCGTTTTTTCGCTTCGTCCAGAAAGAAGCCCGCCGCGCAGCCGACATCCAGCAATTTACCTGGCTTAATAAACCGTTCCAACCAGTTGAGGCGGCCTGAGAAGGTCTGGCGAATGTTGCCTTCATCTTTCAGATAATCGGTGTAGCCAACAACACCCGATTCGTTATTGTGGAAATAGGTTTCACCGTACAGAGCGTATAGTTCACGCGGGTCGGGGCGTGCGCCGACATAGACCAATCCGCAGTGGTTACATTTGACCAGCCCCAACCCGTTTTCCGGGCAAAATGGACTGCGATCTTCACTGCCACAAATATTGCAGGGAACCTGTTTACGGGCGACATCCTGACTCACGCGGGGTGAGTTTAAAGCTTCAAGTTTTTCAGCCAACACCAATTATCCTGTTTTTCCAGCAAAACGACGACATTGTATCGCAGTCTGCGTCATGTAACAATGTGGTTTATTCGCATAGGGCGTATTTCAAGCCGCTATGGGTTGGTGGGCGGCGGACAGGTTTCCCGCATCACCGTGATATTCACACCTGTCACGGTCATCTCATCGCACACCACAAAATGATGATTGTCGATGTAGGCTTGCAGCCCTTTTTCAATCACCATCTGGTTTTCCACATTAACGATGACAGTGGGCTTCACCCGTTCCCAAACCTGCTCACGATCCGTCAGATGGTAGGTTTCCTGGGCTGTGGCTTCGGAACCGACGAAGTACAGGGTTGGTTTGTGGGGAATTGTCCAGATGAGTTGGTGTGTGCTGGCGACAACATCATCATCACGCAGGAGGGGCAAAAGTTTCGGCTTGAGTTCTTCGTAGAGGAAGGGCGGCAGTTCACCTGTTTGCGCCACATACTGAACGGCAGGCCATGCGATGAATTCACCCATCCACTGCCCCGCCAGCATGATGAACAATGCCAGCGCGAGGACAGCCCGTCGCAGACTCCTCGCCGCTGGAATGCGCGGGTCACGCAGGGCATCGGCAATCAGCGCGCCTACCGGAATGACATAAAAAGCGCTGAAGGTGGTGCGATAACCCTGTGTATCCAGCGCCAGAATGCCGAGGATTACACACAAGATCATACCGATAACCATCCGATCCGCTTCTGTCCGCCGCCATGCAATATAGAGGAAGGATGTCACGACAATCGCTCGTTCAAATAGGGGTGAAGGCCAGGACAGGAAGCGGAGAATCCGTCTGGCTGAATAGCGGTGTTTGATCAGAAAATCGAGATAAACCTGTAAGCCGCCGATGGTTGCGATGTCGAGGACATAATAGATGACGCAGCCCAGTAATGCGCCTGCTCCATACCAGAGCAAGGGGCGGATGTTTGCCAGCCGCCTGCTTCGCGCGGATGTCCCGATATATTCCGCCAGATAGTAGACCGAAAAGCCGAAAGCAAAGACGATACCGGCAGCATGAAAGTGTAAAGACAGCGTTCCTGCCAGACCGCAGGCGAAATCCCAGAAGCCCCGCTTGCCAGTCGTGTATCGAGCCTGAAGCGCCGTGAACATAATGAACATGGCTACCGCAGGAAGCTGGTGATCGGGACGGTAATCGACAAAGGGAATAAACGATAACCCCAGAGCGGCAAAAGTCGTACTGACAACGGCGGCCTGCCGCCCGTATAAGCGCCAGGTTACGGCTCCCACGCCGATGAATCCCGTTATCCAAAAGTAGAAATTCAGCAGCCGCCCAACTTTGATGTCATAGTCGACATTTTCCAGCATCCACCCCAGTACGACGGTGCTCCAACTGCGTCCGGGAGCGATGGTGAAAGGCTGTTCCTGCCAGGTACGAGCATACAACCCACCCGCTTCAAATGGTGAGGTGGCATAGTCTGCCCACATGGCCTCATCCTGACTGAAATATCGATTGGTCAGTGTCGTGATTAAAGTCGGAATAAAAAGCAGCGCGAGGACTGCTATCATCACCCATCCCCAGCGGTAGTGGGTTTCTCTGTCCGGCATGGTGTAGACCGTCACAGCCGTAATCAGCAGCCAATTCAGCGCAAAATACTGCTTGATCGGTGCTTCTACCGGGAACAGCCAGAGGATGAAAACGGCAATACCGGGCAGGATAATGATGCGCATCCGCTCAATAACCCGGAGGTTTTCCAGCCAGATCACGATTCGCTTGTGTTGCAGCAATATGAATGCCCAGGCCATAACGAGAATCACATTGGCAAACAGCCCGATAGCATAGCGGTAACTATAGCGTCCCAGGAACTCCCCGCTGCTGCTGGTATGGCTCCATAAGTAATAAACGCCCGCCAGTTGAGCGATGAAGGCGAACCCGATGAGGCCAGCAACAGTGATTTTGCGGGTGGGCGACGTAAGTGGGGAAAATAATCTCATGGACGATCCTGAATCTGAAGGTGACGGCACGTTATTGTATTCCTTTTGGGGAGTCTAAACAATGATTCGCGCGGGTGAGAAGGGTGTCTCATGAAACTTTTATTTGAGTTGAATGGGGCTGCGCTTCAACTGTTATCGATGTTTTATCCACCGCTGGCTGTGCGACCCAATGACGCTTTCCTTACGCTTAACGGATAGGGTATTTAAAAGATGGTACAATGACGAAGAATTTTCAATCACGACCACTCATAACTCTATATGAAAAAATTGTTCCTTCCACTCTGGCTGCTTCTGCTGACACTTGTCTTGTTAGTGGCTGCCTGTAACCTGTCTACATCGAACCTTCCTCCAACGCTGGTGCCGCGTGTGACCGATACGCCGCTCCCGTTGATTACGGCTGCCACGCTCAGTCCAACGGAACTGCCACAGTCGTCGGTAGTGCCGGGGCCATCCATCAATTCGAGTTTACGATCATTGCTCAATCAGGTTGATTCTGATCGTCTGATTATGCATGTGGATGCCCTGCAAAATATGGGCACCCGTCATGTGAATTCGATTGACCAGCCCAATTCCGGTGTCCGCGCGGCCTATCGCTATGTTCGGGCGCAGTTCGAGGCGATTCAGCAGAGTTCCAATGGCAATTTTCTGGTATTTGACCACAGTTTTCCAATTTCATGGGCTGGGCTGGATACGGTTCAGAATAATGTTTTTGGCTGGATTCAGGGTAATGTGACCGGCGGCGGTATTATCCTCGTCGGCGCTCATTATGACAGCATCTCGATTGACCCGAATGACGCGACTTATGCCGCTCCCGGCGCGAATGATGATGGATCGGGTATCGCGGCGCTGATTGAGATGGCGCGTATTTTGAGCGGCACCCATCCCCGCGCTACGATTATGTTTGTGGCCTTCGGTGCGGAAGAAGTGGGGCGGAAGGGCAGCATTGCTTTCGTTCAGTATCTGCTTGAGCGCGGCATTAATGTGGATGCGGTGCTGAATATGGATATCATCGGCAGCCAGACCGGCCCGAATGGTGAAATGGATGATAAACATCTGCGGATATTTTCGGTGGGGCCAAATGATACATCACCCTCACGGCGGCTGGCGCGCGCGGTTGACCTGATCGCCAAGAAAATGCAGACTCCCCTGGATATCTCACTTCAGGATAGTGACACGGGTGATCGGCTTGGACGTTACAGCGAT
This sequence comes from Aggregatilineales bacterium, assembly GCA_044226645.1. Lineage (GTDB taxonomy): Bacteria > Chloroflexota > Anaerolineae > Aggregatilineales > Phototrophicaceae > CFX2. The sequence continues at coordinate 51,629 of JBGAGR010000003.1, forward strand.
CATTTGTCCTTTAGTGATGCGGGCTTCCCGGCGATCCGGTTTATCGAATCGTTGGAAGACAAAGCCAGACAGCATACCCCCCGTGACACCATTGACGATGTACAGGCCAGTTATCTGGTTGCATCGACCCAAACGATTATGACTTCGCTGGTGTCGCTGGCGGATGGACTTCCGCCCCCGGTGAATATCAGCTTACGGGATAACGGTGATGGCACACGCGCGCTGGTCTGGGAAACCGTTCCCGGCGCGGCAAGCTATGTCGTTGCCTTGCGCTCTCCGGGGGCATTGGCTTATGACACTGATTTCACCTGGAACAGCAATACTGTCCCATCATGGAATGGCTTTGTCTCGACGCAGTTTGTCGGATTGGTCATTTGCTCGGTGGATGAGAATGGTCTGATTGGAGCGCCGTCGCGCGAGATCGTTATTCCATGATGCGCCGTTGGAAATTATGGCTGCCTCTGCTGGGTATCCTGCTGGCGCTGCTGATCGGTTTTACGGCGCTGCGCCTCCTGAGGGTAGAACCTATCGTTGCCGAATGCCATCTCGCGCCGGGTTCCTGGCGTTCAGTTGTTTTCGCCTTATTGAAGAATTACCATGAACCTTGTGCATCATTTCGTTATCGTTCGCCAGAAGATACGGGCAGCGAATTCGATGTGCAGGTCAGATACAATAATTTCGGCCTGAATGGCCCGGATTACACGCTGGAAAAACCGCCAGGTGTGTTTCGTGTACTCATCGTCGGGGATTCATTTCCGCAGGGCGTACAGGTCGAAATCGAGCAGGGCTTTCCGCAGCTTATTCAGCAGCAGCTTAACCGTACCGCTTCCCGGAAAATTGAAGTGATCAACCTGAGTGTCGATGCTTATGGCACGGATCGTGAACTGCTGTTGTATGCCGCGCTGGGCTGGCAGTTCCAACCCGATATGGTGCTGCTGTCGTTGTATACCGGCAATGACTTTCAGGATAATGAGATTGATCTGGAAAGACGGCGCTATGGCTACCGCTCGGATCGTCCCTATTTCACAGTGCAGGATTCGATCGGCAAGTCTATACTGCAATTCCACAACAGCATTGTGTTTGACCCGGCTTTGTACCCGGATTCGTCCGTGTTTTCCTGGCTGCGAAATTTACAGGAGCATCAACTCCCGGAGCCGCCCGATGACCCACCAGAACATCCACTGGTTTTGCAAAAAGACCCCTATGAGTTGGAATATCCGGTAGAACTGGGTGTGTTTTTGCCAGAGGATGCGCATTGGAAAAATGCCTGGGCTATAACCGAGGCGCTCATTTTGCAGTTTCGTGATCTGGTGCAGCAGCAGGGCATTCAGTTTGCTGCAATTGTCATTCCTGATCGTCGCGCCGTTCAGGCTGATGATTGGAGCGCGACGTTAGCTCAATTTGGTGATCTTCTGCCAGCGCTGCGTCAGGCTGACCCGACTGCGCCGGGAACCCGTCTGGCGGATTTTCTCGCCGCTAATGCCATTCCTTCACTGGATTTGACCTGGGAACTGCGTTCCTGGGCGCAGAGCAAATCTACGGAACGGCTCTATTTACCTTTTAACGGTCACTTTAATCCGAATGGTCACGCTGTCGCCGCCGCGCGAATTGCGAATTGGCTGCGTGCCTCACAACTTGTGCCGTAGTATAAAATAGAGGCGCTTTTTTTAGAAACGCCCGCTATGCATGAACTTATTTTGTCGGGGTTGATGTACTGATTGGTGTGATCGGTGGAGGCGGCAGTGTGTAGGTTGGTGAAGGTGTAAGCGGCGGTGTTGAGGTGCCGATTAATCGCGATGCGGCATCGACAGTGCATCGGAAGCCAATCCAGGCGGTAGCTTTGGTCGGGTCAGCACTTTGCCGGTGAACACTGCGCGCGAAAAATGGCTTGGCATCCCACGAACCGCCACGCACTACTTTTTCAGTACCGCTGGATGCCCCGGTAGGATTCGAACCGCTGGCATTGGCGGTTTGATAATAAGTTTCGGCATACCAGTCGTTCACCCACTCGGCTACATTACCCGCCATATCCAATAGGCCAAAGGGACTCGCCCCGTTAATGAAACTGCCGACGGGTAATGCACCTACTGTATTGTTTGGCGGAATGCTGGTTTTGGCGCGGGTTGCGTCCCACTCATTACCCCAGGGATAGATACGCCCATCAGTTCCGCGTGCGGCAAATTCCCACTCGGCCTCGGTTGGCAGGCGGCGACCAATCGCGCGGCAGTAAGCGTCTGCTCCATACCATGTCACGCTGGTCACAGGAAGATTGCGAATTGAATCAAGCACACGATAGTGGAAGCCATCAAATAGAATGTTACTGCCGTCATCAGTATCGTGTATGGAAATGCAGGGTTGTCCATTACAGCCATTGGTATGCGCTGAGGTGCCGAGTGCTGTCAGGAAAATCAAATATTGATCATACGTGACTTCCGTTCGCTCCATCAGGAATGGTGAAACCGTAACAGAATGTGGTGGGATAGAATCCGTACCAAAATCAAGCTGACAGTTCCCTTTTTCGACATTCACGCATAAATCGACAGCCGTTTGGACTTCCTGTGCCATCGTGCCCATCTGGAAGGTGCCGCCGCTGATATATACCGTCTCACTGGCAACCTGTTCCACCCAATCTGGCACATGGTCGAAAAGGGCGGTAGCGGTTTCGCCACCCGCAACAGTTGAGGTGAGGATGTTTGCGGCATCGGTCAGTGTCAGGACATCAACTGGTGTAGCTGTGAAAGTCGAAGATATTTGTGTTGGGGCAAGGGACGGTTGTGCGGTTGCCGTTTGGGCTTGATGAAATTGCGCATCTACGGTCAGTGAAAAGGTGCTGTAGACCTGTGCTTGCGCGGTAGCGGTGAATAACTGCTGAACGGCTGCCTGTACGGTCTGCTGGTCGGGGATCAGATCATTTTGCGCGGCTGAAGGATTAATCAGCATCAGAGTCAATACGAACACCGCACTGGCGATTATCACCCCAAAATAAGCATTTCGTTTCATCATACGCGAGGATCACTCCATAATTGGACAGACACAGCCGATTATAGACAGGCATTTCCGCACAGAGACTAAATCGTAGACCAAGCGTAGGATAAAAAAAGGCGCTCCCGGTTGGGAGCGCCTTGTACTGACTGCCTATGCGGCTCTTAGAATTTGGAACTCAATATTCCGGCATTGGAGGAGCGGCAGGAGCTTTTTCTTCCTTCACGTCGGTGATGAGTGCCTCGGTGGTGAGGATCATGGCGGCGATAGAGGCCGCGTTTTCAACCGCACCGCGAGTCACCTTCGCTGGGTCGGGGAAACCTGCTTCAATCGTGTCGACATATTCGCCCGTCAGGACGTTATAGCCGATACGGGGATTTTTCTTGGCCTTCTGCTGGCGGCGAACTTCCTGGATAACCACTGCACCATCAGCGCCGGCATTGGCGGCGATTTTCTTGATGGGGGCTTCCAGCGCGCGGCGCATAATCTGCACGCCAGTGTTTTCGTCGTCATTGGACATCTTGATGTTGTCGAGTGAGCTAATGGCGTTAATCAGTGTCACGCCACCACCGGAAACGATGCCTTCTTCAACCGCTGCACGGGTTGCGCTGAGCGCGTCCTCGACACGGTGTTTCTTTTCCTTCAGTTCGGTTTCGGTAGCTGCACCGACACGGATAACAGCCACACCACCGCTCAGTTTCGCCAGACGTTCCTGGAGTTTTTCGCGGTCATAGTCGCTGGTGCTGGCATCGGTTTCGCGGCGAATTTCTTCGATACGACCCTTGATGCTCTTTTCGTCGCCTGCGCCATCCACGATGATGGTGTTTTCCTTCGAGCTGACGACTTTGGCGGCGCGACCCAGGTCTTGCAGAGTCGCGGTTTCCAGCTTGCGTCCGGTCTCTTCGCTGATGACCGAGCCGCCGGTCAGGACAGCGATGTCACCGAGCATAGCTTTACGACGATCACCGAAGCCAGGAGCCTTGACGGCGAGGACATTCAATGTGCCACGCAGCTTATTCAGAACCATCGTCGCCAGCGCTTCGCCGTCAACATCTTCAGCGATGATGACCAGTTCGCGTTTACCGATCTGGAGCAGTTTTTCCAGCAGAGGAACGATGTCCTGAGCAGCGCTGATTTTCTTGTCGTAAATCAGGATGTAGGGGTCCTGAATGACCGCTTCCATCGTGTCCGGGCTGCTGATGAAGTAGGCGCTGATGTAACCACGATCAAACTGCATACCTTCAACGAATTCGGTTTCGAATTCCAGACCCTTGCTTTCTTCAACAGTCACAACACCGTCACGACCAACTTTGTCCATGACATCGGCAATCAGATTACCGATTTCGTTGTCCTGGGCGCTGGTGCTGGCAACCTTGGCGATTTCTTCGCGGGTTTCAATGGGTGTCGCCTGGCTGAGGATGTGCTTGGAAATCGCTTCGGTAGCGGCTTCGATACCACGCTTGAGCAGCATGGGGTTCGCGCCAGCGGCCACGTTCTTCAGACCTTCGTTGACGATGGCCTGCGCCAGAACGGTAGCGGTGGTCGTGCCGTCGCCCGCGATGTCATTGGTCTTGGTGGCGGCTTCCTTCAGAAGCTGCGCGCCCATATTTTCATAGGGGTCTTCCAGTTCGATTTCCTTGGCGACAGTCACACCATCGTGGGTAACAGTCGGTGCGCCGAATTTCTTGTCCAGCGCCACATTACGGCCTTTCGGGCCAAGGGTCGTGCTGACGGCATCAGCCAGTTTGTCCACGCCGATTTTCAGGGCGCGGCGTGCCGCTTCATCAAAAACGAGTTGCTTAGGCATTGGAAATTTCCTCCAAAGATTTTGATATTGCTAAAGGATTAAATCGGGCAGAAAGTTTACTTAACGATTGCCAGAATGTCGGATTCTTTCATGATGAGCAGTTTCTTGCCGTCAACCTTGATTTCGGTTCCGGCATACTTGGCGAACAGTACCTTGTCGCCTGCCTTCACATCCATCGCGACGCGCTTGCCATCGTCATCGCGGCGGCCTTCACCAGCGGCGAGAACGTTGCCCTGCTGCGGTTTTTCTTTGGCAGTTTCCGGGATATACAGACCGCTTGCCGTCACTTCTTCCTGTTCAATTGGTTCAATGATGACACGATCACCCAGAGGGGTAAGATTGAGAGACATGCGAATTCCTCCCTACAGATAGTATGGTTCTGGTTACAATAACCGGATTTATACAGCTTTTAGTTGAATGGATTAGCACTAACTGTGTGTGAGTGCTAACTGATTGCCATCAGTTTAGCAATATCGATTTATGAAGTCAAGAGGTTGTTAGCAATCTTACGAAGAGAGTGCTAAAAATTAAGGAGCGGTTAATGTAGGTAGGAAAATCGTTGTACGATCAGAACCCTCTTTTTGAAGGTTGTATTTATGTTACCAGTTTGTCCCGACAAAAAACAGGACAGATGTAACTTCTGGAAGCCTTGCCGAAAGTCTAGACTGAGTATAAATCGAACAAAAGAAATCAGTTTCGACTAAATAGAGGAGGATTGTTATGCAAATCACAGATCGTGAGCTATGGACGCTCATACATGGAATGGGATTCGGTGCCGCATACTTACTGGCCTTTGCTGGTGGGTTAGCGGGTCTCTACAGCTTACGCCCCCAACTGGTTACGCCAGAAGGCATTTCGGAACGCATCATGCGTCTGCGTTGGGGTATCGTCGTCATGGCGGTGCTGGTGTGGTTGACGGTTATTGTCGGCACCTATGTAGTTTACCCCTGGTATCGTGCTAACCCACCGGCTGATCTGGATAAAACTGTTCAGTCCGAGGCGCTCCGTCAATTCCCGCGTTATTGGCTGCTGGCTGGTGAGCAAACCGCTGAATACCACAATTTCGGCATGGAATGGAAAGAACACATTGCCTGGATTGCCCCTCTGCTGGCAACAGTGGTCGCCTATTCGGTCATTCGCTATGGCAAAGAACTTGCTCAGAACCGTCGTGCTCGCAACATGATTATCGCCTTATTCTTCCTGTCATTCGCCATCGCGGGGATTGCCGGGGTACTGGGGGCGTTGATTACCAAAGCAGCGCCGCTAACCTGAAATTTCCTTGTACCTAAAAATCACGCGAATGAATATCAGAATGAAATGGAGCATATAAATCATGGCAACTAGAACACTACCGCAGGACACCCCTGCAAGCAAAACAGAACTTCAAGACGTTGAGAGCAGCGCACTGGATCGTGCCGTCGGAGCAGCCTTTATTGCCAGCGGTGTTGGAGCACTTGTCCTCGGGATCGTCATCGCTTTGACCGAAATGCCTTCGATGGCCTCGTTTAAGAGCGCTCTGGCATGGAACGGCGGAGTTGGCCCCCTGAGTGGCAAAACCGGCCTATCGGTAATTGCCTTTGTCTTAAGCTGGGTGGGGCTGCACTTCTTCTTCAAGAATCGCCCAATCGCCCTGACGAAATCCTTTACTATCTCCATCGTACTCATCGTTCTTGGCCTGCTGCTGAGTTTCCCGCCGGTGTTTGAAATCTTTGCTGGTTAAGCTGTGCTACAATCGTCAATGAATTATGGGAGCCTACTAAACTAGTAGGCTCTTTGTATTGGAACGAACCGATATGATTAACCTGCATGAATTATTCGCACTCAATAGACCGCTCGTGCTGTTTGTCTACGGGCAAACATTTTTTGTGATGGGTCTGGCGATCTTCTTGCAGTCCAGGCGGCACAGTCGTTTGCGCTTGGCACGCGATTTACGCTGGTTAGCGGCTTTTGGTATCCTGCATGGTTTTTATGAATGGGGTGATGTTTTTATTCCCATCCAGACGACTTACTTACCCCATCCCTACGTCGCACTCCTTTTGATACTTCACATAATTATCCTGGCACTTTCTTTTACCTGCCTTCTCGCATTTGGTGCAGCCACGCTGCAAATGCGCTGGCAGTGGGGTTGGAAATTTGTGGTTGCTGTCGCCCTGATCTGGGGATTATTGTTCTGGGTGACGCTTTACTCTGCGCGGACTTTTGATGATTGGCATCATATTGCTTCTATCTGGTCGCGTTATCTCTTGGGTCTGCCGGGTGCTTTGTTAGCGGCATATGGGCTTCGTTACCAGGCAGAAACAACCATTGCTCCGTTAGGGGTCGGCAATATTTATCGCATACTGCGCATCGCCGGGATTTCGCTGTTGGCTTATGCATTTTTGGGTGGCCTTGTCGTTGGTCAAGCTGAATTTTTCCCGGCGAATGTATTGAATAAAACGGTTGTTGAGAATCTGGTCGGCATTCCCATCGAAGTCTTTCGCTCGATTGCCAGTTTAATATTAGCTGTGACCATGATTCGGACGCTGGAAGTCTTCGAAATTGAAGTGGATCGCATGATCGAGGCGATGGGAGTGGATCGTATTGAGGCCGCTGAACGTGATCGTATTGGTCAGGAAATTCATGATGGAGCTATTCAGGCTGTTTACTCCGCCAGCTTAATCCTCGAATCCATGCAGCCGTATATGGAAGCGAATACGGAAGCTGCCATGCGTCTTGACAGAGCAAAAAGAGTTTTAGGCGGCGCAATTACTGATTTGCGGCAATATATGGTCTCGCTGAAAAGCGGCATTCCACTGGAACCGCTTGGTTCGAGTCTGAGACGGTTGATTGCCGACCCACGCTTCAGCAGTTTGGTTCAAATCCAGTTAAAGATGAATATAGAGCCTGACATGAAGCCCGTTCAGGTTGGACATACCCTGGCGATTGTTCAGGAATGTTTTTCCAATACCTTACGTCATGCCCAGGCGAGACATATTACCGTTGAGGTATGTCGTGAATTGAATAACATCGCCGTGATTATTCAGGATGACGGACAGGGCTTTGACGAGCAAAAGATTACACCCGGTTACGGCCTGCGTACCATTCGTGACCGGGCACGGCTGTTGGGTGCTACACTGGAAATTCAAAGCCGCCCCGGAAAAGGCACTATAACAACCCTTTTAGTTCCTATAGGAGAATCGTGATGAGTTCGCTCCGTGTTGTGTTGGTTGACGATCATGAGGTTGTGCGGATGGGGCTAAGGCTTTTACTGGATGGTATGGCTGATACAGAGGTTGTTGCTGAAGCCGGGTCGGCAGCCGAGGCTGTTGCTGCTTGTGAACGCTACCAGCCGCATGTCGTGATTATGGACATTCGAATGCCTGAGGTGAGCGGTGTTGATGCTTGCAGGACGATTGTTGGGCGCTGGCCGGAGATACAAGTTATCATGCTGACCTCCTATGCGGACGATGCGTTGATTGCAGATGCTATACACGCGGGGGCAGTAGGTTATGTTTTGAAGCAGGGCAGCACCGATGAACTCAAACGCGCCCTGGATGCCATCCGGCGCGGTGAAGCTTCACTTGATCCCACCATTACGCGCCGAGTTCTGGCCATTATGCGGCAGCACGACGAGAAGGAGGTCGATCTTTTCAGCGAACTGACAGAACGTGAAGTTGCTGTGCTAATATTGCTCGCTCAGGGAAAAACCAATAACGAGATAGCGGCTGAACTGTTTTTAAGCGAGAAAACAGTTCGTAATCATGTCAGTGCCGTTCTGAGCAAGCTCAATGTTGAAAACCGTGTTGAAGCAGCGACACTTGCGGTAAGCCACAATATTCAGACTTATCAACGTCCGAAATAAGCCTAAAAATTCTTTCTTGCAGGTAATAACGCTCCTTTCTCACAAACTCGTGAATCCTTTTGCCATTTCTGAGCCTCTTATAGGGTGGAAACAGATTATGACAGGAGGCTTGCATGTTTTATCCGAAGAATGTTCCTAATGTGGAACGTGCCGCGCGTATCCTGCTGGGCGCGGTACTGATCGGTGTGGCACTGTTTAGTGGAACACTTTTGCCGGGTGCGACTCCGCTGGGAATAGGCGTAATCGTATTTTCAGCGTTGTTTGTGGTCATTACGGGTTTTGTAGGCTGGTGTCCGGCCTGTGCGCTTGTTGGCCGAAAGATCAAATCGACCCAGCGTTATGAGCAGCAGCATTAATCTCGACCTGATTGGAGCGGCTTGTGAAGGGGATGCTGACGCGATTGAACAATTGTTGAGTCAGCATCAGCCTTCGATTACCCGCTTTGCTCGTAAATATTGCGCGACGGCGGAAGATGTCGAGGATGCGGTACAGGAAACCTTGTGGACAATTTACCGCAAAATCGGCACTTTGCGTTCAACGGCAGCTTTTGTAAGCTGGACGTTCCAGATTGTGCGCCACTACTGCTACGATTTACTTACGCCGGAAGCGGAGGCGCTCAGTCTGATTGATGACTCCATGCTGGATTACATTGATTTATCCGGAAATCCAGAGCTGGCTACAGCGCTCAAAAATGATGTCGTCGCTGCAATCGCTTATTTACCGTCGGCCTACCGCCAGATTTTAGTGATGCGTGATATAGAAGGGTACAGTGCGCCAGAGGTGGCGGAAATGTTGGGGATCACGATTGAAACGGTGAAAAGCCGCTTGCATCGTGCCCGTTCGCTGCTGCGTGAAAGTCTGGCGGGTTGGGTGGGATGAGGACGGTCAGTTTTCCTTATTCCATCTCTATCATCGGCTCAAGGTAATCCATTGCTTCTTCCATCGTGCGGAAATACTGCGTGTTTTTGGCGCGGCGGGTGTTGACTGCGGTTACTTCGTTTTCGAAGGCTTCCTGCGGGTCAAAACCGACCAGCACGCCGCGCGCTGCCATCGGGTGACTGTACGCGCGATGTCCCCGCTGCTTGAACAATGCACCGTAGTCAGTTTCAGTCACTTCCAGCCAATTGATAAGCACAACAATCGGACGGCTAACGGTGTCCAGTTGAAGCGCCATATCGTCCAGGCAGGCTTGAATGGTGCTGCTGGTTTGATGCCCTTTGTAGTTGACGTACAGAACTCGTTCGGGTTTCAGCCAGTGGATGTCGTGGGTTTCGGTTGAGACAGAAGCTGTATTTAACTTAATCATGAGGCCAACCTCTCATTACTCATTGAACCTACATTTACAGTGTAATGGAAAGTTGGCGTTTAATGAATTAAGAATTGAAAAAGTAAACAAAATCAATTATGTAGCAATGGTCATGCTGCACCGTTTTATCTCATCGAATAGCCCCATGTGGCAGAACCGCATGAACCCCTTTGACGCGGTTCACAACCTGTGTAATACGGAAATCTACCGTGACACTCGCCAGTGCCAGCGCATCAACCCGTTCCAATCCATGCAGGCGCTTCAGCAGTTTGAGCATCGCATCCAATGCGATGACCATTGCCTCGTCCAGGTCTTCGTGAAAACCCATCGTGACCCAACCTGCCGCTGTTTTGGCAATCGGTGTTGAAAGCGGCATATCGTCCAGCACCTCGAAGCTCAAATCGACGCGCTCCATCGGGCATTCAATAGCCGTAATCGAGACTTCACCATCGCCCTGTGCCGCGTGTCCATCGCCCGTACTGAACAATCCGCCTTCCACCGCAATTGGCAGATATAATGTGCTTCCCGCGATTAATTCCTTGCAGTCAATGTTGCCACCTGTTGGGCGCGGTGGGATAGTCGAATGAACACCAGCTTCTCCAGGCGGCATCCCGTATACGCCCATGAACGGGCGAATCGTGACGGTGTGACCATATTGATTGCGCGCCGTATTCGCCTCATGATTGAACGTCCAGGTATGGAATCGGCCTTCCGTACTGACTTCCAGCTTTTCATTCCAGGGATTAGGCCAGCCGCCTGCCATCGTCGTGCCCCACTGGCCTACCTGAATATCATCAATACGTACTGCCAGCGTCATACCCGGCTTTGCGCCCCGAATGAACACCGGGCCGGTTAGCGCATGTCCGCTGTCTAGTTCGGGGTCGCGTCCCTCAAGTTCCCTTCGGTGAATATCAACGCCGTTGTAAGGCTCCAACCCCCAATTGGCATCCAGGCATTGAAAGCGCACTGAATCACCTGAATCAATGGTGAGGGCAGGCGCTAAATCCCGCGAGAAGTGACCATGTAATGTTTTGCGTTCGGCGTTCAGATGGTGAAGGGCTGCCATAAGTTTCCTGTCAATGATATTGCAAAATCTATGAGGGGGGATGCGCGCCAGCTTTAATCCAGATGCGACGCGCTGTTACTATCCGTTCCAGATTCATCTTGAGACGTACTATCGTTGCGCGTCCGGTTGAGGTTTTGCCTTGTATCACTGCGCCATTTTCCAACCATTCAAAATGATCTTCCCAACGATCTTTTCGCGGGTTGTATAGTGCGACAAGTGCATCTGTATCGGGATCATGCGCAGAAATGGCTTTCGCTTTACTCAAATTACAGGAGGCGCAGGATAAACATAAATTGTCGAGGTGATCTCCGGCAGTTGGATGAATATGCTCAACGTGCATAGCCTGACCACAGACTCGCTGACAGGTTCGACAGTATTCGCAACAATCATTGGCACGTTGATGGACAAAACGAACGGTTTCTGCCCAGGACATTCCCTCACTCATTTTCGGAGGTCATATCCTCTCCAGTGATTTTGTAACCCCGTTCCATCAGAACACCCGCCGCCCACGCTTTGCGCAGCATCAAACGTTGCCCGCGCTCAACCAGTTCGGATAAGGTTTGGTGTTCTTCCGCAGTGATGTCGCCGAAGTTGTTTTTATCCATAAGACCCTGCATAACAACTTGATCTTTTTGCGGCATCTGTTCGCGAGCAATATTTCGCAAGGTATCATCGGAAAGGAACTTGAATGCAGCCAACTCGGCTTCCTCATCGGGGGGTAAAGAGGGTAGAGAAACAGACATCACTGAACGAAGCTGGTCGAGCACAATCGCTTCAATAGGTTGTGCTTTGGCCTCGGCAATTTCACGGATGGGATTAAAAATAGCATCTGGCAGATTTACGGTAATCGTGTGATCGCTCATGAACAACCTCCAATCTACCATTAGTATACAATGAGGGTGAAGTTTCCACCTCACCCTCATCTGTTTAATCAGAAGCTACACCGACCCTAAGCGCACGAGTTCTTGCGTGGTGAGCTTCTTGGCGTTCTCGATGTAGTCCAGCGATTGGTGGCGGAAGTAGGTGTTATACAGTTCCGCGTAATGACCACCCTGCGCCAGCAGCGAGTCATGGCTGCCTTCCTCGATGATCTCGCCTTCGCGCAATACGATGATGCGATCTGCATTCTTGATGGTTGAGAGGCGGTGTGCGATAACAATCGAGGTTCGATCTTTCAGCACAACGTCCAGACCTTCCTGAATCAGTGCTTCTGTCAGCGGGTCTACGCTGGCAGTGGCTTCATCCAGAATGAAGATAGACGGGTTTTGCAGCAGCACCCGCGCCAATGCCACCAACTGTCGCTGTCCCATCGAGAGGCTGCTGCCACGTTCACCAACCGGACTTTCCAGCCCATTCGGCAGGGTACGAATCCAGTCGCCCTGACCAACCATCTCAGCGGCACGCTTCACTTCGGCATCGCTCGCATCTGGATTGCCGTAACGGATGTTATCCATGATCGTGCCGTCGAACAGGAAAGGCGATTGTGTGACGACACCCAACCGCGCGTGATAATCACCTAAGTCGAGTGTGCGGATGTCGTGACCGTCGATCAGCAGTTTGCCGCCCTGATATTCGTAGAAGCGCGCGATCAGCTTGCCGATGCTCGACTTACCCGACCCCGTGTGACCAACCAGCGCCAGCGTTTCACCCGCATGGATGGTCAGCGAAAAGTCCTTGAGCACCTGCTCATCGGCGTTATAGTGGAAGTCCATATGCTCAAAACGGATTTCCCCTTTAATTTGCGGCAGCTTGATATTGTCCGTTTGAACGACTTTCGCGTCAGCATCAATCAGCGCGAAAACACGTTCACCCGCCGCCAGACCCAACTGGAACTGGCTCCAGAATGATGCGATGCTGGTTAGCGGGAACCAGAACAACGCGATACCCTGAATGAACAGATACCAATCCCCCGCGCTGAGTGCCCCTACCTGCGCACTGCGTCCACCAAAGTACACCAGCCCTGCCGTCCCGATACCTGAAAGCAGGTTCAGGATGGGGAAGATGCTGCTGAAGGTATACCCTGTTTTTAGATTGACACTGTACGACTGCGCGTTGACATCCAGAAATTCTTTGTAGATGGCGTTTTCCTGGCGGAATGTCTTGGCGATGCCGATGCCGCTCACGGTTTCCTGAATGTGCGAACTGACAATTGCGTTCACCCGCCGCGAATTGGTCACTGTCTCACGCGCAATCTTGCGGAAGGCGAGGGCAGTCGCTACGATGAAGGGAGCCAGCGCCAGTGTAATCAGTGTGAGCTGTACATTGACGAAGAACAGATAACCGATCAGCAGCACGACCAGCAGTATTTGACTCATCAGATCAGTCGCCAGTGATACGACCTGCGAGAACGCCTGTGTATCGGATGTCACGCGGCTGACGATCTTGCCGGAGGGATAACTGTCATAAAACGAGAGGTCACGCTTCAAGACCGCATCAAAGGCATCTTCACGCAGTTGCAGCGTCACATTACCAATCGCGGCGGCAGAAAGCCACTGGCGGATAGCATTGGACACCCATCCCAGCACACCCAATAGTACAATTACTGCCGTAATCCCAATCAGCGTCGCAGTGCTGTTATCGACTTGCAATGTATCCAGCGCTTTCGAGATGAATATCGGCAGCCCGGTACTCAGCAGCGAGGTCGCCAGAATCGCGATTGAGATTGCCACCATGCGCTTGGCTTGTGGGCGAAAATAGCCCACAATGCGGTTGACCAGCACGCGGTCATTATATTTACGATCATAAGCCTCAGCGTCGAGGCCATCCATTATGAATCCCATACGGAATATGTCTCCTTTTGGAATGATGTGGACATAAAGTGGGGACACGATATTTCGTGTCTGTTTGCATTCGTTATGCCGACTCGACTTCGGCCTCGACAGGTGGCAGCGCCACATCGTAACGGGCGAAGATACGCCGGTATTCAGGTGATGTCCGCAGCAGTTCGTCATGCGTTCCGGCGGCGGTTAACCGTCCACCTTCCAGCAGCAGAATATGATCCGCCCAACGAATCTGGGACAGTCGATGCGTAATCAGCAGCGTGGTGCGTCCCTGCTGCGCCCGTTGAATGGCTTTCTGAATTTCGTCCTCGGTAGCGCTGTCAATCGCGCTGGTCGAGTCGTCCAGAATCAGGATGCGCGGGTTGCTCAGGAAGGCGCGTGCCAACGCGATACGCTGGCGCTGTCCGCCAGAGAGCGTCACCCCACGTTCACCCACATCTGTCTGATAGCCATTGGCGAACGACATAATGAAGTTGTGCGCCTGCGCCTCTCTCGCTGCTTGTTCGATTTTATCCTGCGGTGTATCCGGTGCGCCGAAAGCGATGTTTTCCGCTAACGTCCGTGAGAAGAGGAATACGTCCTGCTCGATTTTGGATATTTGAGAGCGCAGTGCTGTCAGGTTCCACTCCGCCACATCCACACCGTCAATCAGGATGCGTCCCCCGGTGGCATCGTAGGTGCGGTTGATGAGATCGGTCAGCGTACTTTTGCCCGATCCGGTTTGTCCGACGATGGCAATAGTCTCACCCGGTTTGACATGGAAGGAGATATTGTTCAGCACACCACCATCTTCATAACCGAAGCTGACATTCTCGAATACGATGTCGCCCTTAATCGGTTGTGCATAGCCGCCAGCATTTTCATCCAGTTCGGCTTCAGCATTGATGATATGCAGGACGCGCTCTGCGCTGGCAATACCCAACTGCACCAGCGAAAACGAGAAGATCGAAATGAAAATTGGGAAGCGCATCGCCCCCAGCAGACCCATCACAGCGATGATCTCCGGGATGCTCAATGTGCCTTGCTGGTAAAGCGCCATGCAGTGCAGGAAACCAAGTCCAAAGGCGAAAGCATAGAGCAGGGTAGGCAGATAACCGGCTTCTACCCGTCCTTGCTGGGCGAAATAATCACGATAGGCGCGGGCATTTTTGCGGAACTTACTGCGCTCAAACGGTTCCTGTGCGCTGGCCTTGACCACTTCAATGCCAGAGATGGTTTCCTCTAACCCGGCGTTCATGGTGCCAAAGGCCATACGCTGCGGACGGTGACGATATAGACCAGCACGAAAATGATCGGGACGAGCAGCAGTTGGACGCGAATCGTCGCAATCCACAACATGGGCACTGCCAGCCCCATAATGGTCTCGCAAATAAACAGAATACCGGGGTTAATCATCCCGTTCATTTGATACATATCGTCGGTGGCGCGTGCCATGATGTCACCGACGCGCTGGCGGTCATGGAAAGTCTGACTCTTGCCGAGCAGGCTGATATACAGTTCTTCGCGCGAGTCGCGTTCGAGCCGCTGCGCAATCGTCTGAACTGATAAGCTGCCGATCAGCGCCGAAAGGCTGTCGAGTATCAGAATGAACAGTACCCCCAGACCGATCTTGAGCAGTCCGTCGCTGCTGGTCGGGGTGATGATTTCACCCGCCGCCTGGCCAATCAGGATGCGGGAATAGGTGTTGGAAAACCATGCCGTCATGTAGAGGCTAATGGTGACGATGAAAAGAAACTTGTAACGGAAGATATGGGAAAATATCCAACGGACGGGACTGGAACGGTTATAGGGATAAGTATTCGCGACGGTAAACTCGCTCTTTTGTGCCACTATTTGACCTTCCCTTTCGATTGTAGCCGAGTCGATCTATTATACTAGAACGTGGGTTCTGATGTCCAGTGCCAGTTCTACTCCCTCTGTAGCGAAGGGGAGTCCATTATAGTCGCTTTTGGTGCATTGTGAACCCCTGAAAACCACTTCCGTTTTGGCAAGAAGACACTTTCTCTAAGATAGTTTCTACACGGGGAAGAAACTTCACATCACGCGAATTGGATAGGTAAGCGATTGAATAGTGCTTTTAGCTGTACGCTAAAAGTCGGGTAGATATTTCATCCCAGTGGTTGATGTTCTGCCTGCTTGTTCTACGCTCAAATGGGTGATCCGGAGGGTTTATGAGGCAAAATACTGGAGTACGGCTTGCGCCACTGCTTCCGGCTTGCCGCGTAGATCGGAATTCCATGTCGCTGAATGATTCAATCCCGGTAACTCGATGCGTTTGACATGGGGCAGGACTTTTTTCAGTGCACCCAGTGCAGATTTCAAGTAAGCCGGACTCTTGCTTCCGCCCAGCAGCAGCACCTCAGCATTGATTGCGCTGAAATGCTCGGTTTTCCCGCTCATCTCGACCACCAGTTGAAAATCGTAGTGCAGCAGTGGGGCAAGTTCTCGCATCGGTACATAGGGATGCTCGGTCTGTTTATCCTCGCTTTTGATGCCCATATTCACCAGCGGTTCCAGCAGCCAGTTTGGTACGATGTTGAAGATCGCTGGCCCCATCTGTCCACCTTTCATGCTCGTGACCAAGGCTGCCGCGATTCTGCCCTGTGAAATCTCCCTGTCAAAATTCGTCAGAATATTGATCGGTTCAGAATCATTCGGGAACAACGGAGGCTCAAAGATAACAGCCCTTTCTACAGCGGGCAGCGTGAGCGCGGCGGTGAGGCAGACAATTGCCCCTGAACTCACGCCAAAGACAGTGTGCGCCCCGGTATGCGTCAGGAATGTGTCCAGGTCATCCACTTCACTTTGTATGCTGTATTCCTTGCTAAAAGCACCGCTCAGGCCGCGACCACGCCGGTCGACAATGTAGACGGTGAAAGATTCCGACAGGAACTCTGCAAGCTGCAAATGGTTCTGCGAGGACGACATCGCGCCGTGCAGTAATAGCAGACCCGGCCCGTGACCAAGCTGGCGGTAGCCTATAGTAGTACCATCTTTAGCTGTTATCTGACTAGTTGTATGAAGCTGCCGTGTAGCAGTTGCCATGATGATTATCGCTTCCCTTCCATTTTCAATCTGGTTATGTGTCGATTTCTGGTGGCACGGACGGACGCATCCAATCCTGATTCCAGGTAAGTTGGCCGCTGCGTAAATCAGCGATGATGGAACGAACCCACTTCAACTCAGTTTCCAGTGCCAGATGGATGTATTCTGATTCGAGCAGGAACAATCGCGGCAGGTCAACTGTCTGCAATTCCTTATCTACGGAGGCGAGCTGGTCGGTCAGTCTGGCTTGCCGTCTCTCCAACTGCTGAATTGCATCGTCAACGGTTAGCAGGGGAAGCAGGGAAATAGCCGCCGGAAATTCGGGGAATTCCTGAGCAGGCATCGACAGCATTTCCCGCAGCCAGTCTACAGCCGCCTCATGACCTTTATCAGTCAATTTGTAGAGGGTTCGTTCAGGGAATCCTTCCTGCTGCTCTGTTTCCCAGAGCGTAATCAGTTCAGCCCGCAGGAGTTGATTGATGGTCTGGTACAGACTTGCCCGCTGTTCAACATTGATCACCTGATCCTTGCCGCGATCCTTGATGAGGCGCTGCATTCGGTAGGGATGCATCGGTGATTCGTGCAAAAGCGCGAGTATAGTGAGAGCCAGTGGTGAGTGTTTGAATTTTCTTGCCATAGTCATTAGTTTACTAGTTATTGAATAACTATGTCAAGAAGGAAAATTATCAGAGGGAATGTGCATCGCTTAAAATTCCGATTTCAGAACTTTTATGGCAGCTTGTGAGATTTCAACAGAGGGACAATTGTGTGCGGGGGAGAAAGCCCCTATTGAGGTTGTGGGGCTTTTTCGTTTATGAATTGGGAAAGTTATCCGCCAAATTTCGTGCCACGCAGGTCACGGATCGAGCTGTCTTCGCCGTAGCGCTCTGGATACAAAATGTGTGGACGCGGGTCTTCCGCCTGGTCAAGCTGAATCACCATCCACTTTGGATAGGGTGTGCCGGGGTCGGATACCGCATTTAATTCGCGGAAATCGTCATCACTCAACTGCAAATCTGCCGCCAGGATATTGTCTTCCAGGTGCTTCAGGGTACGCGCTGCGATAATCACGCTGCTGATCATCGGCTGTGCCATCGTCCATGCCAGTGCCACTCGCGCCGGACTGCATCCATGCCGCCCCGCGACTGTCCGCAGTACATCAACAATCGTGTAGCCGCGTTCCAGATCAAACGGCACGAATTGTCCTGCTTCGGCAAAGCGTGTCGAATCGGGTGGGGGATTGCCCCGGTCATATTTGCCGCTCAGGAAACCGCCTGCCAGCGCGCTCCACACCAGAATACCCATGCCGCTGTATTCCGCGAAGGACATCCAATCATGTTCCAGATCGCGCCCGACCATGCTGTAATACATCTGCGCGGTGACATATTTTTCCAGCCCTAGGTCTTTCTGAATGCCTAGCGCGACAGCCGCCTGCCATGCCATATAATTGCTTAACCCGATGTGCCGCACTTTGCCCTGCCGCACCAGATCATCCAGTGTGCGCAGCGTTTCTTCCAGCGGTGTATTGCTGTCCCAACCGTGAATCTGGTACAGGTCGATATAATCGGTTTGCAGACGGCGCAGACTGCTTTCCACGCCGCGCATGATGTTGACTCGTGTCGCCCCGCTGCGGTTGAAGTTGTCATCACTCATCGGCAGGCGCACTTTAGTCGCGATGACCAATTCCTGCCGGACGCCCTTGACCGCTTCGCCCACCTGCGTTTCACTTTCGCCCCGGCTGTAGACATCCGCTGTGTCGATAAAATTGATGCCCCGATCCAGCGCGAATTTGACCATCTCATTGGTGGCCTTCTGGTCGAGTCGCCCCATATTCATGGCCTGACCGAACTGCATCGTGCCCAGTGATAACGCGCTCACGATCAGCCCGGAATTTCCTAATCGTCGGTACTGCATAAAAATGCTCCTTTTCGGAATAGCAATTATTCGCTCGAAATGAGTAGAGGATACCCACAACCAGCAAAGGGAGCAATTGAGGATTAAGACCGCTTTCGCGATAAATAGTTGCAATTTCTGGCGGCTATGGTTTAGATCGCTCCGTAACACGCTTTCCGGAAATCATCCGCCAGCGTCAGCACATCCGGATAGCGATTGCGCCAGTATTTAGCCGTTGCCTTCTGAATCACCTCATCCACCGCCGGGGGAATATCCGGACGCAGCCTGTGGAGGGATGGGAATTTTTCCTGCAAGTGCTGTACGACAATTTCACCCATTGTCCCGTAATAGGGCTGCTGTCCGGTCAGCATTTCATACAGCGTCACGCCCATGCTGTAAATATCGGTTTGGGGCGATAGCGGCTCAAAGCGTATTTGTTCCGGCGAGATATAGGCCGGTGTCCCGTTGAGCAAATCCTGATTGCTGAGATAGAGAGTCGAGTAGGGCTGCTGTTTGAAAAAGTCTTCCTGTGCTGCCATGAGCGCCTGTAAATCATCATCGGAAAGGGGGGCAGTTGTACCGGAAACCAGATTTTTCGCCAGTCCGAAATCGGTCAGATACGCATTGCCATATTCATCCATCAGGATATTATCCGGTTTCATATCGCGGTGGATAATGCCAACCGTGTGCGCAATTGAGAGCGCGTTAGCAATCTGGTCGAGCAGATACGCTGTGCGTGCCAGCGGCCATGTTCCCTGCTGTTCAAGCGCCAGTCGCAAACTGCCACCGCGCAGCAAGCGCATCACGATATAGACCCCGTCCTCGTCATACCAGTAATCATACAGGGGGATGATGTGGGGATGCTCTAAGCGTGCCACCAGTTCGGCTTCTGTCTGGAAGCGGTGGATAAATTCGGTATTGTCGGCATACTTTTGCCGCAGCACCTTAATGGCAACCTCGCGCCCGATAGCAGGTTGATACGCCTGGTAAACCGTTCCTGTGCCGCCCTCACCAATTTTACTGACAATCTGATAACCGTGAATGGTCGCGCCGACCAGTGATTTTGTGTTGTCGTAGCGTTTCGCCACCGAGATTTGCTGAGTCTGATTTTCGACTTTTTGAAAAGCGTTGGTTGCGGTTCTGTGTTTTTCCAATCGCGTATGGATGGTTCCCAGCAGTTCATCAGTAGTAAAAGGCTTCGTGAGGTAATCGTCCGCGCCAAGCTGCATTCCATAACGAACCGACTGGCGATCTGCTTTAGCGGTTGAGAAGATAAACGGGATGATGGCTGTGGTGGGATCGGCCTGAAGTTGGCTCAGTACCTGATAACCATCGAGTTCCGGCATCATCACATCGCAGATAATCAAATCGGGTGTATTTTGCTGTGCCATCTGCACACCAATTAACCCATTGGGTGCTTCCAGTATCGAAAAGCCCTCGTAGGCCAGCGCCTGGGCGATATTGTCGCGAATGTGAGGCTCGTCTTCAATAATCAGTACATTAACCATAAAATGCTCCAACAGATCAGGTTGGATGCGGATGTTTGTTTCAATAAGTAGCTGCGTCCCGACCCGCACATCATATGCTAATCCTACTTCTTAATAGTGCTGCGAATCACTTAAGAATTGGCAGGACGGGATACCGTTTACGTCAAAATAAGGCTGGAACGTATCATTGTGAAGGGGCTAGACAGCGGTCTGTTCGACAGCCGCCATAACATCTTTCAGGACAGGCTTGTTGGGGAAGTACAGCACTTCTCCCGGCACATTAATCAGGCGGTCTTCCGTCAAATTGACCCCTTCGTACACCAGCAGAATCAAATCCTTGCGTTTTGCTGCCCGGACTTTTTCCAATTTCCGGTTCAGGTATTCGGGATGCCAGAAGCCAACGATTTCGATCAGCGCCCGCCGTCCATCTTTTTTGTGTGTCAGCGCGAAATCGGGGATCATCACCGTGTCGCCCAGCAGCAAAACTTCATCTTCGCGCGTGAGTGTCCATTGACCGCGTTCGCCGCCGAACTTCGCCTCAAACTCCGCCGCGAAATCGGCTTCCATCCGGCTGTCGAATGCGCCGCTTTTCTTGAAATGGGATCGCAACGGGCTGCTGTCGTCGAGGTGGTAGGTCAGCTTCTCAATCGATTGGGGCAGGCGCACTTCCGCCACCATCTGCCATTTCTCGCACAAAAACAACGCCGGGAGAAAGGCCGCGAACTGCCGTCCATAACGCATGGTGGATTTGACGAACGGCGAAATTGGCCCATCCAGGCTGACATGATACCCGCCACCATCCTTCGGACTCGCCCAGAACATCAGCTTGAATAATTTGATGTAACGCCAGAAATCCTTGTAACTGTCGTGGATGTCGATTTGCAGTTCATTCGACCAGTACAGCACACCTCGCGCCAATTCCAGATTGTAACGGGCAATCAGTGTTTCGGGTGTCCATGCCTCGCCTGCATTCGTCAGGATATATTCCGCCGGACGATCCGCGAACAATATCGCCTCAAGTTCCGCTGATTCGATTCCGATTTCTGCCCCGACTTCCGCCAGAATATCGCCGCGTGTTTGGGTGTGGAACAAATCGATTTTGCTGAAAGCTGGCCCCCGCGCGAATAATTTTTGCCGCATATCCGCTGGATCAATCGCTGTAGTTAACGGTGTAAAAGTCGCCCCATCTTCCAGCACCTTCGCCAGCCCACGAATCGGGATGTAATCGGTACGTTCGCCTTCATAATTTTCCAGCGCCGCCTGCCACACATGCTGCGGCTTTCCCACCTGCCGCTGAAACAGGGCGATCAACTCATGCGCTGTTTGCAGCCATGCATCATTCGCCTTGAGATGTTCAACCTGTAGCGTTGTGCCGCGTGTCCGCAGTCGTGGACGGACTAAATCCGCTGTGAGCATCTTATCTAATCCATGAGCCTGGTCATTGGGTAAAACAATTAGACTTTAGCCATGATTCCCATACACTCGACGGTAAGTTCTCATCTTGGATAAGTTGATTTTCGTCTTCGGGGTGGCTGTAGTAAACAATTTTTTCAATCCAAAATTGTTCGCCTAGAGAAACAAAATCGCAATCAAACTGATCGCTCATCAAATAAACAGCTATATGCAAATCAGAATAGCCCAAAGTTAAATAGGCCGCTGGCCTAAACTCTGGATCGTTTAATACACTAAAAGTGATGCGGTCAGGTGTGCCCAAAGAATCCAGTGCTTCTTTGAGAAACACAATACGGTTCATCATTGCACTGATATGACTAATCACCCCATTTTCCAGTTCAATTGCAATCTCTGATCCGACTTCTGGAAAATCATAGTCATCTCGTGGGAAATCCCCCCATGTCAAAAAGTATGTTCCATTAGAAACGCGCTCACTTCCGAAATCGAATATCCGATTTTCACCCTTTGAGGCGAAGTTAAAATCGAATAAGCCCAGCGGTGACTGAATCAAAGCAATTACATTTTCCTCGGTACTTTGCCCAGTCACTAGCCCAAACCAGCAAGGTGGAGTACACGTATCTTCCATAAAAGGTGAGCGAAGTGTGAGGTTTGGGGCTACACTCAAAGGTAATGCTGATCCTGCCTCATTGGTCATCGGCATGGGGGGCAATTGAACGGATGTACAATTTGAGTGATCTTCTCCTTGAAGCCAGTGCTTCCATGTTTCCAATGGCACATTCTGTTCCAGGTGTTCAAAGGCTATTAGTGCCGCTTGGCGGGGATTAGCAAAAGCCGTGTAATTATTCAATGCTTCCGCCGCTTCCGCGGAATAGTAGCGAACCTTATACACCCCCATATCCTGTAAGATTGAGTCAATAGAGCACGACCCATGCTGTCGAAGGCTGGCGAAAGAAACCCTCATTCGCAGTTTAAGGTATATTAAATCCATTGCGGGGCGTGAAGCCAAAAAGTATAGGTCTGTATTAGGGGTAAAGTGAACCAAATCTGGCATACCGAGGATGTCCAAAGTTTGCGCAAGGGTAACCCTTCGGTTCATCCAAATCGAGAGACGGTAGACTTTCCCATGATGAATATACAATCGGCTCGGCGCGGGATCGGCATAATTATTTCCCGGAAGCAGATGGAACGTGTATAAGCCCTCTGTAAGCAGATCATTTTGCGGGTCAAAGTGCCCTCGTGCCTTTGGTGCGTCCT
This sequence comes from Aggregatilineales bacterium, assembly GCA_044226645.1. GTDB lineage: Bacteria > Chloroflexota > Anaerolineae > Aggregatilineales > Phototrophicaceae > CFX2. Next base: position 74,503 of record JBGAGR010000003.1, read on the forward strand.
CACTAGTAAACCAGTCTCGATGCGTTTGGAAAAGCGCTTGTACGTCTTCGGAAGTGCTAATCCCAGAGGTTATGCCAAACCAGCACGGGGGAGCACAGGTATCATCCTGAAATAGCGAATGTTCGACTAGGGGTGTAAGTGTTAAATCAGGTGTCGTTGTCTGACGCAGGTCTTCTCCGGTGAAACTACTCAGACATGACAAACCCACCGTCAAAATAAACACTAGAAGCCGCCATATCATACTATCTCTGTTTCTCTGCCCCTCTGATTCTCTGTGTTAATTTCCCTGCTCCCCGCCTCAGTTGACCTGCTCCCCGGTGATGACATTCCAATTGATGACATTTCCATCATCCGTCACGGCAATCACGGAGTCATCGACAAAGCGCAGGTCATTGATGTAGTGCGTAGGGGTATTGGAGTATTGATACAAGGGGGCGAGAGTGTGGACATCCTGCGGCGGATTCTGCAAATCCCAGATCGTTAAATTATAACCGCCCATCGCCAGATAGCGATTGTCCGCGCTGAATGCGACTACTGGATAATCATAGTAGCCTGTGTTGATGTCGATATGCGTCATTGAATCCCGGTTCCATACGCTGGTAATGTTGTGGTCGTTATCTCCGGTAAAGAAAGCAACCAGACTGTGATCGGGCGAGAAGGCGACCCGCAGCGAGGTTCTATCGCCGTAATGCATCGGAATCGGCACACCATCAAACTTGGCAACCATCGCGCCGCTGGTCAGGTCATAGGCTTTCACACCTTGCTTGCTGATGGTAATGACCTGATTACGCGGCAAATCCCAGTATTGCACAACGAAGTGATAGTCCGCTAATGTGACCTGTGTCCTGTCGCCACATTCATCAGAATCGTGTCGTGCCCGGATTAGACTCAACCGTGACATAACTGATGGTGGAGTCCCAGGTCACGCTGGTGGTGTTATAGCCAAATGGGGGAACATGCGGGAAATCCCCAATATGTGCGCCGTTGGTGATGTCATAAATTACGCCGTTTCCATCCTGCCGGACTGTTAAATAACGGCAGTTGGGCGACCAACTCAGGATTTCGACGTTTGCAGCATCCACATCCTCCGCCAGCATGTATACCATATCGCCTGTCGTCCAATCGACCAGTTCCACGCTGCGATGATTGTTATCGAACCGCGCGAAGATATTCGGGCGATAATATTCCGCGCTGGTGTATTCGCAGTTGTTGGGGATACCGTCATTTTCCGGGTAATGCGCGATTCCATCGCCGCAGCCCAGCAGTGCCAGCGAAAGGATCGCGAGGATGAGACTCCCTATTTTCAGCAGCATGTGGTTGATCTCCTGAGATGCTTAAGTGATGAATTCAGTCTATAGTGTTTCCTATACGCCTGTTTTGACGCTCATTGTGTGCTTGTCTGCCTTACACCCTACGCCAGCCATACGCAAATGGTCAAATTCACCCGCTTCTAAAGTTTCTTTCCCTTTACCGCCCATGCTCTGGCGACCAGCGAGATTTTGCCATCCGCCTCAATCGGCAGTTGCTTTTGCAATTGCCCGCGCACCGCCTCCAGTGTTACCTCATTCAATCCACGCAAATATTTGGAAACGGAGCCTTGCGCCGCCTGAAAGGGCTGCCAGTAGTCGTCAAAATTCTTAAAATGGGTCGGAACATCAATCGAGATAACTTCAACCGCTCCTAATCCCACTGATTCGAATAACGCACGCAGATTTTCCGGTCTGCAAATGGTGAAGCGCTGACCAGCATCTGCCTCTGCTGCCGATGGATCGACGATGAGGGCTGCATCCCAGAAGTGCCTCATCATCTCCATCTTTCCGCCGTAATCCCAGACATACGCCGCGACGATACCACCGCTTTTGACCGCTTGTGCCATGCCTTTCGCTGCCTGTTCTGGCGACGGCACGAAGTTGAGAACAAGCCCAGCCACCGATGCATCGAATTCGGGTGATTCGTAAGCGATTTTGACAGCATCGCCCACCTTGAATTCAACGCGCTCATCATGAATGTGCTGTTGTGCGAATTCGATGAATCCTTGTGTTGTATCTACGCCAATGACTTTCGCCGGAGATACTTTTTCCAGAATGACCTGTGTCAGAATGCCCGTTCCTGCTCCCACGTCCAGCCACATTCCGCCGGGGGCAGCCTCCAGCCAGTCGATAAACTGCGCCGCCACCAAACGGCTCCATCGACCAACATAGCCTTCATAGGCTTTCGCATTGTTAAACGCATCGCCAGAATTAGGATTCATCACCTAAACTCCCTCTGCTAATTTCTCTCCGCTTCTCGTTTTGGCTGCCGCCGCCGTCATTCTCATTCGTTTATGCTATTACGCAATCCCAGTCGTGGACGTACTAAATCCGCTGTGAGCATAGTTTCTTTTCGTTTACCAAACTAACTCTGTTCTTTTCATCTACTACTGCGAGCCGAATTTCTCCCAGATTTTTGGATACTTCTCCTTAAAACGACGATCAAATTCTTCTGCGGAGGAAACACCTTTCCAAAGACTCTCGCCTTTCTCTATAGGCTCATCGTCGAATATAGGGGGAATCTCTGTGCCAGTTTTTTCCCGATACGCTTTCATGCCAACGTACAATAAGAATTCAGCATAATTGTCAAACTGGGTATCCACTTCCGCAATGTCGCCTAAAAATTCAGGATTTGCAATTACTTTTTCGTAAACTTGTTGTCCCTGTCCAATAAGCCAACCTCGGAAATCCTTCCAGCCGCTATCACCCACCCCATAAATGATCCCAGCAATATCCCTCAAATCATGACGGTCAGCCCGATTGTCTAATTTATCAAAGATGTGTTCGTAATCTATGATCTCTTCTACAGGTAGGCGCAGGAGTTCTTCAATGAGAATCTCCGCCTGCCTTTTGCAATCTCCGCCACTTGCGACACGCGATTTTTCAATAAGCTGCCAGAATTGAGGAATATCCATACAAACCCTCTGTTTCTCTGTCTCTGAATCTCTGCGTTAATTTCTCTCCACTTCCCGTTTCGGCTGCCGCCGCCGTGATTTACCTTCGTCCACCGTCCCACGTGCGATCACCTCGAACAGCACCGCCTGACGATTGCCCACTTTCCGCAGCACACGCCCTAATCGCTGGATATATTCCCGCGCACTGGCAGTCCCGCCCAGCACAATCGCCACTTTCGCTTCCGGCACATCCACACCTTCATTCAGCACTTTAGACGTAACTATCGCCTGATACGTTCCCGTTTGAAAGCCATCCAACAGATGTTTCCGTTCAGCCGCTTTTGTCTCATGCGTCAGCGCCGGAATAAGATGCTTACGCGAAATGTCGTAGGCGACGCTGTTGTTTTCCGTGAAGACCAGCACCCGCTCGTGCCCATATTCCCGCAGCAGGTTGTCCAGCATGGCGAATTTGCCCTCGCAGCCGCCCACCAGCCGCAGAATCCGCTGCCGTGCCAGTAATGCCCTACGTGCTTCCGTATCGAACGCGCTCAGGCGCATTAATTCCAGCAGCCATCCCGCGCCATGTGTCCGTTGTAACTGCCGTGAACGGAAAAACCCCGCGTAAATCGTATAGTCGGCATCGTACTGCGCCTGTTCTTCGGGCGTAAGATCAACCCGAATCCGCTCTGTCCGATATTCCGCCAGCCGTTCGCCCACCAGATCATCAATGCGCGTCTGGTAGACAATCGGCCCGATCAGATCATCGACCCGCCAGCGTCCATTGGTCTGCTCAAATTCTTCGGGATAGGTAGCCGTCAGTCCGAGGCGAAAAGGGGAGGGCGACATCAGTGCCGTTTCACCCCAGTTCGGCGCAGGCAGATGATGTACTTCGTCAAAAATGATCAGCTTGAAGGTGTTGCCATAATTGGCGATCAAATCCCCGGCGGAATGATAGGTTGTGACCGTCAGCGATTGGATATTTTTCTCGCCGCCGTAATACACGCCAATCTCAATTTGAAACGCATTCACCAGCCGCGCATACCACTGGTGCAGCAGATCGATGGTCGGAGCGACAATCACTGCTGAACGATTAATGCGCTGAATGGCCTGTACCGCCACAAAGGTTTTCCCCGCGCCCGTCGGGAGAACAATACTGCCGCGTCGTTCCGCCTTATCCCATGCATCCAGCGCCGCCAATTGATAATCATGAGGCTGGCGATCATCGTGCATGGTCAGCTTGAGCGTTTCCCACCGAGCGACATTATCCTTCAGCCCTTGTTCGCGTATCCAATCCAGCACTTCCGGATAATGATAGGCCGGACAGCGCCAGCGGGCTTTCTCCCAACGAAAACTGGCGGGTACACTATCGCTCTGATCAACGCCATACAGCGCCAGTGTCCCGCCCTGATACGAAACAGATTTTTGCTTTCCCATTGTGCCTATTTCGGGAAGCTGGGAATGAGATTGCTGACCATATTGCTGATAAAACTCATCCCGCCCAGCGTCGCGGTCAGCGTACACGCCAGAATCACGACGATGAAAATTGCTATAATCAGGAAGAGGTTGCTGGAAGGTGCTGTTTTTTCCAGCACGGCCTCGGCTGGATTATCCGGGTTGTAATACACCTGTACCATGCTGTTGATCGGGTAGCTGGCGACTTTTTGCAGCACACGGTTGTAATTGCCGTAACCCACATCCGAGCCGAAGGTGATTCTGTCGCTCTGGTAACGCTGACCGTTTGCCGTGTATTCATAGATGATCTTCGGATAATGAGCGGTTGTTGTGCCACCTTCGCTGCTGTGACTATGGCGCGTTTCCACAGTCGCAAACGTCACTTTGCCGGTAGCGGTAGGCCAATTCTGTGCGGCGCTTACTTTCCGCCGTGAACGCATTGCCAGGAACACAAATACGATGGCGATAATAATGAACGGTATCGCCACCAGACCCGAAATCATCCCACCCAGATTATTCATCCCCGAAAAACCCATACAGCCCCCTTTGAGCAAAAATGTTCATATCTTTATACTCGTTTTCTGCCTTGCGCACAACAAGCATCTCCGGCCTGTGAAGACTTTTGAGATGCGCGTTCCCGGCAAAAGCGCTTTTTTGGATACATGCTATGATTTTATATGCGTCATGATAAAAAAGAGGATGACAGTTATGAAATTGCGTGTAGTTCACGGATGGCTGATTCTGCTTTGTGTAGCCCTGAGTATGCCACTTTTTATGGGGGTGAATTCGAGCGTTTCTGCTGCGGCAGACCGCGATCAACAGGCGGCCTACGAGGCGGTAGCGCGGTTGAATGAGTGGCGGCTCGGTCTCGGATTAGCGCCGCTCAAATGGAATGACACGCTGGCGGATCTGGCCTTTTATCAAGCGGATTATGTGCGAACACTACATCCGATTCCGGATGAAGAGGCTATCCATGTTGGTAGAAATGGGGAGGGTGTCCGGCAGCGGGCGCTCTACGATCCATTCGATTGGCCCACCTATGGGCGACCTGAACAAATTGTGGTTGGTGAGATTGCCGCCGTGAACGACCTGGACTCAGCCGTTGCTTTCTGGAAAAGCTCCAAGCCGCATCGCGAAACGGTCATCAACCCGGCTTATCGCGAGGTTGGCGCGGTGGCCATTCCCCACCCCTATGGCTATATCTATTTTGTTGACCTGGGAAGTCGCCCAAATGTCTTGCCCGCCTTGCTTGACCCACGCGATGATAAGACTCTCTATCTCACCGACGACCAGTATAAGTTCCATACCGGAAATCCACCTTTAAGCCATCCCACGCAGGTGCGCTTCTTCGACTCGGCAGGCAGGCCACTCCTTGCTGGTGTATGGATTAATTGGGCACCCTCCATGACTATTCCTGAAAACGCGGGTGACAAATTGTATGTCATGTATACGGATGACACCCAGCAAACACTGGCTGAAGTCGATCTCGCGCAGGATCGCATAATTTTGCCCGGTTATATTCCAACCCCTCCGCCCGTTGTAAGCGCGGGTGGAACACCTGAAATTATTGCCACCAGCACACCGGAACCGCCGCGTCCGGAATTGGCTGTCGTTTATGACGATACCTCGCTCTCGATTATAAATATCGCCTCAAAACCAGTTAGCCTGCGTGGACTGCGATTGGTGAGCGGGACATCTCAGTTGACCATGCAGTGGTGGCTGGATGTTTCTGATGTGCCTCTGGATGCTTTCCCGCCCAATAACTGCCTGCAAACCTGGTCTGGCGAAGTGACATCTAATCCGCCTGGTCCCCATTACCCATGCACCCTGCGCCGCAGTGGACGCGGGAACATGAAACCGGCTGATCGTTTTTGGCTGAACTCATCATTTACTGTGCAGCGTGGCGGACGTGTATTGGCGACTTGCGAGGTCGGCGCGGGTCAATGCGACGTTGATTTCGATCTTCCCTGAAATGAGCTTTCAGAGATAGGTTTTTTTACTATTACCCTGATAGCTCACTGGCGAATGCTCCCCCTTTCTCTAATCGGTACTCCGAATGGGGAAAGATACCGTCTTGAAAGTCAAGTGGGAGAGACAGCCAGATGGTTGGGATTAAAAGGCTGACCGGATTTGAGAATACCAAAAGCCAGATGCAAAAGTTTACGCATGACGGCGACAATCACTTGCTGAGGCAGCTTGCCGTGAGCCGTGAGACGAGCAGCAAAGCGTTGCAGGATGGGATTGTGCTTCATGGCAACCAAAGCAGGCATGTAAAGAGCCGAGCGCAAGGCAGCGCGTCCTTGACGGGAAATGCTGTGACTACCACGCACACTACTGCCGGAGTCGTGACGAGTGGGATCTAAACCGACATAGGCGACCAACTGGCGCACATCATCGAAAGTGGACAGAGCTTGGATTTCAGCCACTAAACGCCAGGCGGTCAGCTCACCAATACCAGGGATGGAGGTGAGCAGATGGACTTGGTCACGTAAGTGAGGATGGTGTTGAAGATGAGTACGAACCTGCTGCTTAAGCTGTCGAATTTGTTCGTCAATAAAAGCAATGTGCTGCTCCAATTGGCTCTGGACGACCTGTGTGGTGGCGGCGTGCAGGCGATTCACTTGCTGCTGGCGGGTGGTCTGCAAATCTTCCAGATGGCGCAGCAAAGCACGCAGTTCGTACCAGGCGGGTTCAGGCGGTGTCCAGACCTGTGGTTCAAGGGCTTTGCAGAAAGCCGCAATGACTTCCGCATCCAAGCGGTCAGTTTTGCTGCGGCGCATCTGACTGATGGCAAAGCCTTTAATGCGGGCTGGATTGACGACGCTCACGCGGTAGCCCAAATCGTGCAGGAACTGAGCAATATCGATTCCGTAAATCCCGGTTGCTTCCAGGCAGACATGAGCGCTGCTAGCGTGCTGCTTTTTCAGCCAGCGCTGCAAGTCGCGAAATCCGGACAACTGATTATCAACCCGATAGTGTTGACCGCCTTCCGCCTTCAGCAAATAGACATCCAGCGTATCTTTCGCAACATCAATACCCAGATACATAGCTTGTTCTCCCCGTACCTGATGAGGGCTGTCCACCTTGTCCCATTCAAGCTCAGCTCACTTCGGAGCGGCTTCAGATACCGTTCGACTTCGCCCATCAGTAAGGACGAGGTATGGGCTTAATCTTTCCCACAAGCTCACTGGCTTCGGGGGGTGCAAAGCTACCATACCTCAAGATGATTGTTCCCTTATCCTAACTCCTATCATCTCTCATCCCAAGATACAAGGGGGTTGGGGGGATAGGGGTTGTCCTACACCACCCGTTCGCGCAGACTCGCGCTGGCGTAATCCAGCACCGAGACCACAATCGCGATAGCCAGCACTGCCACACCCGCTTGGTCATAACGCAGCAGGTTAATCTGTTGTTGCAGCAGGAAGCCGATACCACCGCCGCCCACGAAACCGATAATCGTGGACATACGCACATTGATGTCCCAGCGATACATGGTGAACGAGATATACGGCGGCACGATTTGCGGCACAACCGCATACACAATGGTTTGCAAACGCCCTGCACCTGTCGATTGAAGTGCTTCTATCGGGCCGAGGTCGATGCTTTCGATTTGTTCCGAATACAACTTGCCCAGTGAAGCAATCGAGTGCAGCGTGAGCGCCAGCACACCCGCGAACGGCCCAATGCTCACCCAAATCACGAACACGATCCCCATAATTAACGGCTCAATCGAGCGCAGCGCATTCAGGATTGTGCGCGTGACGTTGTACACTACATCGCCCACCGGAAATGATGCGTGAACGCCCACCAACATGCCACCCAGTCCACCCAACACCACGCCGATAATCGTTGAAATAATCACAAAATCCTCGGATGGCAGTCGTCCGATGACAATAAAGTGCAGCACATCCAGCAGATGTGCGGTGATGACGAACGTGATTGCCGCGCCGATGAGCAGCACCAGCAAACCAGTATTGCTGCGAGTGGTACGCTGCGCCTCAAAGCGCCATTGGTATAACCGCGCCAGAATTCCACCGCCCATAATCGCCGCGATCAGTGGGGGAATAATGGTCAGAAGAGCGGCAGTCCGGGCGATTTCACCCATTGCTAGCATCAGGATGCCGCCGCTAATGGCTCCCAGAATGCCTGCTGTGCCGAAACTAACTATGCCATCAACATACTTCAGCACAGGCGTAGCCAGGCTCATCCCCAGCGACGATAGATAAAACCCGCCAGCCAGCCCTGCCAGCGGAACAATCAGCAGTTCAATCAGCAGTCCGATGACACCCAGCATGTTGCCGATAATACCGGGGATGCCGTCTTTGACCTGCTGTCCGATCCATACACTGATTCCACCCACCGCGCCCAGAATGAAAATCACCACGGCAATCAACAAAATCGTCATCCCGATTTCGCGAATACGGCGTTCAAGGTTGCCCGGTTGTGGGTTGAGTCGTCCCACACCCCGCGTAACAGCCGCGAAGCCGAATACCGCGACCACTGATCCAACCACGCCCATCCCCAGTCCTTTGCCCAGTCCCACCGCCCATTGTCCGAGTGCGCCTAGGGTTAGGGTAGCCACATACCATCCGACAGGCAGCAGGATAAAGCCGATCAGGATATTGCCCAGCGGCATTCGAATATCTTTCATCAGATTATGTGCCGCCAGAAAACTGATGACAAACGAAATGGGCAGCGCAATGGTCGTTGCCATCAGCGCTAGAAAGACGGTTTCAATCATCTTTTCAATAACCACATTGGTCGTATCGCTGAAATAAGGCAGCCCTACCGGCAGTTCCCCTTCAACTTGAATTTCATGGATTGTCCCTGCATCACCCCGCAGACTCGGTATCGTCACTTGCGTTGAAAAATGCCCGTGTCCGTCAATGTCGAAAGCCTTGTTACCGACATCATTCACCAGATCGAGCGGCTGGCGTTCGCCCGTCGGACGGGTGAGGAAGATACGCCCGGTGGAGTTAATGGGGAAGTTGAAACCCTCAACGGTCACCACGTCATTACGATCTCCACAGGGAGGTGTTAAGGTTACATACGGCTTTCCCTCTTCCTGGGCAGGTTGTTCAACCGTACTGTTGCTGCAAATTTTCTGGAAGTTAGCGGTTGCACTTTCAGTCGTGGTGTCCTGGTTGAAAATATCCGGCGAGAGCAGTTCCCGCATCGCTCGGTTGACAGCCGTTTGCCGCGTTTCGTCTTGCGTTTCTTCCAGCCCGATGTCGGTGATCTTAAACCCATAGGCATAAATCACAACGCCCACCACGACGGCGATGACCACGATCAATCGGCGTAAAGCACTTTGAGAATTAGGACGTTTTTGTTCGTTCATCATGATCCCCTAGTGAATCTCAACCTGAACAGCTTCTTCGCCGTAAATGTCTTTGAAACGCTGCTCATCAATATCTTTGGGCAGTCCATCAAATTCGATACGTCCATCTTTAAGCGCGATCACGCGCGTCGCGTAAGTCCGCGCCAGACTGAGGAAATGCAGGCTGCACAACACGGTGATGCCATCTTCTTTATTCAGCACTTCCAGGTATTTCATCACCGAATGCGATGTTGCCGGGTCAAGACTCGCCACAGGCTCATCTGCCAGCATCAGTTCCGGTTCCTGCATCAGCGCCCGCGCGATACCCACTCGCTGCTGCTGACCGCCGCTTAATTCGTCCGCCCGAATATAGGCTTTCTCTCGGATGCCAACGCGATCCAGTGCTTTTAATGCGGCTTCCTGATCGGCTTTTGAAAAGTGATTGACCAGACTCCAGACTGAACTGGTATATCCCAGCCGTCCCGCCAGCACATTGGTGATGACCTTTGAGCGCTTGACCAGATTAAACTGTTGGAAAATCATCCCGATGCGGCGGCGAATCAGCCGTGTTTCCTCATCCGTTGCAGCGGTAATGTCCAGTTCATTCCATAGAATGCGCCCCGAAGTTGGTACGACCAGTCGGTTAATACAGCGCAGCAGCGTCGATTTCCCCGAACCGCTTAACCCGATGAGCGCGACGAATTCCCCATCCTGCACATCAATACTGATGTCATTCAGCGCACGTACCCCGTTATCATAAACTTTGGTCAGATGTTCAATCTTAAGCATAAAAGCCCTCTAAATAGTTTGTTTATAGCTCTAGCATGTTCAACCGCCTGCGCCATATGCAGGGAGTGGAAAAATTGCTTGGCTAACTGCGTTCTCGTAATAATCCACTAATTAAAAAAATGGGCAGGGGGATAGACCCTCTGCCCAAGTGTAACATTTCAGTTCTTACAAATCACGCAGCGCGTTATTTGTATTGATCGGCCAAAGCCGGCACTGCCGCGATCATCTGACGCACAACGTCATAAGCCGCATCGTCGGTTGGCGTGATGCCTGTCCAGCCGTAGAAGTCCGAGCTGCCGATAGAAGTCGCCCAGGCATCCGTCTTCGAGAAATCAATCAATGCCTTGACGATAGTGTCACGCAAATCCGCTGGGAAGTCCGGGCCGAAGCTCACCGTATCGTTCGGGATCGGCTGGCTGATACGCAGAATACGCACCTTGTCCACCACATCCGGCGCGGTATCACGGACATTGGCGCGCGCATCCATAACACGGGTATCGCCTACGAACAGTTTCTTGCCATCTTCGCTTACGAATGATTTTTCGCTCAGCAGATCCCAGGGTTCCGGCAGGTCGCCAATTTGCCACGCCGCATGACCTTCTGGCATCAGCGGCGGGCTGAAGAAGGTGGTGCCGAAATCGACTTCACCGTTATATACGGCGAGGACGGTCTGGTTATGACCACCAGTTTCTTTTGCTGCACCGGGTTCAATCCCTGCGTTTTTCATCTCGGTGAAGGGCACAACATAACCGGAGGTTGATTCTACGCTGCCGTAGCCCCAGGTCTTGCCCGCCAGATCACCAAAGGTATAAATGTCGCTGTCACGCGGGACGATGTATTCCGCCCAATAGACTGACCAGCCGAAACGCACAGCCGCAAACCCTACTTGCACACCGCAGCGATCACTGCCGATGATATAAGCCACTGCCGGGATGAAGCCAATGGTCTTATCCGGCGCGGCGCACATCGCTTCGACTGTCGCACCATAGGAAGTCGGAACCGATACCTTAAAGTTCAGCCCGGTGGCTTCTTTCAGTGCATCCGCCATGACCTGACCGCCGGTGGTGATAACACTGGCTTCAACCGAGGGGACAAAATACACTTCAATGGGGTTGGCTTCGCTGCCCAGGTCGCTGCTTTGGGCAGAAACCGCCGACATCGAAAGCACTGCCATCAGTGCCACACAAACCACTACAAAGAATACAGATTTTTTAAACATATCGAGACTGCTCTCCTTATCTCAAGTGGCAAATTTACGGAATTCGTTTTCTTAACAAATTCCGACTAGAGCATAGCATCTTGCGTGGATTGGCGCAAAGGCTTTTCATCATGAATCCTTAGGGCATGATATACGAATCACCTTACGCTCGGTACTGAATCAGGCCGCGTTTCCCGTTGACACGCCATTGTTTGTCGATTGTGTCCAATGTTTCCGCTCTACCCTTTGGTAAACCCACAATCGGATCGCTTTTCAGCGTTCGCAGCGCCAGCAGGGGAGCAGGGAAACCCTCCGTCACATCACGGAACGGTGTATCAGCCTCCCAAACGGCATCCCCCACAATCCGTCGATAATTCGCGTCGCCCTTGATGATAACCAGCGTCGCTTCCCGGAAAATTGCGTACAAACGCGCTGGCATATCCCATAGTAGGACACTACTATTCCAGTAAAAATCCGGCGCGAATCGCAGTCGCCCTTCATCCAACGCCTTTTGCAGCCGATTCGATAACTCGCCCGTCGCACCACCTCGTTTTTGCATCGTATGCAGCAGAATCCACATATCCGCCACCGTCGCATCGCTCACAAATGTTGGATGCATCTTCAGATGAACCACCACCTCTCGACCCATGTCGAGCAGCGCATCCATCAGCGCCATATCCATCGCCAGTTCGGTTCCCGTGTTATCCGTCACCAGATGCACACGCCCCTCCCGCAAACCCTCGACCACAGCCGCGCTGTCGTCCACCAGCAGATCATCATGACTGCCTGTGTTGCCATGTGCCAGCGATGCCGCGAAACTCAGATCGATCCGGTTGCCCCATGTCGCCGAGTGGATCAGCGCATTCAGCCGATTTTCCGGCGCTTCATCCCGCAGTTCCAGTGCTTTTCCCAGCAGCGACCACAATTCCGGGTTCGCCAGTTCCTCGACTTTTTTCGGCGCGAATGGATCACGACCCGTTTCCCACCAGCGCACTTTCTCGATCAGCAAACGGTAGAAATAAATTTCCGCGAAAAACCAGTCGGTTCCCTGCCAGGTATGCCCCTTGTGCTGTGCATACGCCCCCGCCCACAATTCAAAATCTGGTGCGAACAGTTCTAGTGGCGGAATCATTGCGTCACTCTCGATTTCTTCCGCCAACCGCTTCAACGCCTGCTGAATACTCGCCGGATAATCCGGGTTCATTTCCAGCACATCGCGCGTGGTGCGTGGCACACGCACTTTCATCGTATTGTGCGCGAACGGATTGCTGTGGTCAGTGCGAATCATCGGCGGACGGGCGCTCATATCAAACCTCGAAAATCGCTAAATTGTTCCGCTCATGATAGATGATTTATTCCCTGCCTGCTATAAACCATCCTGTCCTTTCTCTCTAATTCTTGGTGTCTTGGCGGTGAATGATTTTGTTTAATTGATGCACTTTCGCCACATCCACCGCGCCGTTTGTCCGTGCCGCTCCCCCGATGTGATACTCATCCGCCCCAAGCATCCGTACCAGTTCGGGAAGCTGTTCCAGCGTGATCCCGCCCGACGCAGCGAATCGATACTGCTGCCCATATAGCTCTACCCAGCGCTTGAATGTCTCGCGACCTTCCCATGCCGTTGGAGCAGGGCCGGAGGTCAGCACGCGCTTGACCATTCCCGCCAATCCACGCAGCGCATCATCCGGCGTGCGACAGCTATCCAGTGCCCGATGCAGCGTCACGGGCAGCGGATTCGCCGCTTCGACCACCACTCGCATCTGCGCCATATCCACATCCCCCGCCGCCGTCAGTGCCCCAAAAACAATACCATCCACGCCCAACGGCTTGACGGCAGCAATCGTCTCGATCATCACCGCCATCTCATCCGCCTTATACACAAAATCCCCTGCCCGGACGCGAATCATCACATTCAGCGTCACCGTGACCGCCTCCCGAATCGCCCGCACCAGTTCCAGCGGAGGAGTTACCCCACCCGCCGCCAGATCAACACAGATTTCCAGGCTCGCTGCCCCGCCTTCAACAGCCTTCCGCGCCTCATCCAAACTCGTCGCTGCAATTTCCAGTATTGGCATATACCTTTCCTTATACTTTGCTTGACCCTACGCTATTACCGATACATAATCATCATGTTCACTTTATCGTTTTGGGGAGTTTTGCGGATGACCAGCGTTTTTATCAGCTATTCCTCCAAAGACCGAGAAGTGGCTGACTATATAGCTGCTGAACTTCACAGTCGTGGGATAGATGTTTTTATTGACTATAAGCGCCTTGAAGCTGGACAGTCATTTCCTGACCAATTACGGGACCAGATTAGATCGCGTGATTTTCTACTTTTTTTGGTCAGCTCTGATTCCGTGAAATCAATATGGGTTCAGGCTGAAGTTCGCGAGGCGCATAGAAATAATAAATCGATTATTCCGATAATTCTCAAAAAGACCAGCTTATTTGAAGATAAGTTTTGGTATATCGGTGACATCGAACGCATAAATTTTACTAACTGGTCGATGAAAGGGGAGGAAAGTAATCACGTTATAGAAAAACTATTTTCCGTATTTCAAAAACCAGTTGGTTCTGTGTCGGCAGCGCTTGAAGGCGAAAATAGGGCGAAAGAAACTCCGGCTGAATTAATAGACAGTTCTAGGATAAACCGACCAACTAGTCGTAAAAATAGAAATTTAATTTCATTGGCATTATCCATTATGCTCATTATGGCGATTATGGTTTTAATACAATTTCGGGGGAATCCACTTCTCGAACCCGACTTGAGTTATTCTTTCTTGCTGGACACATCCTCACTTATGAACGACACACTTAATGGTGAGCCACGTTACAAGATAGCGTCAAATGTTATTTATCAAGTCGTTCACTATCCACGCTTCGATAATAGTGATACATATCGCATCCTCCGTACAGCCGGCGGAGGCGAGGACGTTGAGTGCCGTGAAACTCAAAAGCTAGAAGAAGGGTCAAAATTAGATCTCACCGCTGACAATTTTATGAAGCCATTAGCTGAGATTCATCCAAATGGAAACAACGCATATCTTGAGGGCATCAATCAATCTTTAGATGACTGGAAAAACCCGAGTAGTCCAGCATCCTTAAGTAAATCGAAAATCGTTTTTCTGATTTTTGCTTCTTTAGAACCCAATCCATGTTACTACTCTCAGGAAGATTTACTCGATGCGCTTCAACTATATGAACCAGAGCATATCAAAGCGGGATTATGTTTGCTCGGACTTGGAATAAATGTTCAGGGATTTAAGCAGTTCCAAGAGAAGGCGGAATCACGACAAATTGATACGGGGTGTATGTATAATTTTACGGATAGTGATGCGGATGCTGACAAAATTGCCAATATTGCTATTGGCGTTATACAACGTCATATTCCTCAAGTTAATTTTAATGAAAATGAAGAGATACTTACCCCAGTAATCATATCTACTCCACCTATCCAGACAACACCTTTGGATGCATTTCCCTCAGCTACTATAGTCACGCTAATCACGCCTACTTGGACACCTACTCCTACTCTCACCCCTAATCAGAATATAGAAGCACCATTGCAGTCGACCAATACACC
>JBGAGR010000290.1:0-9357 GCA_044226645.1 Aggregatilineales bacterium
CAACTGATTATCTGGATGTCATGGGGCACATGAATGTCCGCTGGTATATGGCGCTGTTTGATTCGGCTTCATGGAAGTTTTTCGAAACCTTCGGAATGGACGAGTATTATTACCTCAATCAGCAGGGTGGTGGTTTTGCGTTGAAGCACTTCATCCAATATCTGGCAGAAGTGCGCGTTGGGGAAAATGTTGCCATTCATGGTCGTGTTCTGGGGCGTACCGCCAAGCGCGTCCATTTCATGCTTTTCATGGTCAATGAGAGTACCGGAACACTGGCAGCGACGTTGGAGGCTCTCGGTTCTCATGCTGACATGCAGATTCGCCGTACTGCACCCTACCCAGAAGAGATAGCAACCCGAATTGATGCTATGTTGACTGAACATAATCAACTGGATTGGGAAGCGCCCCTCTGCGGCGTTATCGCACCCTAGCGCGGAATGCCCCACAGCCGGACGATGCCGTCCGCGCTGAAGTTCTGACCCGAACACTGGAAACAGCCGCCGCTGCCGGATGCCATCCATTTTCCATCCGGGCTAAACGTGACCGACCAGACATCTTCGGTATCCTTGTCGAAGAGGGCAAGTTGGTCGCCTGTCTGTGGATTCCACAGCCGCACCGTGTTATCAACACCGCCGTCCGCGCGGCTGGTGGATGCGATGATGTCTCCTGCGGGATTGTAGGTTAATGAGCTTACTGTGCCGTCCTGCCCAACGACGCACAGCGGGTCGCCATCCAGATTGTTCAGATTCCAGATGGCAAAACTGCATCCCTGATCGTTGTAATACTGGCTCAGGGTTGTTGCCAGCGATTGACTATCCGGACTCCACGCCAGCGGCCCGGTTCCAGTCTCGATTTGATCAGTCCAGCCTTCGCGAAACTCTTTCTGGCTGTCGGCATTCAATCCGCGATCCATCACCTGCGCCACATTCCAGATTTCAATGCCATTTCCAGTGAAGGCAATGCTTTTACCATTCGGGCTGAAGCGCACCTGATAAGCGCCGTAATAGTCATAATTGCTGTGGTAAATCCGCGCGGCGGCATCTTTTGCCAGAATGACATCCGGCGCGGGGACAACTGTGCTGAGCCGCCAGATGAAAATCGCTGATGAACCGAGATTGCTATCCGTATCGTGAGCATCGCTGTAAGTCGCCAGCAGGCGCGAGTCGGGGCTGAAAGACAGGTCATAGACATCGCCGTCATGCTGAAGCGCGGTGAGTTGATGCAAGGTAAATGCATCCCAGATACGGACGAAATTATCTTCTCCGGCGGTGGCAATCAATTTACCGTCCGGGCTAAAGGCAATCGTATTGATGATGTTACTGTCGTCAGGATTGGCTGTTACGACGTTTTGCTTGATGCCTGTGGTGAAATTCCAGAGTTCAAGCTGATTCATACGGGCAGCGGCCAAAACGGGGCGATCTGGGCTGAAGGTTACACTGTAGACATTTTGCTCACCTGTTTGCTGCTCGTAACCGAGAATGATGTGCTGCAAACGGCTTCGCGCATCCCACACCCATATATTTCCGCTGGCTGTCGCGAACAGCATTTTCGAATCAAAGGGATGAAAGGCGAAGGCACTCAGGATGTGCTGACCAAGAAAGGCTTCTTCGCGGCGGTCAACATCCCAGATGTGCACATCTGTATAGCTTTGATTGGGCGCTGTCCAGAACAGTAGTTTTCCATTTGGACTAAAGCTCAGGCTGCTGGCATTGGTTGGGATAGTTGTGGCTTGTCGTCTGGCGGTTCGGGTATCCCACAGGTCAATCGTATCGTTGCTGCCCATCACGGCGATTAATTTCCCGGTTGGGCTGTAGGTGATGATGTCGCCGTCCTGAAGCGACGATGTATCGCTTCCAAGTATGAGATACCAATCGCGCTGAATATCGACCCAACGCTGGTCACTGAGTTGATGTACTGTAGGCAAATCACTTAAATTCCATACATGAGTCTGGTTTCCATTCAGAACTGCCAGTGTACTGCCATCCGGGCTGAAAACCAGTGCCGAACCGGAACCATCAACCGACCATTCAGCGACCAACTGTTGACTCGCGATATTCCAGATATAAATTTCGGGCTGATAACTGCTATCGCTTCCGCTCATTGCTACCAGCAATTTCCCATCTGGACTGAAATTAATGAGTGAAACACCTACTTCTGAACTGGCGAAGCGCCGCGTGACCCCCTCGTCCATATGATCGACATCGTAGAGGATGAGTCCGGTCGAACTGGCAACCGCGATGGCTCTGCCGTTGGGCGACCATGCCACATCGTGGAGCAGGCCGTACCCCAGTATATTGAGCTGCGTGACCTGATCCGCATTTTGAGCAGTTATGGGAATTAAGGTGGGCGAGGTGATGATGTCCTGTGCGTGGACAGACAGCATTCCGACGCAAATCATGAGACACAGCAGCGCTGATAGATGGCGTTTCATTGACTTCCCCTCCTGAGCGAATCACTTCCTACTGTAGCACGAATCTTCAGGAAGGGATGCCAGTTATTCAACCTGCGTAGGGCAAGCATCAGCCACCCGTATCGTCACCACCGCCTTCGCTACCGTTTCCACCACCATTGCTACCACTACCACCCGAACTATCCCCACTGCTGGATGACTGATCTGGAGGCGCGGTAGACTCGCCAGATGTGTCGCCAGAAGTGATATTGTTATCCGGCTGGTCAGTGGGGCTAACCGATGTGCCATTTCTACTCGATTGATCGTCTATTGAAGCATCATTTCCCGGCTGATCTTCGATTGGGACGAGCGATTGCAATTCAGACGGGTCGCATTCTGGACGGGTATCGCCCGGTGGGGCGAATAGAACACATTCAGTTCCATCGGCTTGCACAAAGGTCGGACATTCCGGCAGTGATCCGTCACCGCACAGAATTCCTTTGTCGGCCTGATCGTTGATTTGATCGACTTCCTCATCAGTCAGGGGCGGCGCAATTTCGATCTGGCGATCCAGCAGGTTGAGCGGCAAGGATTCGAATGTGCTGGCTTCATCGCTGTATGAAGTGGCTTTTTCCGGCTCGCCACTCGGCAGCAAATCCAAAATCATGCTGATAAATTCACCGGGAAGGGAAATCAAGGGGACAGGAGGCGCTGGAACGGCTGGTGCTCCACCTCCGCCGGATGACTGGTCGAGAACCGATTGACCGAGCGGCACTTTTGCCCGTGTCCCCGGAACGATGACCCGTGTCTTATTTTTGGCGGTGATGTAGGCTGCGCCTTCGAGCGTGCGGACGGTCATATCCTTCTTCGGCTCTGCCTGAAAAAAGACGGTTGACCCCATCTGGACATCCACCCCGTTGACATTGAAAGTGACTTCACCTGCGCCCTTTGGAGTTTGTACCAGCATTCCGCTCTGCGGCGCTTGCTCACAGTGAGAGTCGCCGATACTGGTACGAAGATAAAACGCCTGCATAGGTCGTAGAGTCGAGGCATTATCCGGCGTAACACCGTTGATGATTTCTACATCCCCAAACAGCAGAAAGGTGACATTTTGTCCGGGCAGTGTGTCCGGGATATTGGCCTGAAGGCGCAGCAGGGCTACCCCCCATTTTCCTGCCGCTTCGTCCATCGGACTCAGGATAAGACTTTGCAGTTGCGTGACATCGACAATATCGCCTACTTTACTGAAGCTGAAATTTGTCGCGCCGGCCTGCGCTTGAGCGGTCATATCGACATTGCCATAACAGGCTTGATTACGCCCTGTCGATTGGCAGACCTGATCGGCGGCGGCTAAAGCGGTCTTGACGATTTCGGGGCAATTTCCATTTTGTGCCAGGGTCATCAACGGAGCAAGAGCAAGAATAGCAAACGCGAAAACAAAGAATTTGAATGGGCGCGGCATTGTGACTATACCTTTAACCGAGTCTCAAAATCATTTATAGGATGTAAACCTGTATCTCACTCTCAATGAACGATACAGGTTAGCTGCCTGAATTTTACACCGAAGCCCTATAAATCGGGTATCTAGGGCGAGGCCGTTTGTGTTGGGCAGAGCGGTGGTCGTCCACCTGCTGTTGGTGTTCCCGGCGGCGCAGCACAATCCAGACTATCCCCTGTGATGACAAATGTTGGGCGGATCGGATTCTGGATGTCCACATTCGCTTCGAGTTTTTCAATGAAAGTGCGCAGACGGCTGCAAAAACGCGGACGCTGACGCGGCAATAGCGCAGCGCAGGCATTGACCGCATTTTGCAGAAAATTACGCAGGCGTGCACAGCGTGGCAGTGGGTCTTCGCCGCAGGGAAGTTCGCCGTTTTGGATTTTGGTCTTCATCAAATCGACTTGCTCAGGAGTCAGCGGGGAAGCCAATTCGATACGCCGCTGTAAGAGACGCAGCGGTAGCGCGCGCAGACGCTGTAATTTGCTCTCATACGAGATTGGAGCTTCAGGCGCTCCATTAGCAAGCAGAGTGCGTGCCAGACGAATGCGCGAAGATGCGCCGGGGGGAATTAGCTGGATTCCATCATCTGCCGCGACGAAAGCCGCCCCCTCTAATGTGCTAACGGTCATGCCATTATCCACATCGGCCTGAAAAAGCACGGTTGACCCCATCTGCACATCTACCCCGTTGATGTTGAAGCTGACTTCTTCAACACCTTCCGGTGTTTGCACCAGCAGACCACTTTCCGGCGCTTCATCGCAGGGGGCATCATTCGCGCCGGTACGCAGATAAAATGCCTGCATCGGGTGTTGAGTGGTATCTTCGGGCGCGACTGCATTGTCAATTTCCACATCGCCAAACAGCAGGAAGGTTACATTCTGTCCCGGAAGCGTGTCGGGTATATTGGCCTGAAGCCGCAGCAGAGCTACGCCCCATTTCCCGGCGCTCTCATCCATCGGACTCAGCACGAGGCTTTGCAGGGCAGAGACATCGACAATATCGCCTACTTTGTTGAAAGTAAAATTCGGAGCGTCTGGCTGCGGTTGAGCGGTCATATCGATATTGCCGTAGCAAGCCTGATTGCGTCCGGTGTCCTGACAGGCTGTATCAGCAGCTTCCAGCGCGGTTTGGACGATTTGTGGGCAATCACCAGTCTGTGCCAGTACAGCCGGAGCAAGGCACAACAACAGTCCAATCCACAGAAGTTTGAGATACGGTTTCATATAACCCTCCGCTAACCTAGCTGCTGTAGTCGCGCAGTCCCACGATTCGGTCAAGCGTAATCGCGAAAAATACACCGCTGCCCGGTGCGTATAAACTCCCTAGCACGTCTTCGGTGGCTTTTTGAAGTTTGTCCACCAACGTGTCATCTTCAGTCACCGTGAGTATGACCATACTGGTTTCTTCATTATCGCGCATAATTTCCAGGAGTGAGAGCATCCCCGGCAGAATTTCGGCTGATTTGCTGGCTTCCTCCAACCGGCGCAGTCCGTAGCCTTCGACGAAGGTTACGCCTGCCGCGCCTGCTTGTTTCCATGCTTCACCGACACTGTGAACTTCACTGATGCGCGAGGTAATTAGAATGACGAGTTTTGCCATATTATGCACTCCCTTCGGCTTTTGCCGCCTGTGGCGCAGGCTGGAAAACACGACGCACCAACGGCGGCGTGACCACTGTGGTCAACAATATCACTAAAAACAAAGATGCAAAAAGCGGCTCATCCGAGTGAAGAATCCCGGTTTTGAGGCCAAGTGAGACGATGATGAGGCCGACTTCACCGCGTGAAATCATGCATACGCCGAGGCGGAATGCCTCCTGATTGGTAAATCCGCCCAGACGTGCGCCGAATCCACAGCCGACGATTTTGGAAACTGCCGCTAGAATCAATAACCCAATAGCGAGCGGCAGCGCATCCAATGGAAAACTCCGAAGGTCGGTTTGTAAGCCCACGCTGACAAAAAATACCGGAACGAGGAAAGCGTAGGCTATGTTGTTGATCGCTTCTTCAATCTGGTGTTTGACGACATGATGCGTCCGGCTGAGTCCGACTCCGGCGATGAATGCGCCGGTGATCGATGCTACACCGCCCCAGACTTGTGCTGACCAGCCGAAAAACAGAGCCAGAATAAGTGCGAAAGCCGGTATACCGAAGGAATGCGCTACTTCGGGATGGTTATGAATCCAGTTCATCAAGCGCGGCAGGGCAAACCATGAAATCAGGAACGCCACAATCAGATAAACGAACATCCGCACGATGATGATGACCAGCGTTCCGGCTTCAGCCTCACCTTGTGGCCCGGTGATAGCAATGGTGAGCGAAACCAGCAGAATCGCCACCACATCATCGATCAACGCGGTTGCCAGCAGAGCGTTGCCTTCTTTGGTCTTGAGAAGCCCTAATTCGAGCAAGACCTGTGCCGAGATGCTGACCGAAGTTGCGGCGAGTGTGACTCCGGCGAACAAGGCCGGTTCCCAGGTGAAGTGAAACAGCATCACCAGCGGGATTGTCACCAGCACGGGCAGTACAGCCCCTAAGATACCTGCCAGAGCACCAACCAGACCAACCTTGGCGAGTTCCCCAACGTGAACTTCGAGGCCGACCTTGAACATGAGGAGCAGCACACCTAATTCTGCCAGATGACTGATGGTTTCGTCCAAATGAGCCTCTTGCAGGCCGAGGGCAGAAGAGCCAAGCATATTCAGTGCGGTTGGGCCGAGGAGCACCCCCACGAGGAGTTCGCCTAACACACGCGGCTGGTCGAAGCGTCGTGCGATACTCCCGCCTATACGAGCGGCAGCTACGATGATACCCAAGGCCAGAAGCAGCCCTACTACCGAGTTATTTTCCATAGGTGTTTCATCGCCTGGAGACACCGTGCTTTAGCGCGGTGGGTGATTAGACAGGGGGACGTTGTGCGCACGAAGTGTTTCATCCACCTGTCTAATCAAGGCGTTGTTCTTCCTTTCGAATACGCCAACTTGAACGAGTGAGGAATTGCAAAGTGGTTGGCTTCACTTTGGCAATCCGGGTTCCGGTTTGCAGGTCGTGGAGTGATACTGAGTTGCCGGTTGTGCCTCCTACATAGCAGAGTCCGTGTTCAGCGTGTTTCACCCAACTGCCTCGCTTGAAACCGAGTGATTGTGTGCCACCGTAGCGTCGGCGAATACCGCCTTGTGCCGCTTGCAGCATATGCAATTGCCGTCGATGGAAACGCAGCGGCACGATGTAGAGCATGGCTTTGTTGTCCGGTACGCTGTGTCCACCAACCCACAGGTTCGCCAACACCCAGCTATCCACACAATGGGTCTCGAAGGTGTCCGACATCTTCTGCCTGGACTTCTTCAATCCGAGCGCGTTTCGCGCTTCTGCCGTCTCGTATCCCTTGATGATTTCCACTTTGCCCAACTGCTCAAGCTGGTCGTAGAACCACTGCTTACCCACTTCGAGGGGTGAGAAAGATCGGTTCCAGCGGCGCTGTCCCGCCTTCGTGACCGCAGCGATGTCTTCCACCACATAGGCTTCAATCGGGTAATAACATGCCAACCAGACACACAATCTCAGCTTCCAACCCCATCGCGCTCGTGTCGAAGGTGGCAGCTTGAACTGACCCTGCCTGCGATTTGGACGACACTGGCGGTAAGGTGTCTTGCGTCCGCGCCGAGAGCGTCGCAGGGTCGTGCTGGTCTCTTCTGCCTCACTGACCCACGTCACTGCATCGGCTTGGATATTCAGATAGGTATGAGACGCGGATTTGATGGTAATCGCTTCTTTCTTGCTGCCAGGGTCAATTCCAACCGCAATCGGTTGTGTCTTTCCTTCGACTCGATCCAGCAGTTGGATGTAAAACAGACCGCGATTAAAGGCATGAGTTTCTGACCTGTGCGGCTGAGAACCGGAACATATTCCAAGATGAAAGTTACCTTTCTCTCCACCCGAAGGTGGGCAACTGACCGCTTCGCCACTCACGCTCACAGAGCTTACCAATTAGCGGGACGTTCGTAAGGTGTTTCAGGCTGCCACGCCCAGAGCGCTAGTTTGACCTCGAAGGTCGTAGGCTAGTCAACGCTTACGTCGCACTCTCGCGGTTGGCTTCCGCTGAGTTACAAGCTCCCTGCTTTAGCGGGGAGTCGTTGACCCTAAACCTTTACAGACTAATCATTTTTTCGGGACGAGCAGCGTAATGAGCATGTTGTCACCTGATATGACGATATTTTCCAAATCCTGTTCTGACCCCAGCCGTTCCTTCAACATAGTATCCAATGCATCGACCATCATCAAGAAGAAATCACCATTCACGACTTCGACATAGGCATCCGGAGGTTCGGCTGCATTAACCGTGATTTCAGTCGGGCTGATGGCTGCCACTCCACCGGAAACCTGAACCGAGATAAACACCTCGCCTGTGATAAATGCCTGCCCACCCAATGCGGTCAGTTGGACACGGATGCCTCCCGGCTCAAAACTGATATGCGCCTGCTGCATGGTGGAGTAATCCGCAATTTTCGTATTGACCACCTCTTGAAAGGCTTGTCGGGTAATGACTACATCGGCAAGCTGCTGCGGTGTACCCGGAGGGGGCAGCGTACCCGGCGGCAGCGGTGTGAATGTCGAGAAGACGGGTGACGGGAATGTCGGTACGCTGGTCGGTACATCTGTCGGAGCCGGGATACGGGTCGGTGTCCTGGAAGGTGTCCAGGTAATCGTCGGCAGCGCCGTGTCCGAAGGCGCAGTTGTATCCGTAGCACTCGGCTCAATGGTTGGCTCAAGCGTTTCGGTATCGGTTGGGGTGATGCTCGGTTCTTCTGTTGATTCAAGACTCGGCAGCACCGCTAATGTCGGCAAACTCTGCTGTGTAGCTTCTGTGGATGGCTGACAGGCAGTGAGCAGCAAGACCACTGCGCATAGTAGGGATAGGATTGTGTTAGGTATTGTAGGGACACGATATATCGTGTCCCTACTGCGACGAATGTTATTAATTCGCAACGAAAATACTCCTCAAACAAAAAGACGGTCTACATGGACTAGACCGTCTCTACCATAACACAGGTTACGCTTCGAAATTGTAAAATCGCCGTAAAATCACCCCCAGTTTTCGAGGGCATCCTTGAGCGTAAGCATAAATGCATCACCTGTCGCGCCGTCTGCCACACGGTGATCGAAGGTCAATGTCACGTAGACACACGGGCGAATCGCAATCGCATCATTGACGACTTTGACGCGCTTTTCCATCACGCCCACGCCAAGAATGCCCACCTGCGGCTGGTTGATGATCGGCGTAGCAAACAAACTGCCGCTCACCCCATGATTGCTGATGGTGAAGGTTCCGCCCTGCACTTCATCCGGCTTCAACTGCTTGTTCCGCGCCCGATTCGACACATCATTAACGGATCGCGCCATGCCGAGCAGATTCAAATCCTGCGCGTTTTTGATAACCGGAACGATTAGCCCCTCTTCCAGCGCGACAG
>JBGAGR010000291.1:0-9356 GCA_044226645.1 Aggregatilineales bacterium
TGAGCGTGTACAATCGGCAAGTCCTGATTTCAGTGTCGATACGGACAACGCGCCATTTATTGTCGAAATCTGCCAGCGTTTGGATGGTCTGCCGCTGGCGATTGAACTGGCGGCAGTCCGTGTGCGTGATCTTTCGCTGCAAGCTATCGCGGAACAACTCAGCAGTCGCCTGCAAGTGTTGAGCAAAGGCCCGCGTGATTTTCCCTCACGGCAGCGCACCATGCGCGGCGCGATTGAGTGGAGTTATGCGATGCTGCCCCCCGAAGAACAGGCAGCCTTTGCCCATTTAGGCGTATTCGTCGGTGCATTTACCGCTGAAGCAGCCGATGTCATCACGGGGGCGCAGAGCCTCAACCGCCTGCGCGAAAAGAGTCTGATCCAGCAGCTTCCAGACGACCAACCAGTGGTCACTTTTCTGATGCTGGAAACGCTGCGCGAATACGCATTGGAGCAGCTCAGTGCCCGTTCGGAATCAGCCGCTTTGCAGCGAAAACACGCTGATTATTACATTCAACTGACGGAAACCGCTGAACCCAATCTCACGGGCGCGAGTCAGGTTGAATGGTTTAACCGGCTGGAGCTGGAGCGCTATAACATACAGTCCGCGCTGGAATGGCTGGTCGGTCAGAAAGATTTTTCCGGAGCAGGACGCATGGGAGCAGTCCTGTGGCGTTACTGGGGGGCGCACAGCCGCTTAAGCGCAGGCAGCAATTGGCTCAGCCAGATATTGACGCACCCGGAAGCGCTGTCCACGCCTATTCATGCGAAAGTGTTACACGGGGCAGGACGGCTGCTCTATCTTCAGTATCGCTATCCACAGGCGGCGGACAATCTGAAAGCCAGTCTGGTGCTGTATGAACAAAGCGCTGACCAGCCCGGACTGGCGGCGGCCTATTTGAGTCTGGGCGAAATTGAACTGCTCCAAGCGCATGATCTGGCGGCAGAGAGTTATTATCAGAACAGCCTCGCGCTCTATTTCGAACTCGACGATCAGGCTGGAATCGCTCGCTGTATGGCACAGTTGGGCAGGTTGGCTGTCCGGGAAAATAATCTGGTCAGCGCACAGAGTCTTTTTGAGCAAAGCCTTGAACTCATTCGCCAGTTCGGCAGTACCGAAAGCATCGCTATCGTCATCAATGATCTGGCGGAAGTGCAGCGCGCGCAGGGACATTATCATGAAGCTGAAACCCTCTACCGGGAAAGTCTTGCACTCTATCGGGAGTTGGATTTTGACATCGGCGTAGCGGTCATTCTGCATAATCTGGGACAGGTCGCGCGGCAGTTGGGCAATTATGCGGAAGCCTTACAATCTTTTCAGGAAGCCTTGCGCCTCTTGCAGGATATGGAAGAAAAACAGATCATCGCCGAATGTCTGGCTGGAATTGGCGGGGCGCTGCTGCATATGGGCGAGGTCGAACGCGCGATTCGCTTTCTCAGCGCTGCCGATGCGCTTATGCAGGCTATCGAACTGGAATTGAACTTTGCCGATCAGGCCGACTATCAGCAAAGTCTGGCTGAAGCGCGCAAGCAGGTTGATGAAGCGGCGTGGGCGACTCTCTGGTCAGAGGGACAAGCCATGCGCCTCGAACTGGTTTTTGTCGATGCCCTGCGTATTTCGCCAGCGAAACCTTAACTATGCAAGATGATCGACACATCATCAATAAGGACAATCGCATATGACCATCCAACATGGATATGTCACGACTGAGGGTGATAATCTGTATTATGAAGTGCGTGGTCAGGGTGCGCCGCTGGTACTGATTTCCGGCGGCGGTGGCGATTCACAGGTCTATACGGCAATGGCCGACATTCTGGTGGACGAATACAAAGTCATTACCTATGACCGCCGCGCCAATGCTCGCAGCACCATGCATAACCCGCATCATTTCACTATTGCCCAGCAGAGCCGGGATGTGGTCGCCGTACTTCATGCAGCAGGCGAAGAATCGGCGCTCATTTTCGGCAACAGCAGCGGCGCGGTCATCGCGCTGGATATGGCAGCGACTCAGCCGCAGGCTATCCGCACCGTGATTGTGCATGAACCGCCGCTGGTGAGTATGCATCCGAACGGCGAAAAATGGCGGCGTTTTTATGCCAGTGTGTATGCGACGGGTGTCCGCTTTAGTCCCGCATTGGCGGCGATGCGCTTCATCTTCGGAACCGGATTTCCCATCCGGGCGATGATGCAGTCTTCCAGTGCGACGCGCGGCAATATTAAAAGCGGTGCGGAACAGCGTATTGATCCGAGAGCTGCAACCGCTTTTCTGATTCAACAAGAACTGCTCCCTGTGGTCGGTTATGTGCCCGATATTGAAACCATCAAGCGCAATGGCGTGAAAATCGTCATGGCGGCGGGGCGGGAATCACTGGATAAACATCGTTGGTATGCCGAAACCTGTCCCGTGCTGGCGGAAAAACTGGGCTGTGAACTGGTGATCCTCCCCGGTCATCATGTGTCGTTTGTGACCGCGCCCGTTGAATGGGCGGCAGCGCTGCGGGATGTGCTGCATAAAGCTCAAAGTGCCGAGTCTAAAGTTCAAAGTAATTGAGCAGACGCAGGGCAGATTTTTTGTCTAAATCACACCGGATGCGTGAAAAGCGGTCAGCGCTTCATCATCCAGATTGAGGACTTCGCGCAGGACTTCATCGGTGTGCTGTCCGAGTATGGGCGGTGGCAAGCGGATTTCGGACGGCGTGGCGGAAAATTGGGCAGGAGAACCCACTAACGGCAGGACATCGCCATTATCCAGTGGGAGATGATGGACTAATCCGCGCGCCTGTACCTGCGGGTCATGTAATGCGCTGGCGACATCGTTAATCGAACCCGCCGGGATATTGGCAGCCAGCAAGCCTTCGACCCATCTTTCTGCCGGATGCTGGCGAAAAATGCCTTGCAGCAGCGGAATCAATTCAGCGCGATTTTCCAGCCGTTTGGGGTTGGTGCTGAAACGCGGGTCGGATGCTAAATCAGGCCGTTCGATTAAGCGACACAATGCGGCGAACTGGCGATCATTACCGACTGCCAGCACGAAATCCTTGTCGGCGGCGCTGAAAGTCTGGTAGGGCACGATGTTGGGATGCTCGTTGCCTAATCGCGGCGAGGTTTGCCCGGAAATGAGGGTGTTGCTGGCGATATTGACCAGCGCGGCAAGCTGTGAATCCAACAGTGCCAGATCGATATACTGCCCCTCGCCTGTGCGCTCACTGTGCCGCAGCGCCGCCAGAATCGCACCGTCGGCGGGGCCAGTGATCGACATCAGACCGCTCATGGCCTGCACGACGTAATCATAACCGGGACGCTCGTGGTACGGGCCATTTTGCCCGAATCCGGTGATGCTGCAATAGACCAGCGCGGGATTGAGCGGCTGCAAATCGGCATAGCTCAGGCCGAATTCTGCCATCGCGCCTACTTTGAAATTTTCGATGACGACCTGACTTTTGACGGCAAGCTGTCGGGCGAGGTCGCGGCCTTCCGCACTTTTCAGGTTCAGGGTGAGGCTGCGTTTGTTGCGGTTGACGCTGATGAAATAGGCGCTCAGGGCATCATCGCCTGTGCCGAACCAGGGCGGCCCCCATTGGCGGGTTTCATCGCCCCCTGTAGGAT
This sequence comes from Aggregatilineales bacterium, assembly GCA_044226645.1. Classification (GTDB taxonomy): domain Bacteria; phylum Chloroflexota; class Anaerolineae; order Aggregatilineales; family Phototrophicaceae; genus CFX2. Next base: position 3,605 of record JBGAGR010000291.1, read on the forward strand.
GTTCGATTTTGATGACATCCGCGCCCATGTCACCGAGCATCATGGTGCAGAACGGCCCTGCCAGCACGCGCGTGAAATCCAGCACACGAATGCCGGAGAGGGGTTTGGGAGAAGAATCAGGATTCATAGACATCATTATGAGGTTGTGTAGGGGTGCAGCAATGCTGCGCCCCTACGGTGATTATACAGACGTTTCCAGCGCAGCCTGTCCGAGAAGAAGTTCGCGTTTTTCCCGCAGTTTGCGCGGATTTGCTACCACGAAGGCAAGCATGACTGCCGTCAGCAGTCCACAGACCACCGATACGAGGAAAGTGGCCTGGAAGCCAACGTTATCCGCCAGCCAGCCGCCCAACAGCGGAGCCGCCAGCGCCAGCGGAGCAATCAAGGTATTGGCGAGGCCGATATAGAGCGGCTTTTCAGCATCCTTGCCGAATTCGAGCGTGAAGGCCATAACCGTCGCCCAATTGGTCGCGTTGGCCGCGCCTGCCAGCGCAAAGACGATGTAAAACCAGTTAATATCCGGGGCGAGCAGCGCGATCCCTGCACTGGCAGCCATCATAACCGCACCCACTGCATAGACCAGCCGGTGACTCCAGCGATCTCCAATCCAACCGAACAGGGGATTGGCGATGGTTTGCGCGAACATCAGCACGAAGGTCATTGTCCCGGCGGTGATGTCGCTCATCTGGAAGTGACGTACCGCGTAAATGGTGTAAAACGAAATCGCCATCCAGGCCAGCAGCGAGAGCAGACGCGCCACAACGAACCAGCGGAAATTACGGTCTTCGCGCAATATCGTAACCATTCGTCGCCAGCCCAATCCCTGCCGGGTTTGCTCGGCGCTGATCTCATGGGCGGGTTCGCGCGCGCTTGCCAGAAAGCCGAGTGATATGATCATCGCCACGCCTGCCAACCCAAAACAGAGCGCGAATCCCTCCGGCGCGGAATGGAAATGTTCCAGAATGAGGCCAGCCAGCAGCGCACCACCCGCACCCACCAGATTAGCGGCGGCAGATTGTGTGCTAAAGAATGTCCCGACGCGATTTTGCGGCATGATTTTGCCGATCATGCTCTGCCAGGCTGTCGCCGCGAATCCTCCGCCAAAGGCATGAATCGCCAGCATGACCACCACCAATATCGCGCTGACTGATGGCCCCAGTGCCGCAACCGACAGCGCAATCAGCATCAGGCCAAAATAAGGCCAGCGTTCATGGATGGTCATGAAAATCACCATCGGTTTGTAACGCTTGAGCCTGGCAACATAACTGGCGGTCAAAAGCTGGGGCGCTGTCCAGCCGATGGTTTGCAATGACCCGACCAGACCGATCAACACGGTTGAATCGGTCAGCGTGTTTAGAAAAAGCGGAATAACGGTGACGGTTGAGGCCAATCCCAATGCCGCGAAACCAAAAAAGATCGCGTCCACAATGTTCACAACGAAGTTGTGGCGCACATTCGTCCGAAGCTCTTCTTGCAGCATATAATTCCTTCGTGAAGTACCTCGTTTGATTTTATCATGCTTCCGCCCCTACTGGCCTGATATGGCCTTAAGGGAATATAGAAAATCACCGATTTGAACCTGACGAACAGCATCCTTTCAGAATGGTTGTAATCTGTGATTCAGATTGTCTTTTGGCAGTGTGTCGAGAATAATACACCACTCACATTATCCAAGAGGAAGCAGCGCTTTATGAGTGTTTTGAATCTGCTCCCGGAAGTGGAAGCGGTCTTCTACCAATTCCGTACCGGGGAGCTTTCCACCATCGCCAAAGATGGCACACCGATCACATGGCCTCTGGCAGTGATGTACCACGCCGATGAAGGTCGGTTTCTGGCGGCAACGTCGATTGGACTGCCGAACAAGATTTATCATGTCCGGCGTAATCCGCATGTCTCGATTTTGTATTCCGAGCCGAAAGCCAGCGGCCTCGTGAATCCCCCGGCGGTGCTGGTGCAAGGGGATGCTGTCGCGCCGGACAAAATCACCTCCACAAAGGGACTGGAAGATTACTGGCGCACAATTTTCTCGCGTCAGCCCTCCTCGAAAGCCATGAGCCGCAGCGCGTTGGGACGTTATTTTGCAGACTGGTATTACATGCGCATCCGCATCATCATCACGCCGCGCCGCATATGCTGGTGGCCTAACGGCGATTTCAGCCAGCCCGCACAGGAAATCGAGGTGAGTCATGTGGGATAAGGTTGTGCAGAATCTCGCGTTATATCCGAGCGCGGTGCTGACAGGGGTTGATGCTGATGGGTATCCATTCAGTATCCGCTGCAAGCCGGAAATTGATGCGGCACAGCAGGTTTTGCGCATTCAAACCGCTCCCAATCTGACCTTTCAGGCAGGGCCAGCGGGACTGCTGTGTCATTATCATAATGAAGAGTTGTGGGACTTGAACAGCTTCATGGTGCGCGGCGAACTGGAAGCGGCTGAAGGGGAATGGATTTTCCGTCCGAAGGAATTTTACGACGGAAACGCGAAAGGTCTGGCGCTGATTGGCTTTGTCCGGAAAGCGCGGCGTGAGGCAAATAACTATTTGAAGAAACGCGGATTGTCGCGCCCACAAATCCCCTGGGACGAAATCGAGGCGCTCAAGCATTAGCTGGATGGCATGGAACTTTTCCCAATTTAAGACGTATAGGGTATATCATGCTCCTATACAATATGGTACACACGGTTGGGTTTTCTATCAGCCCAGCATTAAGGCGTGATTTGTAAGTCTTAGGGGGAAATGTTGAACACCAATCCAGCTACAAGTGAATCTGTCGATCAGCCGCTGAACAAACCGCGCAAACGCGGTTGTCTGTTTTATGTGAGACGCGGGCTGATGTGGTTCGGCATCGTTCTGATCCTGCTCGTACTGTTGGGGGTGGGCTACCAGGCTATCGCCACCGAATCGGACAAACGTAATTATGCGCCGCGCGGTCAGCTTTACAGCGTGAACGGTCATCAGATGCATCTGGTTTGCATGGGCGAAGGCAGTCCGGCGGTCATTTTGCAGGCGGGCGCATCAGCGGACTCACTGTGGTGGTATCAGGTACAAAATCAACTGGCAGCGCATACGCAGGTCTGCGCTTTTGACCGCCCCGGCATGGGGTGGAGCGAACCTGTGGATGGATCGCGTGATCCGCTGACGATTGATGCTGAACTGCACGCGCTGCTGGAACAAGCGGGTATTTCCGCACCCTATGTCATCGTGGGTCATTCTTACGGTTCGATCCTGACACGGATTTTCGCGGCACAGTATCCAGAAGCGGTGGCGGGTGCTGTTCTGGTGGACAGTCAACTGGTGACACCGAAGCACTTCGCCAGCCAGAGCGATATTGATCAAAATCAATCGTACTGGGATGTGGTACGGATGATTTCCTCAATAGTGACACGGATTGGCCTGACACGGCTGGCGCAGTCGAATCAATTTCAAGCCTGGGGATACCCGCCGGAGCTTGCGCCGGAAATGAACGGATTGCAGGCACGCAATCAGGTTATTGATGCTTACTATGCGGAGAATGGCCCCGCCTTTCCCGCGCTTCAGGATGCATCCGCCGCTGCTGAAAATCTGGGCGATTTGCCCATGATAGTGCTGTGGGCATCTGATACGTATGACTACATGGGAAAAATTCCGAATCTTCGTGCGCTTCGAGATGAATTACCAACCTACTCATCTAACAGCGCAACCCGGACAATTGATGGCGCAGATCATGGCTCGATACTGGGTAATGAACAGTACGCACAGCAGGTCACGCAGGCGATTCTGGATGTGATTGAAGTGGTGCAATCGGGTGAACCGCTGAAAGAGTAGTTTGTGGTTTAGGCGGATAAGTTCCCATGTGGTGTGACTTCGAAATCTATTGGCAGGGGTGTTGTCGTAGATATTTTCTACGGTGTTCAGTTAGAAAGATTACCTTTCTTTTTTGCAGGGATAACTACCTAGTTCTATCAGGACTCGGCGCTCTTTGATACGTTCGGTGGCATTCAGTTGGAGAAGTGAGGCTGTAACCCGACCTGTTGCTGTTAATGGAACGATACGCACGCCATCCAAGCGAAAATGCTCGTCCCAATGCTGCTGGCGTGGGTTGAATAACAACACAACGGCTCCGCCCATCTCCCAATCCACTGAACTCAGATCACTGCCCTTATAGCTGTTACACCAATAACAACTTAAACACAGATTGTGCGATGCAGTGGGACCGCCATGTTTTTCCGCAATTACGTGATCTATGGCGAATCCAATTGGACGATCCTCCATATTTGTGAGGCAGTATTCACAACATCCACCAGCACGAGCAGTGACTTCGCGTCGCAGAGCAGCCTTGATATAGGCTTTACTCATGACTGCGTTTCAGTTTTAGGCGTGCTTTGGCTTTAACCAGTGTGAGCAGATGGTCAAGCTGGCGGAATTCCTCCATTTCAGCCTGTTCATCAGTGGACAGCGTACCCTCGCGGTTCTTTTCCAAAAGCTTATGGGCGCGTTCCTGAAGTTCATCAGGCAGACGATAGGCGGCGATTTCTTCCAGCGCAGGAGCGGAAGCCAAAAAGTCCGTGACCACATCTTTGATAGTTTGTTCTGGTGCTACAGGCATATATTTTACTCCTCTGTTCATTGTTCTGATTATAGCATCACTACTACACGGGACGTGCCATACTTGAATCGGCAGGCGCTATTCCAACCATTAGGATTAGCGTATGTTTTCCTGCCGGAAGAGATGCTCTTTCAAGTTTTCTTGAAGGTGTTTTCCCCTGCAAGCGTCTTGAAGTTGGGTTTCAGGGTTTGGGACGGGTCTTTTTCGCCAGCAGACCGCGATACAGGCTGTCCATATCTTTGACGAGACGGTCAATGCCGTAGCGATCAATCATGATGGCCTGTATTTCCCGACTGTCAGGGGGATTGGACAGCGTTTCCAAAATGCCACTGGTAAGCGCTTGCGCATCCTCGGATGGGACGAGCTTGCCGAGTTTGCCATGATCGAGCAAATCGGGCAGGCCGCCGACGGCTGTCGCGACGACAGGACATGCGCCGGAGAGCGATTCAATGACGGTGCTGGGTGTGCCTTCGTTCAGACTGCTGATGACCAGCACATCCAGATCGCTGTAGATGGGCGGCAGGTCACGCTGCCATCCCGTAAAGGTAGTGACATCACGCAGGCCGAGCGCATCGACCTGCGCTTCGGTTTCGGGGCGTGTTTCGCCATCCCCCACAATCACAAAATGGACATCCGGTAACTGCTGTCTGATGAGTGCTGCTGATTGTAGAAACAGGGCATGATTTTTCACCGAAGCCAGCCGTCCAACAATGCCGATGAGCGGTACATCCGCCGGGATGTTCCACGCGGCGCGGAAAGTTCCGATTTTGCGGGGTGTTTGGGCGAAGGTATCCAAATCCAGGCCGAGTGGCAGAACCGTGATGCGGCCTTTACGGGCGATATGATATTCTTCCGCCAGTTCACGGCGCAGGCTGTCGGTTAAAGTGATGATGGTATCCGACATACGGGCGGTGAGGCGTTCCAGCAAAATGAAAATCTGAGTCGTCAGTGGGCTGAAATAACCGTGAAAGACATGTCCGTGAAAAGTGTGGACAATGACCGGGACACGGTTCATCCAGGCGGCGACGCGCCCGACAAATCCAGCTTTGGCGGTGTGGGTGTGGACAACATCCGGCTTGAGTTCGCGGATGAGGCGGTAGACTTTCCAGAGCGTCACCAGGTCTTTAACGGGATTCAGCGAGCGGCCTAATTCCGGGATGAGAATGGG
>JBGAGR010000292.1:0-9388 GCA_044226645.1 Aggregatilineales bacterium
CGATGAAAATCCCGCCCAGCAGCAGCCCCCAGATGTCCGCGATATGGATGCTCACCGAACCAATCGTCAGCGTCGTCTCCCGCAGCACCGTATCCAGCAGGTGCAGCCCCGTCGCCCCGATCACCGGCCCCGTGAACGTCCCGATCCCGCCGATAATCGTCATCAGCAGCGGGTCAACCGTGTACCCCACGCCCAGAATTTCCGGCCCGACCTTTTTATTGAGCAGGATTTGCAGCATTCCCGCCCCAGCAGCCATCATCCCGGCGAGAATGATCGAAAGGAGCTTAAAACGCAGCGTGTTATACCCAATCGCCTGCGCCCGATCTTCATTCTCCCGCACCGCCTTGAACACCGCTCCCGTCGGCGAGTTCATCAGCCGCCGGATCACCAGAAACGTCACGGCGAAAAAGATCAGCGTCAGGTAATAGTAATTCAGGCGGCTCTGCGAAGGGTCAATCCAGTTCGGCAGATCGGTAATCGGGAAACCATCTTCCGCGCGGGTCAGGCTCAATCGCCCGAAGTAGATGAAAAACATCTGCGCAACCGCCAGCGTGAAAATGGCGAAATACACGCCGCGCAGCCGCAGCGACACCAGTCCGATCAGTAGCCCTAACACGCCGCAGATCACGAGTCCCGCAACCGCACCGACGATCAAGGCTAATCCGCTGTCCATCCCGGTGTATTGCAGCGCCAGTCCGATGATATAACCGCCCATGCCGAAAAACAGTGCGTGTCCGAAGGAAACCACGCCCGTGAATCCAAACATCAGGTTGTAGCTCATCGCAAGGATCGCCAGAATGAACAGCTCGATCAACACGGCCTGCCAGCGTACCGACTCACCGCGCATAATCATTCTGTCGCCGCGCGGCACACCCACCGGACTCGAACCCGTCAGCCAGCCGACGATATGTGGGAACAAAATCAATCCCGCTATGATAATCAGGAGCAGCCAGTTTTCGCGTATTGTACGGGAAATTTGTGTCATGATTTATCTCGCATTCCCGTACAATCCGCTCGGACGAATCAGCAGGATGATAATCAGCACCAGCATCGGCGTAATGCTCGGCAGTACGGAAAAACTGGTTCCAATCGCGGCATCCTGCGCGACAGCAATCGCCAGCCCGACCATAATGCTCCCGACGGCTGTTCCTTCGTAGCTGCCCATGCCGCCCAGCACGACTACCGCGATCCCTTGCAGCAGGAACGCATCCCCCAGCGAAGCCGACGCGCCCAGAAACGGCGCAGCTACCGCCCCGCCCAACGCAGCAATCGCGCAGCCCAGCGTGAACACCAGCGTGAACACCGCGCGCACATTAATCCCCAGCGCTTCCACCATCTCGCTGTCTTCCACCCCGGCGCGTATGATAATCCCGGTGCGTGTTCGCCGTAAAAGCAGCGCGATTCCGATAATCAGCAGGAAGCCCATGCCGATGATGAAGAGTCGGTACACGCTGAATTCCTGTCCGAAAATCTCAAAGGCTTGTGTCCGCAGCCCGAAAACTTCCGTCCAGCTATACGGCGTGGTTGACCAGATGAACTTAATCGCCTCGGAAAGCACCAGCGAAACACCGAATGTGAGTACCAGTTGGAAAACTGGGCGTGAATACAGCCAGCGCAGGAATCCGCGTTCCAGCACAACACCGAGCAGCCCTCCCACCAGAACCGCTCCCAGCACCGCTATCGGAAAGCGTAGATTCGGGTCAGGAACAATGCTCGTGATGTCGATAAGTCCACCCGGATGCTGAATATCGTAGGCCACATACGCGCCGAGCATGAAATAAGTACCCTGCGCCAGATTCAAAATGTCCATCAGCCCGAAGATGATCGACAAACCGGAGGCAACCAGAAACAGCAGCATCCCCTGAAACAGTCCCGACAGCACCGTTATGCCGAAGTTGCCCAGATCACCGCCGGATTTCAGGAGATTGAAAGCCAGCAGCGCCCCAATAATCACAATAATCGCCGCAGTCGAACTGCGTTTCGTCCCGCTCATAATTGTCCTGAAAGAATAATTTTGCTCATCTATTACGCCACACCCAGATAGCGCTGCACCAACGCTTCATCCTTCACCAGATCAACCATCGCCCCGCTCACCGGACTCTGCCCGTTATCAATGATGATGTAGCGGTCAGCCAGCTTGCTCGCCATGCGGAAATTCTGCTCGACCAGCAGTACCGTCGTCTGTGCAGCTAATTTGCGAATCGCGCTCATCAGATGTTCAATAATCACCGGGGCAAGTCCTTCGCTTGGTTCGTCAATCAGCAGCAGACGATTATCCGGCATCAACGCCCGCGCAATCGCGAGCATCTGCTGCTGTCCGCCGGAAAGACTCCCTCCCGGCAGATCAATTAGACGCTTGAGATCAGGAAACAGTTCGAATACAAAATCGGCCTTACGAGCAAAATCGCCTTTTTTCCGTTCGGCGATTTGCAGATTTTCGGCTACGCTCAATTCGCGGAAAATCGCCCGGTGTTCTGGCACGTAGCCGATACCCATCTGTGCGATGGTATAAGGCCGCTTGCCCAGCAGCGGTTTTCCCTCAAATGTGATACTGCCCTGTGCAGGAGGAGTCATCCCCATAATGCTTTTGAGCGTCGTGGTTTTCCCCGCGCCATTCCGTCCCAGCAGCACGGTAATGCTGCCTTCCGGGACACTCACGCTCACCCCTTCCAGAATATGAAATTGTCCGATATAGGTATGAATCCCACTCACTTCGAGGATGTTCATGAACCGCTCTCCGGCAGATCGTAGAGTTCGCCGAGATAAACACTCTGCACGGTTTTATCGGACGCGATTTGTGCGGGAGTCCCTTCAACCAGCACTGCACCAGCACTCATCACGGTGATGCGGTCAGAAATGCCCATCACTACGTTCATGTTATGCTCGACCATGACGATGGTTTTATCGCCCTTATTGCTGATGTCCGCGATGATGGTCATCAGTTCCGGCACTTGCTCGGAAGCCATACCCGCTGTTGGTTCATCCAGCAGCAGAAGTTCTGTATCGGCTGCCAGCAGAATTGCCAGTTCCAGTTTACGTTTACCACCATGCGGCAATACATTCGCGGGAGCCTCCGCCATATCATGCAGGCCGAGTCGTTCCAGAATCTCCATCGCGCGACGAGTGTAGTCGGTGTAGGCATCCGCCCGTTTCCAGAAACGGAAACTCACGCCTCCCAGCGCTTGAACCGCTAGACGTACATTTTCCAGTACGCTTAAATTGGGGAAAATATTGGTGATCTGGAAGGAGCGCCCGATACCCTTGTGCGCACGGCGATGAACGGGTAAATCGGTGATGTCCTCACCGTTAAAAATGACCTTGCCGCGCGTGGGTTTATGCGTTCCCGTCAGCAGATTAAAAAAAGTGGTTTTGCCTGCGCCATTCGGCCCAATGATCGAATGCGTACTGCCGCGCTCGATCTGGATACTGACGTTATCGACAGCCACCAATCCGCCAAACTCTTTTCGTAGATCGTGTGTTTCCAGAATAATTGCCGTTTTTTCCATGAATATTTCGTCTAATCAAGGGTACAAAATATTTCCTGTAGGGACACAATATATCGTGTCCCTACTACAAAACAATAGGGTTATTTCGCCGCTTTCAAATCTTCCATGAACTTGTCATCCATCGAAACGCGATCTTTCAGTGCGTCTGGCAGCATAACCGGTGGGATAATGTCGGTTGCCGGAACTTCCGCCAGCAGTTCGTAGTATTTCTGATCCGGGTCATCCAGATTCACCAGTTTGGCGACATACATCGGAACCAACGCCTGATGGTCAGAGGGGCGAATGCCATAAGCACCCTTCGGCCCATTGAAGATCATGCCTTCCAGAGCCGGAATCATGGCTTCAGGGGTTGCATCGCCGCTAGTTGCTTCGACAGCCTTAACCAACGCCTGAGCAGTCGCGAACGAGCATTCGCTGAACAGATCGGGCACGTCCTTATAGACATCCTGATAATTGATGGTCAGCCAGTCGTTGATGTCGTTCTTGGGGAATGAATAGTGATAGACAATCCACGAGATGTTGCCGATAGTGCTGGGGTCGCTCAGTTTCACAATATCGTTGGAATTGAAGGCCGCGACCACCGCCATCTGCTTGCCGACACCCAGTTCCGCGATTTGCTGGAACAGGGTAACAGAGCTATCGCCTGCCCAGATCGGGAGAACCGCCTGCGCACCGGAGTCGAGAACCTGCTGCAAATACGGTGTGAAGTCGGTGGTGTCCAGCGGCGCGTAAATCGGGTCACTGACGAAGTTGATACCCGCGCCACCCAGTACAGCTACCGCTGCGCCAGCCGAAGCTTTACCAAAGTCGTTGTCAATCGCCAGAATGACGAAATCCTTACCGATGTTTTCTGTCGCATAGGGGGCAAAAGCCAGGAAATCCTGGAAGGTATTGCGGCAAACACGGAAAGTATTGACATTGAAATTCGCGCCAGTGATGGCGGGGGAAGCTGCTGGGTCAGCGAACAGGATCACATCTGAGTCAACTGCGACCTGCTGAACCCCGGTCATCACCCCTGAACTGGGCGAGCCAACCAGAATTTCCGCGCCTTCCTGCTCGACCAGTTCACGCGCCTGACTGGCTGCCGTATCCGGTACGCTGCCATTATCGCGCATGACGACTTTTACAGGTCGTCCGGCAATCGTCACCGCTTCCAGAGCCTTGTCCATATCATAGTTATAGTCGCCGGGGTTGACACCTGTGGCATACAGCAGACCGAGCTTAAAGCCATATTCTTCTTCGATGCCGTAGATGGTCAGTGCGCCGGATTGGTCGACCATCAGGCCGATGACCAGCGGTTGGGTGTCCTGAGCGGCGACGCTGCCTGCCAGCAGAACGGTTAAAAGTACACCAATTAACAAAACAAGAAACGATTTACGCATGAGTTTCCTCCACACAAACTTTACTTCAAAAAAACAGGAAAAGCGGTTACGGTGCAATCACTACCGCCTCACCCTCTAATACCAGCACGCCATCCTGATTGGTACAGGTCGTATGGAACGTAGCGATGCGCTTATCCTCGCGGTATTTCACCACTTCCACTGTCGCTGTCACCGTGTCACCAATATAGACTGGCGCTTTAAACTTGAAATCCTGCCCCAGATACACAGTTCCGGAGCCGGGGAGGTCGTTACCCAAAATGGCGGAAATCAGGCTGCCTGTGAGCATCCCATGAGCGATGCGCTTCCCAAAGCGGGTCGTTGCCGCGTAAGCCTCGTCCAGATGCACCGGGTTCGAATCGCCTGTCGCCTGCGCGAACAGCCGCACATCCTCATCGCTGATGATTTTCGTCCGGCTGGCGGTATCGCCAATTTTAAGATTCATGGCTTGTCCCTTCCGGCGCGGGGTTGACCAGTTCGCGTTTTAAAATCTTGCCTGCCGCCGAGATGGGTAGTTCACTGCGGAATTCAATCGTTTTGGGGACTTTGTACCCTGCCAGATAATGTTGCATATGTGCGAAAAGTTCGCCTTCGGAAATTTGCATTCCGGGTTTCAGGATGACGAATGCTTTGCCGACTTCGCCCCATTTTTCATCCGGCACACCCACTACCGCGCACATCTCGACTGCTGAATGCTTGTAGAGGACATGCTCGATTTCCGTCGGATAAATATTTTCGCCGCCGCTGATGAACATATCCTTCTTGCGATCAACGATGGTGAAATACGACTGGTCGTCCATCATGGCGAGATCGCCCGTATGGAACCAACCCTGTTCATCCACTACCGAGGCGCTGGCTTCCGGGTCATTGAAATAGCCGGAACACATGGATGGCCCCCGCAGCGCGAGTTCACCCACTGTTCCCGGCTCAACCGGGTTATTCTGCTCATCCACAATCTGTGCATCGACAAAGAAATTCGGTCTGCCGATACTCCCGGCCTTGCGGATGGCATCTTCCTGCGCCAGCGCGAACACACCGGGGCCAAATTCGGTCATGCCAAAACCCTGTTTGAACTGCACACCTTTTTGTGCGCGGAATTTCTCGACCAGATAGACAGGGAGCGGTGCGCCGCCGCTGGTACAGAAGCGCAGATTGCTCAGATCAGCTTCCGCCCAATTCGGTGCGGCGGTCATCATCTGGTAAGTGGTTGGCACTCCCGCATAAACCGTCGCGGAGTATTCTTCCAGCAGACTTAAAACCTGTTCGGCATCAAACTGTCGTGTCAGCACAACCGTCCCGCCTAAGATGAGCAGGGGGGTGGTATACACCAGCAGCCCGCCTGTATGGAACAGCGGGAAGGTATTGACCGTCACATCGCCATGCTGCAAATCGTGAATGATGGTGTTGAGCGTATTCCAGGCGATCATCCGATGGCTGATCTGTGCGGCTTTGGGCAAGCCCGTCGTGCCACCCGTGAAAATCAGGCAAGCAATGTCCTCCTCGGTCAAACCATCAGTCGTGACCGGACGCAGAATCGAATCGCTCAGGGTCTTTTCGAAGTAACGACTGTTGGGAACGCCCTTGCCCTCGATATGCAGCAGATGTTTGATGCTGGTGTCCTGCGCGACAATCTGCGAAATAGGCTCTTTAAACTCCTCCGAGTAAACCATCACTTTGGGCGTGGTTTTTTCGATCAGTTGCAACATCTCACGCCAGTGCAAGCGCCAGTTGAGCGGCACCAGAATCGCGCCGAGTTTCCCGCAGGCGAAAAAGGTATCCAGGTATTCCACGCCGTTATAGGCGAGAATAGCCACCCGATCCCCCTTCTGAATCCCCGCGCCATCCCGCAGCCAGTTCGCCAGACGGTTGGCGCGGTTATTGAGTTCGCTGTAAGTAAATGTCCGGTGCGGGACTTTACCTGCATCGACAATCGCCAGTTGATCGGGAGTATAGAGCGCCCTGCGCCCCAGATAATCGCCTACGTACATACGCTAACCTTAGTGCTTCTGAATAAATCGCATAAAACGAGTCATTAGTTTTTAGTTTTTGGTTGTTAGTCCCTAAAACACCATTCATCATTTGCTTGTCGCTAAAAGCTAACAGCTAATCGCTCTTAGCTACTTCAGCTTCAACGCTGTTGTCGCCTTCACTTCATTCAGCACCGGACTGGCCTCGATACGGTCAACACCAGGAATGGTCATCAAATGCTCACTGATGAATTTGTCCAGTTCCTTGTGGTCGGGCACAGCCACCTTCAGCAGCAAATCGTGACTTCCAGCAGTTCGATAACATTCCAGCACAGCCGGGAGCGCTTCGACTGCCGCTTGAAAACCATCCAACTGGGCTTTGGTATGCGGCTGGATGCTGACTCGGATAAAGCACAGCAGGTCATAGCCCAACATCTCCCGGTTAAGCAGCGCCACATACTGCTGGATAACCCCCGCCCGTTCCAACCGTTTGATGCGCTGGTGAACCGCTGGCGGCGAAAGATGAATTTTCCGCGCCAGATCAGCCACGCTAATCCGGCTGTTGACCTGAAGTTCTTCTAAAATAGCCCGATCCAGTTGATCGAAACCGCTGTCAAATAACGTTTTTGCCATACATTTTATGTTCGACAGACTGTCGTCTAAAATAGCCCGATCCAGTTGATCGAAACCGCTGTCAAATAACGTTTTTGCCATACATTTTATGTTCGACAGACTCTCATCTGCCCTCAGCCCCGCAGTCCTGAACGAAATAGCTTCTCGATTGCGAACGCCGTTCATTGTCATAGCGAGTGCCTGAATGGTCAAATTGGGACGATGCATGAAACTGCCCCAACTGACATGCTTCTGCTAGGCTTTCAAATGGGCGTGGAATGCCTGATTAAAGGCTTCGGGTTGTTCGATATACGGCGTATGACCGACATCCTTCAGGACGAGTTCGGTATATGTGCCACCAGCGGCCTTGTACTTCTCCAGCACGGCGCGAGTCTGACTGACCATTGGCTGCGGCGGATACACATCTGCTCCCGGCCAACCTGGAACCGCACCTAACGAACCTAACGTGCCCATATCGAAAAGCGATTGGTCAGAAACGATCTGATCGGAGTCGCCGCGTACCCATAAGACGGGAGGCTTGGCGCTGTTGGAATACAGCTTGCTGATGTCACCCAGATATTTTGGCGCGAGGGCGTTGGCTGGCCCCCATACACCCGGCGCGACATTCGGCCAATTGGCGGAAGGGGTCATATCGCCCGGATATTCCTGCCCGCCGACATGCTCGGAAAGCAGCGAGGAGAGCAAATCTTCTTCACGAGCAGGCCTGAAGGGCGGCTTCCAGTAGAAGCTGTTCATGACGATGCGCGGGGAGGCCTGCGGGTTATCACTGCCACGATCACCATTCGCCATCAACTGCGTAAATGTGGGATTGACCACACCGCCACCGGAACCCGCGAAATCAGCGTAATTTGGCGTGCCTTCAAGACCTTTTGTCCCGCCGAAACCGAAGGGCGAACCCGGTGCTGCCAGTGTCACCGTCAGGAAACGCTCAGGATAATCAATGAGAAGCTGCCAGATGACCGAGCCACCCATCGAATGTCCAGCGACATGCGCTTTTTCGATGCCGAGTGTATCCAGCAGCGCAATCGCATCGTCGGCAAAATCGCTCATCCCGCGTGTGGCATCGACTTTTTTCGAACGGTCTGCATCACCATATCCACGATGGTCAGGGCAATACCACGATAGCCAGCCGGAAGCGCCAGCATGACTTCTTCCCAATAGGTAGCCGATGAAGCATTGCCGTGCAGGAACAAAACGGGGATTCCGTCATCCGCGCCACTGAATAAAACGCGGGTAGTCAAACGGGGAGTCGTCATCATTTTGGCAGTAATGCCGGAAGGTGGGGACAGGCATCGTAATAAGCTCCCGATCTTTTTTAAGCAATAGTTGGGCAGCATTGTATGCATCACATCAACCAATTACTGTAAACTTGAATGAAAATACGTTGAATCGCGGAACATAACTTATTTTCGTTTGTGGGTCGCGTAACAAAATGGGGTATACCAGAAGGCACAGTGATTGAGAAAGGATTTTCCGATGAGCATTCCAGTTGGAATCGTCGGTTTTGGCACATATTTCCCGCAAGCGATTGAAACGGCGGCTGATTTAGTGGACGCGACAGGCATTCCAGAAGCGGTTTTGCGCGAGAAAGATGGGCATCCGCCAGCGGCACATCGCCAATGATGAAGAAACCGTGACGTTTATGGCGAGCCGCGCGGCAGAAAAAGCGCTTGAGCAGGCCAATGTTTCGGTGATCAAATCAAGCTGGTGATTTCGCATGGCAGCGAGCATAAAGATCATCTGGTATGGAACGCGGCTTCGAAAATTCAGCACAATGTGGGCGCGGTGAACGCCTATGCTTTCGAGGTATATGCCCTATGTGCAGGCGCTCCGATTGCGATGAATATGGCGCGCGGGATGATGCAGACTGACCCGCGTTTGGATTATGTACTTCTGGCGGCTG
>JBGAGR010000293.1:0-9898 GCA_044226645.1 Aggregatilineales bacterium
TTGGACATGACCGAAATCCAGATGAAAATGGTACGTCACACCATCAAAACCAAACCCTGGGATTTTTTCATGCACGTCAACATCGGCGTTGACCGGATGCATCACGGTTTTTGGCGCTTCCATGACCCGCAGCACCGCCTCTACGAACCGGGTAATCCTTTCGAACACGCCATTCGCGATTATTACAAGATGATGGATTCCTTCGCCGCCGAACTGATCCAACTCGCAGGTGACGATGTAATCATGTTGGTGGTCAGCGATCACGGTGTTTCCCGCATGGATGGCGGCATTTGCGTCAACGAATGGCTGTGGCGCAATGGCTGGCTGGCCTTCAATACCCCTCCCGTCGAAGGTCAGTTGACCAAAATTGAGGATGCCGATATTGATTGGGCGCATACCCGCGCCTGGTCAAGCGGCGGTTATTACGGGCGCGTTTTCCTGAATGTGGCAGGCCGCGAACCACAGGGCATTGTTCCTACCGCCGATTATGAGCGCGTCCGGGATGAATTGGTTACAGCCATTGAATCTATTCCCAGCCCTGAAGGCGAACGCCTCAACACACACGTTTTCAAACCGGAAGACGTGTATCAGCAGGTGAACGGAGTCGCGCCAGATTTGATGGTCTATTTTGGCGATCTGCACTGGCGTTCCGTCGGCACACTCGGTCACGGCAAACACTACACCTTCGAGAATGACACCGGCCCGGATGATGCCAACCACGCCATCAACGGCATGTTCATCCTGCACGAACCGGGCAAGAAAGGTGCAGGCCGCATCACGGGTCATCAACTGATGGACATCGCCCCCACGCTGCTCAATCGTCTGCAGCTACCTGTACCCACCGAGATGCAGGGGCACATCATCGGATAAGTGCAACTCAGCCCTCCCGATTCGCGTATACTGAGGAAACACAAAAAGCACGATTTAGGGAAATCGAATGGGCAGGAAAAACACTTCTTTGGAAAAGCGATTATGGCGTGGGTCAGTCATGCTGCATGGGTTACTTTTCACGCTTTTTTGGGCAGTGACCTTTTATCAAATTGCCTTTAATCCCAGCAATCTAAATGACTACAATAACTCACTGCCTGTGATTGTCATGCTCTGGATACCCTTCCTTATCGTCCATATCATCGCGTCGTATCATTACACCCAGCGTCCAGAAAACACGAACTTGGAACGGCAGGCCTATCGTGAAGGTTTTGCCGATGGGATGCGTGAACGTACCAACATGGGCAACAACTTTGATAGCCGCCGCCTGAGCATCGACGATGAGGGCGAACTCGTTGAAGAAATGCCGGAATCGAACAAACGGAAACGGGAAATCCGGTAAATCCGTCGTTTATTCTCTAATCTATAGCCTCTTTTGAAACGGCTTCCATCTCCGCTGTTTCTTCGACCAGCACCCGCCGCAGCACTTTCCCGACAAAGCTCTTGGGAAGTTCCTGCCGGAATTCGACTTCCCAGGGAACCGCATATTCCTTCAAACGCCGCTTGCACAGGGTAATCAATTCCTCGGCGGTCAAGGTCGTACCGGGGCGCGGCACCACATAGGCTTTCACTCGTTGATCGCCATCGTTCCCCGACACACTTAACCCCACTACCGCCACTTCTTTCACGCCGGGATGCTCATACAGCACTTCTTCCACATCACGCGGATACACCTGATATTTCCCCGCTAGAATCATCTCTTTCTTGCGGTTGATAATCTGGAAGTACCCGTCCTCGTCCATCCGGGCAATATCCCCCGTCAGCAGCCAGCCATCTGGTGTTAACGGCTGTTCCCCCTCCTCTTTCCCCAGATAACCGATCATGACCTGTGGTCCCTTCACTGCCAGTTCACCAAT
Organism: Aggregatilineales bacterium; assembly: GCA_044226645.1. Taxonomy (GTDB): domain Bacteria; phylum Chloroflexota; class Anaerolineae; order Aggregatilineales; family Phototrophicaceae; genus CFX2. The sequence goes on from JBGAGR010000293.1 coordinate 1,845, forward strand.
CTGTCCGGCAGGTAACGGTTCCCCGGTTGCCAGATCAGAGAATCGCGCATCTGTGCCCCAGGGTCAGGGTGTGGTTAGCCTGCCATTTCCACCCAACATAGCGGATTCGAATGCGTCACGGGCGAAGCCTCTGTCAGACCATAGCCTTCTAGCAAACGCCCGCGCGTCAGCTTTTCAAACGCTTCCTGTACCTCGACAGGTAGAACCATGCTCGAATACGCATTTCACCTCTTGATGCCGAATTTCCGCACGCCCGAAAACTGATTAATGGCCATATACATCGTTGGCACACCGGGGAACAATGTTGGCTTATAACGCCGGATATGATCCAGAACATCTTTGGTCGCGAAATTAGGCATGATGATGATTTTCGCGCCCAAGGCAATCGGCACATTCATCGCCGCTGTCATACCGTAGCTGTGCGAAAATGGCAGCGCCGAAAGCACCGTTTCCCGTCCCTCCTTCAAATCCGTAATCCAGTGCCGCGTTTGCAGCGCATTCGCCAGCACTGCTCGATGACTCAGAAGCACTCCTTTGGGCTTATCTGTCGTGCCGCCCGTGTATTTGATGACCGCCACTGAATCCGGATCAACATCCACATGCGGTCGTGTGGGCGGGTGCGAACGAGTTAATTCTGTCCACGAATATTCCTTCTTTTGCAATCCACCGCTCAGATGATGCCCTTCTTTTTGCTCCCGTGTCAGGCTGAAAAGCAGCTTTCTAATTGGGCTGAGATAATCCTTGATGTTGGTGAAAATCACGCCCTTAAGCTGTGTATTTGCCAGCACATGCCGCGCCGTAGCACTGAATAACGTCAGCGTAATCAAAAATTCGGCCTCTGAATCCACCACCTGTCGCTGCAATTCCTCACGATCATTCACTGGACTGGTCGAAACCACCACGCCGCCCGCCTTGAGTGTGGCATAAAAGGCGATAATGTATTGCGGTGTATTCGGCAGCAGCAGCATCACCCGGCTGCCCTTCTCCACACCCAGCGAACGCAGTGCATTGGCAACCTTGTTGGCTTCAGCATCCAATTGTTTGTAAGTTAGCGTCCGCCCACCAAAAACCGTCGCCGGACGGCTGCCAAAGCGCCGCACCGCACTGTGCAGTAAGCGAAATAATGGACGATTGGGCAATCCGAGCATGGTCGGGACACCGTGTTCGTAATGCTTCAACCAGGGGCGATCCGATAGCAGCGATGGGTTAGCACGCTGACCACCCCAACTGTGTTCATCATCATTCCCGCGCACAAAGCGCCCAATCGCCCGGTTCACCGCATCCGCCCTTTCCAGCGGGACAAGATGACGCGATACCCCTATATTCACATCTTCCGCATCCGGAATCGTCCGCGCGACTTCCTCAAACACTGCGGTTGGATAGACCTGATCACGTTCCCCACGAATCACCAGCACAGGCATCCGTAAATCGCGGAACATACTCCAGCCATTCCACTTCGACATATTGTTGAAATAAATCCGCTTCAGCACATGCGCTTCCGCCGCCAACTGCTTACGTACCATGCCGCGAATCGGACGCAGAATCGGCAGCGGCAGCTTCAATAACTGTGCTGCTGCCCAAACCAGCGAATATTCACCCGTCGCCGCGATCAGCACCAGATTCGCCACATCCTGCGGACGACGATGGGCGAATTCTGTCACAACTGCCCCGCCGAACGAATGCCCGATGAGCGTAAAGGGCAGCTCAACGTTCAGCTTTTCAATCAGCGTATCCAGATCAGACTGCATTTCCGCCATCGTATACTGCGAATAGGGCGCATCGGAACGTCCATGCCCGCGCACATCATAGGCAATCACCCGGTAGTTATCGGAAAACGCCTTTAACTGGAACTTCCACTGCATGGCGTAACCGCCATAGCCATGTACGAAAATCATTGTCCCAGCAGGACGTTCCGGCGCAACTTCGATGTAACTCAGGCGAACGGCTGGATTTTCCGAAATCAATAATTCTTCGCGGTACAGTTCTAAATCAACTTCCACAATCTATTTCTCCCCATATTCGCACACGCAGGCGAGCAAAATATAATTTCCATCCAAACGTGACAATTTTGTTTGATTATACGGTAAATCTCGCGTACTGCCTTCTCTTCCACAATTTGAACCCCCTTTTCTTAGGGGTTTGTCGTATTAACTTTTCCCCTACACTGATAGGGAATAAAAGTGCCTTTTTAACCTCGCCTTTCTGCTGCCTGGTTCGAATGTGACAAATTACACAACCCCCCTATTTCTGGGGGATTGTTACGCCAAAGCGTAGCGCAGTTACGGGAACAAACGGTAGAGTTAAACGGCGCTGCAACCTTATGGCAACCGCAAGCAAATTCATAGGTACACTGTAGATTCATTACAATCATTTCAAAATATGACGAGGCTATCCTGATGCAGGATTTCTACCAACTCGATATCGCTGAAAGTCTGAAACGGCTCAAAACCAGTGTTGAAACCGGGCTATCCGATGCTGAAGTCGAACAACGCCGCATCGAATACGGTAAAAACAGCTTACCGGTCGGTGAAAAGACCAACTGGTTCAAACTGATTCTCGGTCAGTTCACCGATCTGATGGTCATTATTCTGATCGTTGCGGCTGTCATTTCGGCCTTCCTGGGCGATACCAAGGATGTCATTGTCATCCTCGCCATTGTCATTCTGAATGCGATTCTGGGAACTTATCAGGAATTTCAGGCCGAAAAAGCCTTAGCAGCCCTCAGCGCCCTTCAGGTTCCGCTGGTCAGGGTGCGTCGCAAAGGCGAAGTTCAGCAAATTAACGCCGAAGAACTCGTTCCCGGTGATATTGTCATTCTGGCAGAAGGGGATCGTATCCCCGCCGATGGAAGGCTGGTCGAGGGCCATAATCTGCAAATCGATGAATCCGCCTTAACGGGCGAATCCATGCCAGTTGACAAGCATATTGAAACCTTAAATGGCGATCAGAAAATAGCCGTTGCGGACCGTACCAACATGGCCTTTATGGGCACAGCCGTCACTTTTGGGCGCGCGGAGATGGCAGTCACCCAAACTGGGCTAAAGACCGAGTTAGGTAACATCGCTGCGCTGCTGCTTCAGGTTGAGCAGGGTATCACCCCTCTACAGCGGCGCTTAAATAAACTCGGTCAAACCCTAGCCATCGGCGCAGGCATCATCGTCACCATCGTGTTCGTTGCAGGGGTTATACGTGGGATTCCGGTTGAGGATATGTTCCTGACCGCTATCAGTCTCGCTGTTGCCGCCGTTCCGGAAGGACTTCCTGCTCTTATAACCATCAGCCTGTCGCTGGGCGCATCCCGCATGGTCAAACGCCACGCCCTGATACGACGGCTACCCGCTGTCGAAACACTCGGCTCCGTAACCGTTATCTGTTCCGATAAAACCGGGACGCTCACTAAAAATGAGATGACCGCTACCCGCATCGCGCTGCCCGGTTACAACGATGTAGTCATCACCGGAATTGGCTACACACCGCAAGGCAAATTCAGGGTACAGGATCAAACCGTCGATATTCAATCCACCGCGCCGCTGCGTCGTTTCGTTGCCGCAATAACACTCTCAACCAACGCTTACCTGCAAGGCAGCGAACAAAATGGGGGTGTTAGTATCGTAGGCGATACCACCGAGGGTGCCCTGCTCGTGGCTGCTCAGAAAATCGGCTGGACACGCCCCCGCCTGGAAAAACAATTGCCGCGTGTGGGTGAACTGCCCTTCAGCAGCGAACGCAAGGCCATGACCACCATCCACCAGATTGTCGGTCAGGAAGCCAAAATTGATTTTCCGAATATAGATTACATTTCCATCACCAAGGGTGCACCAGATCAGCTCATTGACTGGGCGACTCATGAAACGCTGCCGGATGGCCCTGCCCCACTCACCGAAGAACGCCGCCAACAATGGCGTAACCAGATCGACACGATGGCAAAAAATGGTTTGCGTGTATTGGGCATCGCCTATCGTCCGCTCGACACTGTACCGCATGAAATCACGCCGGATATTGAACGCAATCTCAACTTACTGGGCTTAGTCGGCATTCTCGACCCTGCCCGCCCAGAGGCCCGCGAAGCTGTCAAAACAGCCCGTACTGCTGGAATCCGCAGTATCATGATTACAGGCGACCATGCCCTCACTGCTGAAGCTATTGCCCGTGATCTGGGCATTTTGCAGGATGGACAAAAGGCTGTCACCGGAGCAGAACTGGACAATATGACGGACGACCAGATCTTGGAAGCCTTCAATCGAACAGCCGCCTTTGCCCGTGTCTCACCAGAACACAAACTCCGCATCGTCCGTGCTTTGCAAAAACAAAATCATATCGTTGCCATGACTGGCGATGGAGTCAACGACGCGCCTGCCCTCAAACAGGCCGACATCGGTGTCGCGATGGGCATCACCGGAACCGATGTCAGCAAAGGCGCAGCCGACATGGTGCTGACCGACGACAACTTTGCCTCCATCGTTGCTGCCATCGAAGAAGGCCGCGTCATCTACGATAACATTCGCAAATTCATCAAGTACCTGCTCAGTTCCAATGTGGGCGAAATTTTGGTCATGTTCCTCTCGCTGCTGGCGGGTCTGAAAATTCCACTGCTGGCGATTCAGATTTTGTGGATCAATCTGGTCACGGATGGTTTACCCGCCATCGCCCTGGGTTTTGAACCCGCCGAAGAAGGCGTGATGAAACGCAAGCCGCGCCCCATCACCGAAAGCATTTTCGCGGGTGGCATGGGTGTCCATATCATCTGGGTATCACTCCTGCTGACCACTATCACCCTCGGAAGTTACATCTTTGGCTACGCTGCTCATGAGATGGATCCGCTCAGCAAAACGCTGGCACTGGAATACATGGACGCGACCAAGCTGGAAAGAGTCATTGGCGACGAACATCTGGACGTACTGGTTGGCGGAAATTGGGATAATCTCTCACTGGAAGAACGCCGCACACTCCTCATCGATCATGAGAATGATCTACCTATAGGCGATCATACCAGTGGTGGCATTATTGGCGAAGCGGAACGCCTGCCCCGAACCATCGCTTTTAGCGTGTTAGCGCTTGGACAGATTTTCCATGTCATGGCCATTCATGCAGGCGACAAAGTATCCTTCTTCAACACATGGTTCAGCAAAAACCGGATTTTGCTGGGCGCGGTGATTTCCACCTTCCTGCTGCAATTGGGAGTCATCTATCTTCCCTTCTTGCAGTTCACTTTCGAAACCGTTGCGCTGGATCCCCTTCAGTTGATCTTTACTATTGGACTGGCAGCCGTCATGCTGGGTGCCGTAGAGATTGAAAAATACTTCCGGCGGCGGCGCGAACCACTTGAAGCCGTGTCATAAGTCTCGACAGTACAAGCCCTGCCACCCGCGCGGGGCTTTTTCTTACCGCTTCCATCGACTAAGAACAGTTTGTCCATTGTCTGATCCACACAGCCATCTTAAAATCCGGTGTCAAAGTCATATTCTTCAGCACAGTGCCATCCCGAGCAACGATTTGTAAATAGCGATCTTTATACGAAATACCTTGAATGAGTGCGACTTGCTGTCCATCTGGTGACCATTGCATGGAATTCAGTCCATTGCTGGCAATCGCTATCGATGATTCGTCGCCTGTCAGGGATACCAGCGCGTAATGGCTCACTTGATCCTGAACACCCAGATAACCAACCACAGCAATCTTTTCCTGTGAATCTATTCGGATCGACCACTGAAGTTCTGCCAATCCACCCACGTCGTGCATCAGTTCACGGTAATCACCCGTCCAGAAATTAAAAGCGTATAAGTTGAAAACATCATCTTGCATCCCGACGAAAATTGCCCACGACTGGCCAACCCTCGAAAATTGATCGATTGCCTGCAATTCAAACGGCAGTTCATGGATCGCGGCATCATGCGTGTTAATCATCCGTAACTCAATTCTGTGATTTGCTCCCGGTTTAGTGACCCAGGCCGCAACCCCCAGGTCACTCCCTAACCAGAAGGTAGGATTGCGGAAAAAACTATTAGGGCGGGCAAGATCATCAGCTCCACTTACGATAGCGGTTCGGTTCATAGTCGCCAGATCAATCATAGCTACATTAATCTTGCCATCTTCCCAGTACGGAATCATCATCTGGATGGTGCTGGGAACTTCCGGGATAGAATCAAATGACGTAGGTGCGCTGATAACCGTACTAATCTGGTTGTTGAAAATCTCGGAGACATAATCAGGCAAAATGTCCTGTACCAGTGTTTGATACTGCCCGGTTCCTGCATCCAGAACAACCATATCAATGCTTGTATCATCGCCTATCCCATTCTGCGTCGCAAATACCCAGTCATGCCCCTGCGGTCTCCATACTGCGCTTAAGGTATGCCCGGTGAGTGTGATGCTGCCACCCGGCCCAAACAAATATGAAGCATCCCCGGATGCCTTATCATCATTGCCCCGAATGCCTGTTATCACAGCAGTTCCATCTGCCTTATACAAATCATGCCGCCAGTAAGCATTGCGATTGGGATCATCACGATTTTCAATCACCGCCGAAAGCATCACGTACTCCCCATCCGGCGACCACGATACCTGCTCATAATCCCCTGCTGATAAGTCAATGGTCTGGACTGAAGCATTGTCCCCCGCTGTCATCAGCACCAGTTGAGGCTGTTCAGCGGGAATAATCGCCGCGAAAGTATGCCCCGTTGGCGACCACACACCCCGCGACAAAGCCTGCTCATCAAAGGGCGTATTCACTCTTTTGAGTGGATTCGTCGACCAGAACCAGAAACCCGTGTTACCGTTCCCGCGTTCCGCCACAGCCAGATATTCCCCATCGGCTGACCATTCGCTCATCAGCAGACGATTAATCGTGAAGGGAACCTTTTCCGGCGCAAAAACCGTATCGGTTTGCTTGCTCGTGCCATCCGCATTCACGGTTGAAAGATGCACCTTCTTATCTGTCCCCGTCCAGAGATAAGCGATGCGTTTCCCATCCTGTGACCAGCGCACATAACTTCCCAGGCCGTCATTGGAATACGACGGAAACATGTCCTTTTCCAGCAAAATGCCGTCGGGTATGTCGCGTAATCGGACGTAAAGTGAACTCAGGCCATCAAATTTGGGCACGTACTGGAGATAAACATAGGCTTGATTATCCGGATCATTAACGCCGTAATAAGGGGGACTTTCTCGCGTGTCCTTGATCGAAAGTCCGCTATTGATGTCAAAGAGGTATCGGTTATTCGACGATGATGTCGATTGATCCAGGAGTTCCACGCAGGCATCCGCCGTGACGAGCGCACTCAACTTCAATGGATAAAGAAGTCGCACAATAGTGATCCTTCATCTCATCATTTAAATCACAATGATTATACGCAGGGCAAATCCGCTTTCCTCTGCGTTTTAACTACGCTTCATCGTTAAATTGGATTTACTTCTGCCGGAAAGGTCTAGGTAAGATGCAATCCGAGAGGTACTATACTAGCCGCACCTGTACGATGGAGAAATCATGATTAACGAAGCCTCTTTACAAGCCGTCAATTCATCCTGGCTGAACACCCATTTTCGCAAACCACTCTACGAGTCCTACAATTTTTCCCGCATCCCCGCCACTGTAGAGCACTTGCTCACGGGCGAAGGCGATGCGCGCTTGCCCGACGATGTATTAGGCGATTTGCCCCACCGTGCTCAAAAAGTCATTTTCCTCTATGTCGATGCTTTTGGCTGGCGCTTCTTTGAAAAATACGCCGAGCGCTATCCTTTTTTGCAGCGCTTTCTCGATCACGGTGTGGTCTCCAAACTGACATCGCAGTTTCCTTCCACCACCGCCGCCCATATCACCGCCATTCACACCGGACTGCCGCCCGGACAATCCGGTATCTATGAATGGTTTTACTACGAACCTATGCTCGATAGAATCATCGCGCCGCTCATTTTCTCCTATGCGGGGGACGACAAACCTGGCACGATTGTCTTACCGAACCACTTTAAACTGCAATCTCTGTTTCCCTTCGAAACCATCTACCAGCGCCTCAATCGGCATCAGATAAAATCCTACATTTTCCAGAGCGCCGCCTATA
>JBGAGR010000294.1:0-9243 GCA_044226645.1 Aggregatilineales bacterium
CCCTACAAAGATATATATAGGTCTGACTCTTTCCAAAGTGTTGTCGCCTGAAGCCTTACGGGTGGTTGGTTGTGTTGAAGCTGCCTGAGATTTATGCCGGACGGCTGCTGCGCAATGAGGTGATGTCGCGTTATACGGCGGCTCGGCTGGGCGGTGCGGCGGACTGGCTGTATGTCGCCAAAGAATCGACTGAGGAACTGGTCGCGGTGGTGAGCGCGGCGTGGGAACAGGGCGTTCCGGTGCGGATTCTGGGCGGCGGGGCGAATGTGCTGGTGTCCGATAAGGGCGTGCGCGGACTGGTCGTGATTAATGACGTGAGCGCGGTCACATTCGGGGATTGGCACAATGGTCAGAATGTCTCGGTGACGGGTGGCACAGGATTGACGGTTCTGGCGCGGAAATGCCAATCGCATGGGTTAGCAGGATTAGAATGGGCGGTGAGTGTGCCGGGGACAGTGGGCGGGGCAGTTGTTAATAATGCTGGCGCACACGGCGGCGACATCGGCAGTACACTGACAGAAGCGGTGGTGCTGGATGCCGTGAAGGGGCCACAGTTGATGACGCGGGCGGATTTGCAGTACGGCTATCGAACATCGAGCCTGAAGGCGCGGTCAGACCGACGATTTCTGGTGCTGCTGGCACAGTTTGCATTAACACCTGATGAGCCGCAGGCGATTCTGGCGAGGATGGAGCATAACATCGAGTACCGGAAAACAACGCAGCCGCCGGGAGCCAGTCTAGGCAGCATATTCAAGAATCCGCCGGGAGATCATGCTGGACGATTGATTGAAGCGGCCGGACTCAAAGGTTATGAGATTGGCGGGGCGCAGGTTTCGCCTGTTCATGCTAATTTTTTCATCAATAAGGAAAAGGCCACTGCTACCGATTATTATGCGCTGATTCGGCATGTGCAGACGGTTGTGTATGAGAAAAGCGGCGTAGAACTAGAGATGGAAGTCGAGTTGGTGGGGGAATGGATGTGAGGTGTGAGCGGCATACACACTGGAAGCCTGAAATTGAACCGCCGAGAATCCGAGGACACCGAGAGAGATTCTTTTCTGGAGCAGAGCGGAAAATAGGCAGTGTTGGAAATTGGTTTGTAGAATTAACAAAGTTGATTGTGATTTTCGGGGAAGTTGTGGGATAATGTTGGTTATGATATTGTTAGCCCAGGTGATAGGATGACATCGCGTTTGCGCGAACGACGTAAAGCAGGCTCACGCACGCCAAGTATTGTGCGCGGGGCGATGCCCGCCGCAGGTGTCGCTGAGCGTGCGGTGGCGCAGCATGGTGCACAGCGGGCTGGTTTCGTGGGCTGGCGGATTATCAGCGGATTGATTGTCATCGGTATGCTGGTGGTCGTATTTCTGTTTTTCAGCGCCAACATTTTTTATATTCACGGGATCTCGGTAGGCGGCCTGAAGTATATGAGTAAAGAAGAAGTCTTTACACTGACTGGAATCGCCAATATGCATATCTTCTGGGTTGACCCGGCGGAAGTACGCAAGAATATTTTGCGTTCACCGACGATTGCTGACGCGACGGTTACTGTAGGATGGCCGCCGAATATGGTTCAGGTGATTGTGCAGGAACGTGAACCGGCGCTAATATGGGAACAATCCAGTGTACCTGTGTGGCTGGATATTCAGGGACGGGTGATGAATCTGCGGGAAGATCGTTCTGATTTGCTGCGGGTTACATCTACCGTCAATGATGGGCCGTTGGGGCCAAATGTTCAGATTGGCGTGGATGTTGTGACCGGTGCGTTGCAATTAAAGGCGCTGCGTTCGAATATCACCGATTTGCGTTATGACCCGAACAAAGGGTTGGGCTACGCGGACGGGCGCGGCTGGATGGCGTGGTTTGGTACTGGTACCGATATGCCAGAGAAATTACTGATTTACGAGGCTATCGTTAAGGACGTTCAGGCGCGTGGTGTGCATCCAGCAGAGATTAATGTCATGAACCCGGATCACCCCGTTTATTGTTGTGAGGGGCAGTAGATTTATTTATGAGTGATCTCGCAGTAGCGTTAGACGTTGGAACGCGGAAAATCTGCGCGATAGTGGCGGAAGTGCGCCCTGACGATATTTTCGTGGTCGGCGTGGGAATTGAACCCAGCGACGGCATGAAAAAGGGCGTTGTAAATGACATGGGACAACTCACGGCAGCCATTTCCGCCGCTGTGCATAAAGCCGAAAAAAGCAGCGGTTTTGATATTGCGCGAGCATTCGTCAGCGTGGCAGGGAGTCATATTGCTTCCCTGAACAGCCGGGGTGTGGTCGGTATTGCCGGACAGCGCGGCGTGAATATGGACGATCTGGATAAGGCGATGGAGGCCGCTCGCGCGATTGCGATTCCGCATAACCGCGAGGTACTGCATGTCGTACCACGCAGTTATTCGCTGGATGGTCAGGAACGGGTGCGCAGTCCGATTGGGATGCACGGGTTCCGGCTGGAGGTAGAGGCGCATATTATCACCGCGTCTTCGACCAGTGTGGCGAATCTGCAACAGTCGGTGGAAGCGGCGGGGGTTGAGGTCGATCATTTCATCCTGAATCCGCTGGCTTCCGGCGAGGCGGTGCTGACCGACCAGGAACGCGAAATGGGCGCGATTGTGATCGATATCGGCGGTGGCACTACCGATATGGCGATTTTCATCGACGGAACGGTGTGGCACGCGGCGGTCATTCCGGTGGGTGGCGATCTCATCACCAACGATCTGACGCACTGGATGCATGTTTCGTTCGATGTGGCAGAGGCGGTCAAGATACGGCATGGTCATGCTTTGCAGCGGGCGGTTGATCCGCTGGAGACGTTCTTAGTCGAACCTTTTGGCGAGGGAATGCCTGTCGAAGTACAGCGCCACGCGATGGCGGAAATTATGGAACTGCGTGTGGCGGAACTGTTCGATATGGTACGGAAGGAAATCAAACGCTCCGGTTATGATGGGATGTTACGAGCCGGAGCGGTGATTACGGGCGGCTGTGCGCAGCTACCGGGTTTAAAGGAAGTTGCCGCGCGGGAACTGGGTTTCCCAGTGCGGTTGGGAAAGCCAGAGAAATTAACGGGTATGGCGGATGCCCTGCGGAATCCGTCGTACAGCACCAGTGTGGGTTTGTTACGGATGGGGTTGGGGATGGACCCAGCCGCACCGATTTCCGGGTCTGCTCCGTCGAGCAACGGCCCATCGCCTGCCGGGGCGATAGGCAAAGTGATTGGCGGGATTTTCAAGCGGCTGCTGCCCGATGACAGCAATCGGGAGTAAATCATCCAGAGGTACTATTTATGAGTATTTCTGTATTGGGTAACTTGCCAACTTAATGGTTCTGCGTACAATAGGTAATTATTCCGGCGAAAATTCGAAAACGCCTTTGGGAGGTCAATAGATTATGGATGCATTGTCACCTGGGGAAAACTTCGCCCAGATTAAAGTTGTTGGTGTGGGCGGCGGCGGCGGTAATGCTGTCAACCGGATGGTGAATGAAGGTCTGGGTGGGGTCGAATTTATTTCGATCAATACCGACAATCAGGCATTGATGCTTTCAAAGGCGAAAACGCGCGTCCGCATTGGCGATAAGCTCACACGCGGTTTGGGAGCAGGTGGCAACCCGGAAATTGGTCGGAAGGCTGCCGAAGAAAGTGGCGATGAGTTGTATGAAGTGCTGCGCGGTGCGGATATGGTGTTCATAGCCTGCGGTATGGGCGGTGGAACCGGAACCGGCGCATCACCCGTTGTGGCTCAAATCGCCAAAGAATTGGGCGCGCTGACCATAGGTGTTGTGACCAAGCCCTTCAGCTTTGAGGGTTCACGCCGGACTGCTTCAGCAGAAAGCGGTATTGAAGCGCTCAAGAGTCAGGTCGATACGCTGATTGTGATCCCGAATGACCGACTGCTGCAAATTGCTGACAAACGCGCCAGTTTACAACAGGCGTTTTCACTGGCGGATGATGTGCTGCGACAGGGTATTCAGGGCATTTCGGAACTGATTACCGTTCCAGCGCTGATTAACCTCGACTTCGCCGATGTGCGCACGATTATGTCGGAAGGTGGCGCTGCTCTGATGGCTGTAGGACGTGCCGAGGGCGATGATCGTGCCCGACGTGCTGCCGAAGACGCAATCAGCAGCGGTTTGCTGGATGTGACGATTGATGGCGCACGCGGCATCCTGTTCAATATCACGGGCGGGAACAACCTGAGCCTGTTTGAAGTAAACGAGGCGGCAGCGATCATCAAGGAAAGCGCACATCCCGACTGCAATCTCATTTTTGGTGCGCAAATTGATGAAAATATGGGTGATGAGATTCGCATCACTGTTATCGCGACGGGTTTTGAACAAAGCCGCGTGGCGCGTAAGATTGAAGCGCAGATGCCGCAGCGTCAGTCTGTGCCGCGCACGACACAGCAGCCACAGCAGCCTGCTCAACAGCGTCCTGCTGCTCAATATCAGCAGCCTGCTCAACAACCGCCAACTTCGCTGCCGCAGGAAGCGCCTTTTGCACCTCCTCCGCAGCAACAGCGCCCTGCGGCTCAACCACCGCCACAGCAGGATTCTCCGGCGCGGGTGTACGATGAGGACGATATTGATATTCCGACTTTCCTGCGCAAGCGGAAGTAAGGAAAAGCTGTTAGCAATTAGCTTTTAGCCTTTAGATTAATGACAGGGAGTGTTTCGCTCCCTGTTTTTATTTCCTGAATCGAGGATAGAGGAGATAGCCAATGATGAGGAGCAGGGTGAAGGCCGAAATGAGCATTCCGGTGGTTAGTCCCGGTGGCTCGAAGTGCAGGGTATAGGTGTGTGTGCCGGGGGACATCTGTACAGCGAGGAAGCCGCGATTGTGGATGCCTACGAATTCGGTTTGGACGGTTTCGACCTGCGTAGCAACGCCATCGACTGTCGCTTGCCAGCCGGGATAGCTGGTTTCTTCCAGGATGAGGTAGTACATGTTGGGGGGACTATCAGCGGGAGTGACGGCTTGTATGGTGATGGTATCGAGTTGGTGTGAAATCTGACGGACTGGCGAGACATTGAAGGCGTTCAGTCTGGCAGGGTCACTCAAAAGCAGCGCTGCTGGTACGGCGAAAGCATAAGGTAAGGCATCCGGTTTTTCGTACAATACAGCGGCGATATGCTGATCGTCCATGAGGCAAGGATCATCGGCACTGCCAGTAGCATGAAGCACATAACATTTCTTCTGGATATACCCATGAGAATCGACAAATCCCTGCGCATACTGCTGTGATGAGCCGCTGTAGAAATTGGACACGATTGCCCAACGCGGTAAATCGGAGAGGGTGTTGAGCGATTGAATCATACCGAGAGGCGACCAGGGCCGCCAGCCTTCGGTTAGTCCCCATGTTCTAATGCCGTTTTCATAGTCATCGAAGGCCAAGTCGGAAAAAGGCTCATTAACCGAAGGGAATGGGTTGGTGTCCCATTGATGAATGTCAGCGTAGATGGAGGTGAGTCGCGGATGGACGAGTTGAAAGTCAAACAGGCGGCTGTTGACGGTCATGATGTCTAAAATGGCGACGACGACGAGGCTCAATATGATGAACTGGATGACGCGACTCGCGAACGCACGCCAGCCGATGCCGCGCGCTTGTGCCCATGTGGGACGCAGCCTGCGTTCCAGTATGAGCAACAGGGTGTCGATGAGGACAGCGATCAGGAGGAGTATCCAGAAAGCATTGACCGCTCCCGCTAAGGTTGTGAGACGGTGATCGTCGAGGGTGTTGAGCCAGCGGAAATTGTAGAAGACCATGCTTTGCCGGGTGGATGGATTGGCGATGCTGTAGACCAGCCAGTAGAGCCAGAACAATCCCGCTATCAGCATGGCGCGGATCAGCCGGAAACGATTGTGAGCGATAAACTCCAGCGGTACAGATAAGGACTCACGCGCGGCTTTCCACAAGCTATCTATGGCGATACCTGCCAGCACGATCCACCACAAAGCGGCTATCGACAGGGCACGGCCTAAGAAGCGAAATTCGGCTAAAAGTGGGATTTTTGCGTAGAGCCACCCTAATATGGACGATTGTCCTGCTCCCCAGATCATCATGATGAGCGCGAGGAGGAGAAATAGTACTGAGTGCTGAGTTCTGGGTACTGAGATTTTGTAACGAACTGATGCAATTAGAGCTAAGAGAATCAGTAAGAAGGGGGCGATGCCGATGTAGGCATAATCCACTGCGGCGAGCTGTCCGCTATCCGGCGTTTCGAAATTCTGCCATTGCGGCCAGGGATAGGTTAAGTTGGTGACGGCTTGACCCAGGTCATAACTTCCGGCAAGAGAACCATCCGTGTTGATGTCCTGTGCGGGATGGTTGACATAATCGCGTGTTACCCAAACCGGGAAAAATTGCAGCGCCGCGAGGCCGAAAGCGAAGATAAACGCAATGCATATGCGGCGGAAACGATCCGCGCGGAAATGCCATCTCTTACCTCCTAACCGCCTCAATATCAGAGAGAAGGGAAGGAAAATCCTCTCCCCCCAGCCCCCTCTCCACTGCGTAGCGAGGGGGAGAGCAGAAGAAATAGCGTTTTCAGGTGCCTGGGAACGTTCGATGAGGTGGAAAGCGGTGATGATGACAACGCATAAGAGGGTGTGCAGGACGTAGTAGATGTTCCCGGCGAAAAAGAGCAGTACGAAAGCGATGCCAAAGCTGACAGGCGCGAGGCGGGTGTGGCTGTGGAGTGTCCACCAGAGGGCGGCGAAAACCAGCGGAGGCCAGGCTAGACTGAGGGCAAGCTGGAAATGCCCCGCGTAGAATTTGGCGACGATGCCGCCACTCATCATGTAGAGAGCAGCAGTGGTGATACGGGCAAGCGCTCCGAGGCCGAGGGCACAGGCAAATGACCACATGCTGTATCCGGCGATGAGCAGCGCGATAAAGGTGGCTAATTTGCTGCCCTGAACGCCGCCCAACAGGAGTATAGGCAGGCTGTGAAAGGGATTGAATAAATAGTTGAAGGCATTATTGATGATGGGTTCGCCTGTCGTCATGTAGGGATTCCAGGTTGGAATGCGTCCATAATTGTCCAGGCCAATTTTGACAGGCAGTAGGACTCCGGTAAGGCGTTCATGTTCGAGACCGGATTGGCGAATCAGCGGGTCGAGCAGCGTATTTTCCAGTGGAGTCAGGTCAATATGATCGTCAACAGCGGTTGCAAGCTGAGGGGGCGGTTTGATATGACTGAAATAAAACAGCGCAATCAGCAGGACTGCGATTAATTCGAATAAAAGAGATATGTGCCGGATGCGTGATAGGGTCATAAAGCGATTGGGTGCTGACGGTTGACGATGACTATCAGCGTAACACAGGACAGGTAAAAGGGAGGGATTTAACGGCTCAATTTTGTTCGATTTTGTATGGTTTCATGAATTTTTTTGTCTGAATTCATAAGTGAGTGCTGCGTCAGGATTGGGTATAATCTGCTAATTCAACGCTTGCTCAGTGGGGAGCCGTTATGGCAAAACGTGAAAACCGATTAGCACCTATCCAACACGAAATTCGCCAAATTAGTAATCTGAAGACTCTTTTGCCCAACACGACCTTACCGGGCATACAGCCTTTCTCGGACTGCCTGATTGACATCGCGGTGGCAGCCTTGGAGGAAGTCGCTATGTTAGAAACTGGCGAGCAGGTGCAGCTTAAACGTCTCGATCACTTGATGGAACTCATCAATCAGATGGTCGCTACTGCGGGAGGGGCAGAGAAAGATTAAGCGCAGTTGTGTTGACCAGGATTGGTATCGCCTGACGTGCTTTGGTGGCGAAGAAGGTTACGGCTACAGAGTGGGATTTTTGCGAATTTGTGGGAAAGTTGTAACTTCTAGCCAACCATTTTCTAACCAAATCATCCCCGAATTTCAGTGGACAAATTTGCTATGGCGATGATAAAGTAGAGGGTATAAAGGCAATAAAAATCCATGTCCCATAGCCTTCTTCGTCGGCCCCCATAAGTGACATTCGATGGGGGTTTGGTTTCTCTTTTTTTGTTAGCCCGTCAAGAACATTTGTTTCCCCTAAAGGTGGTAGGGAACAGCGTAATGCATTGCATGAACTGGGGTATAAGATATTCCTTGACCGATATGCCCAGAAGGATATGACCCGTTCGACGCTGGCCGTCGGTGATACTGTGATTGTGGTGGTGAATCCCAAGACCGGGCAGCGTGAGATTGGTACGGTTACGGCGCTCGATTTGCCGACGGTGAAGATTGATTTATTGGATGGCGAGAGCGTCGAGCGCGATATTGAACATGTCGATAAGCCGATTGAAACCGAACCCGGTCAGATGATGGATCGGGTGGCGGCAGGGATCGCGGCGATTGAGAAAAATGGCAAGTTGCGCAAACAGTGGACACAGAATTTCCGCTGGATGCTGGAAGATTGGAAGTTTGTACCAGCAGGCCGCATTCTGACAGCGGCGGGTACGGATCAAGCATTAACATATTATAATTGTTATGTAATACCTTCCCCCCGTGATTCGCGCGGTGGAATCATCGAAACGCTGCGGCAGATGACCGAAATTATGTCACGCGGCGGCGGGGTTGGTATCAATGTTTCGAGCCTGCGTCCTCATCATGCCTATGTGAAGGGCGTGAATGGACGTTCGAGCGGTGCGGTGTCATGGGGAGCGCTGTACAGCTTTGTAACAGGGTTGATTGAGCAGGGCGGAAGCCGGCGCGGCGCTTTGATGTTAATACTTAATGATACACATCCTGATATATTTGAATTCATTAATAGCAAGCGTAAGGCGGGTCAGATCACCAACGCGAACATCAGCGTAGGCGTGAGCGACAAGCTGATGGAAGCCGTCAAGGTGGATGGCGATTGGGATTTGAAGTTCCCGGATACCAGCGATCCCGATTACGACGAACAGTGGGACGGTGATCTGGAAGGCTGGATTGCCAAGGGACATGAAGTCATTACCTACAAGACCGTGAAGGCGCGCGAAGTCTGGGAGGCCATCATCGAGAGCGCATGGGCGAGTGCAGAACCGGGTGTGTTCTTCAATGAACGTTATAACACCATGTCGAACAGTTGGTACTTCGCACCGATCATTTGTACTAATCCCTGTGGTGAGCAAGGATTGCCGGCTTTTGGCGTTTGTAACCTGGGCGCGATCAATCTGGCGAAGTTTTATGACGAGAAAACGGGTGATGTGGCATGGGATGATCTGGACAAAACGACCCGTTATGCCACACGCTTCCTCGACAACGTGATTGACAGCACGCC
>JBGAGR010000295.1:0-9404 GCA_044226645.1 Aggregatilineales bacterium
AATGTCGCCATAATGTTAGTTTAGCCAGCTCGGTTCGGTTTTACCCTGCGGCGCACGCAGCATGTTGAACAACTTTTGGGCTTCTTCCCATAGGCTGCGGGAATGTTCAGCCTGGTTCTGTTGAGCCTGTTGTTCGCTGTAAATACCCAGTGCTTCCGCCAGCAGTCGGCGCATATCGGCGCGCCTTGCCAGCGCGATGGCTTCATTCAGCAGGGGTTCAGCGCTTTTCGAGTCTTCCTGATGGATGATTAATCGTGCCAGTCCGGTCAGACTGCGGATAATGACTTCCACGTCCTCATCGGCGCGACCTTGCGCCAATGCCGCCTCTAGTAGAGGTCGAACAGCTTCGATTTGTCGCAGAGAAAGCAGTGTGTGCGCCTTATTGATCTTAAACATACTTTCCCAGTGCGGCTGCTTTTTGGATTGAATCAGTTCCAGCGCTTGTTGGTGATACTGTAGCGCCTGCGGGTAATTGGCCTGCGCATCATGAACCAGCCCCAGGTTGTCGGTTTGGATAGCGCGTTGCAGATCAAGGTTGAGTGTTTCACTCATGCGCAGGGCGAATTCCAGTGCGGAAAGTGCCTGCTGAGGTCGCCCGGTTGCCATGAGGAACCAGCCATAATTACCGCGCCGGGTTGCTTCGGCGGGTTCGTTATTGGTGCGCTTGGCGATAGCAATCGCTTCGTTAAAAAATGAGTCGGCGGAGTCAACATCGCCCTGGTCAGCATAGGCAATCGCCGCGTTTGCCAGCACCAGACCGCGTGTCTCCATATCGTCTAACAGGGAACTGAGGAGCATCAACGCTTCTTCGTAGTCTTTCATCGCGCGTTGGCCCTGCCCCAGATATTTACGCGCCGCCGCAATATCGCAGAGTAAACGGGCGGCCTGTGCGTTCTGATTATTGCTCTGGTAAATGCTCAGAGCGGCCTGCCATTCGCGAAAGGCATCCTGCATATGGTGGTGTTGGGCATAATACAGGCCCAAATCGCGGTAGGTCTGGGCTGATTCGAGTGGCAGGTTAAGGTCTTCTGCCCGTTTAACTGCACGCCGGTAGGTTTGGATAACCTTGTCATCCTGATTGGCTTCCGCATAAGCCGCCGCCAGTGTACGCAGCACATCCAATTCCGTCGTGCCGCTCTGATCGGGCAAGCCAGCATAGGTTTCGGCTGCCGCTTCCAGTTCGGGAATGGCACCCTCCGCATCATGTCGCGCGACCTGCACGATGCCCAGTGTGGCGCGGGTTTGTGCTCTTAAGAGCAGGTTTTCGAAAATAACTTTCACATCGCCTGCACGTTGAGCGTGGCGCAGTGCTTCATCCTGCTCACCGAGACTCAGACAAATGCGGCTCATCTGGCACAGCGCCTCGACAAATTGGGCATCCTGCTGTTCGGCGGCGAAGAGGGAGAGTGCTTCCTGATAGGCATCATAAGCATCGTTGACACGCCCTTCATTAAAAGCTCGCTGCCCCAGCAGTATGCCCCAGCGGCGCTGCTCCCGGCGATAGTTCAACTGCTTTGCCAGCCGCAGGGCACGTTCCAGCATTTGCTGCCCTTCCACCGTTTGTCCGGCTTCGATCAGTGCTTCGCCCAGCCGTCCGACAAAGTAACTGCTCAATTCGATGTCGCCCGTCATGTTGAGGCGGGGGAGTGCTTCACGCAGCAGATGGATGGCATAGCTGGCATTCGAGTCGTGCAGGTAAACATCCGCCAGATTACCCATCGCGCGGCCTTCTGCGCCCGGTGCGCGGCTGGTACGGGCGGTTTCCAAGGCCTGTTCATAATATTTCTGTGCATTTGCCCAATCGTTCTGCGCCTCCGCCAGTACACCCTGTTCGCACAAAATATAGGCCATTTGTGGACGCTGGCGCGATTCTTTGGCGGTCTGGTACGTTTTTTGCAGCAGATCATCGGCTTCTGCCCAGCGTTTTTGCGCGATATACACATCTGCCAGATTGAGCGCGGCTATCGAAAGCGCGTTGGTATCTCCGGCTGCGATGGCTAATCGGCTGGCATGGTTGAGTGCTTCCAGAGCCACTGGATAATTTTCGGCTCGTTTAGCGCGTTGTCCGGCTTCTAATGATTCTCGCAAGGCGCTTATTTCGGGGCGGACACTGGGGGAATGGGAAGGGGTAGTCTTGATTCCCATCTGACGTTTGATTTCTTCGACAATATTCATCCGGTTATAATCGACTCCAATGGATTACACGTACCTATTGTAGCCCCCCATCGCCAAATTGGTAGCATCCAAGCAAAAGGGCTGTACATTTCGTACAGCCCTGATAGTAGAGAAGCATCCCTCTACAATATGGGTCATTAGTTAATTTTACGGATAGAACCCGCGTGTCTGGAGGGCATCCGCTACACGCTTAATCGCTGTCATCTGCGCGGCGGTTCGCATATCGACACCATTATCTTCAGCCGTATGGACGGTTTCATCGTAGCTGCGTACAAGGATGCGCCCTAACTGGCGGAAGACCTCTTCCTTGTCCCAGAAGAAGGCTTGCAAGCCCTGCACCCACTCGAAGTAGGAGACCGTAACGCCACCTGCGTTCGCCAGAATGTCCGGAACCAGGTAAATCCCACGATCATTGATGATGTCGTCGGCTTCGGTGGTGGTGGGGCCGTTCGCGCCTTCGACGATCATGCTGGTGCGCAGATGCGGCGCGTTATGTTCAGTAATCTGACCTTCCATCGCCGCCGGGATGAGGACATCACACGGCAGGGTCAGCAGTTCCGAATTGGTGACAACTTCGGCATTCGGGAAACCAGCCGGAGTGCCATTTTCCTTTGCCCAGCGCCGCACAGCCGCAACATCGAGGCCGTTGGCGTTATAAATACCGCCGTCAATATCGCTGATGCCGACGACTTTATAACCCATTTCCTGGGCGTACTCGGCTGCGTAGGTACCCACATTGCCAAAGCCCTGAATGACCACACTGATATTTTCGTTGTTGGTGCGCCCTTGTCTTTTAAGTGCTTCCATCATGCAGATAATCACACCGCGTCCGGTGGCTTCGGTACGTCCCTGACTTCCACCGATATTGAGCGGCTTACCAGTCACAACGGCTGGAACTGAATAGCCTACGGTCATACTGTAGGTATCCATGATCCAGGCCATTTCCTGTGGGCCAGTTCCCATATCGGGTGCGGGAATATCAGAATGTGGGCTAATCAGGGGAATGAGTTCGGAAGCATAACGGCGGGTGAGGTTTTCTTTTTCACGTAAGCTGAGACTCTTGGGGTCAACCAGTACCCCGCCTTTGGCACCGCCGTAGGGAAGGTTGACCAGCGCGCATTTCCAGGTCATCCACATGGCGAGTGCGCGTACTTCGTCAAGTGTTACGTTGAGGCTAAAACGAAGTCCACCTTTGGAGGGTCCCATAACGGTGCTGTGGTGTACACGGTAGCCAGTGAACATCTCGACTTTGCCGTTATCTCGGCGAACCGGGAAATTGACGGTGAGTTCACGGCGCGGCCACCGCATATATTCGACCACGTTGTCATCAATGCTCATCCGGCTTACCGCACGCTCGTATTGAGCAAGGGCGGTTTGGTATGCGCTTGGAATTTCCTCAATTGTTTTGTGGACATTATTGAGTGAGACGACCATTTACTGTAAGCTCCCCCCCAGACGCATCCAGGGTTGTTTATTTTGGATAGAAAAGAACAACTTCTATTGTTCAGTATAGCTGATAAGCTTGCGCTTTGAAACTTAAAAATTCCTAAATTTATGCAAACAGCCTATATACAGGGGATTTTTATGATATATGTTGCACAAATGAGTTATGAAAATCATATTTGCGTTACCCTTCTGGTAGTTCCTTCCCTCAATAACGAATATATCGGAATGGACTCGACCCAGTCTGCACCATTACAGTCGTTATGAAATTATGAGCGGTTGATGTGAGTGGTTGGAGTCGATGGAGAAATAAAAAGGGCGGTTTATCACCGCCCTCATGCATGAATTTATATCGGTTCTGGTAGCTGGAAATACGGTCGCAGGAATTGCCCGGTATGGCTGGCTTCCACCTGCGCCACATCCTCCGGCGTTCCCGTAGCGATCACGTAACCACCGCCGTCGCCACCCTCCGGCCCCATATCGATGAGCCAATCTGCCACTTTGATGATGTCCAGGTTGTGTTCGATGACCAGAATCGTGTTGCCGTTATCCGCCAATGTTTGCAGAACCTCGATCAGCCGTTTCACATCTGCGGCGTGTAAACCGGTGGAAGGTTCGTCTAGAATGTACAAGGTCTGTCCGGTTGCTCGCTTGCTCAGTTCACGACTGAGCTTAATGCGCTGGGCTTCACCACCACTTAAGGTCGTCGCGGGTTGCCCGATGCGGATGTAACCCAGACCAACTGCTTCCAGTGTAACCAGCTTGGAATAGATAGTGGGAATGTTCTCGAAGAATTGCAGACCTTCTGTAACAGTCATATCCAGCACTTCGGCGATACTCTTGCCTTTGTACTTGACCTGCAACGTCTCGCGGTTGTAGCGCGTCCCGTGACACACATCACACATCACATAAATGTCGGGTAGGAACTGCATCTCAATTTTGAGCTGGCCTTGTCCTTCGCAGTGTTCGCAGCGTCCGCCTTTGACATTGAAGCTGAAGCGTCCGGTGGTGTAGCCGCGAATTTTGCTCTCTGGCATTTCGGTGAACAGGGTGCGGATGGCATCGAACATCTTGGTATACGTGCCGGGATTACTGCGCGGGGTGCGTCCGATGGGACTCTGGTCGATATTGATGATCTTGTCGATCTTCTCAATTCCTTCAATGCTGTCATGAGCGCCGGGGCGCTCCTTGCTGCCGTTGATAACCTGCGCCAGTTTGTTATGCAGGATGTCCACCAGCAGGGTACTCTTGCCGCTGCCGCTCACCCCGGTGATGCACACCAGCTTGCCCAGCGGAATCTCGACATCGATGTTCTTGAGGTTATTTTCCCGCGCACCTTTCACGGTGATGAACAAACCGTTACCGGGGCGGCGTTGCTCCGGTACATCAATTTTCAACCGCCCGGAGAGATACGCCCCGGTCAGGCTGTCTTCAACCTGCATGACTTCTTCCGGCGTGCCTTCCGCCACGATGCGTCCACCGTATTCACCCGCACCCGGCCCCAGATCAATCAGCCAATCCGCCAGACGCATGGTCTCTTCATCGTGTTCGACCACCAGCAGCGTATTACCCAGATCGCGCATACTCATCAGGGTGCTGATCAGCTTGGCATTATCGCGCTGGTGCAGCCCGATGGAGGGTTCATCCAGCACGTACAGCACTCCGGTCAAACGACTGCCGATTTGAGTCGCCAGCCGGATGCGCTGGGCTTCACCGCCACTCAATGATCCTGCCGAGCGTCCCAGTGTCAGATAATTGAGTCCAACATTGTTAAGGAAGCCGACACGGGCTTCAATCTCTTTCAGGATTTGATAACCAATTTCCTGTTCGCGTTCATTCAGGGTGGCTGGTTTGCCATTCCTGCCGCGCAGTGAATCGACCCATTCCAGCAGTTCGGAGATCGGCAGGAGTGTTACATCATAAATCGAGCGATCCGCTACGCTGACCGCCAGCGCTTCTGGACGCAGACGTTTGCCTTTGCAGGTCTGGCAGGGCACTTTTGCCATATACTGCTCGAACATCTCGCGCATTCCTTCTGAACCCGTTTCCCGGTAGCGCCGCGCCAGATTGTTTAGGATACCCTCAAATGCGGTGCTGTAATCGCGGAAGTCGCCCCGTGAATTGGCGTAACGAATGCGGACTTTTTGCCCTTTGGTTCCATAGAGCACAAGCTGTTGATGTTCCGGCTTGAGGTCTTTCCAGGGCGTATCCATGCTGAAGCCGAAGGCTTCCGAGATGCCGCGCATGATGCCGTAACCCCAACTGCTGCTGTCCTCGAAATTCCATCCGTTGCCGCTCACCGCGCCCTGTGACAGACTCAGTTCATGGTTCGGCACCACCAGATCAGGATCGAATTCGAGCTTGAAGCCCAATCCCTGACAATCCGGGCAAGCGCCTTTCGGTGTGTTGAAGCTGAACGTGCGCGGTTCGATTTCCGGGATGCTGCCGTGACCGTTGACACAGGCCAGCAGTTCACTGTAGAGCGTATCCGTCGCCGGAGTTTCGCTCAGGTTGTTGATGATGATGACACCTTCGCCGATTTCGAGCGCTGTCTCAATGGCATCCGTCAGCCGTGACTCGGAAGCGCGGGCTTCCTCGGATGTCGGGTCATCAAACTTGCGGATAATCAAACGATCAACCACGATTTCGATGTTGTGGATGACATAGCGATCCAGCGTAATCTCATCGCTGAGTTCCATCGATTCGCCATCCACACGGATACGGGCGAAACCTTCTTTACGGGCTTCTTCCAGGACTTTTTCGTGCGTCCCTTTGCGCCCTTTAATGACCGGGGCCAGCACCTGAATGCGCGTGCCATCCGGCAGTTTTTGGACTTCATCCACCATCTGCTGCGCGCTCTGGGCTTCGACCCGCTCACCGCATACCGGACAGTGCGGGATGCCGATTCGGGCATACAGCAGACGCAGATAATCATAAATCTCCGTCACGGTGCCGACGGTTGAGCGCGGGTTGTGACTGACACCTTTCTGGTCAATCGAGACCGCCGGACTCAGCCCTTCAATTTGATCAACATCCGGTTTTTCCATCTGACCGAGGAACTGACGCGCATAGGCGCTCAGACTTTCGACATAGCGCCGCTGCCCCTCTGCGAAAATGGTATCAAAGGCCAGTGACGATTTGCCCGAACCGGACAAACCAGTAATGACCACCAGTTTATTACGGGGAATTTCGACATCAATATTTTTCAGGTTATGCTCGCGCGCGCCGCGCACCACAATCTTATCCTGATTCATTTTACCTGCCTGTAACACTAACTATGCGGGCAGAAGGGGGTGTACAAACGTTCTATTTTACGACTTGTGATGATTGTTTGCAAGAGCCGGAATCATTTTATTAGGCATGATTGTGTTGGAAATAGATCAGAAATTTGAAGTCACTTTGGATATAATGATGGTGTGAAAAGTTATGGAGTTTGAATTATGGTGACTATCACACTGCCCGATGAATTGGTACATCGGCTGGAAGAAATATCCCGACACGAAAATCGTTCGTTAGCCGAGATTGTGGCGACGATGACCGAACAATATCGACCAGCGGAGACTCCGGGAGAGACCCCGGACTGGGATATGATTTTGGGTGTATATGAAGATGATGTAACCGATATGTCCACTACCGTCCGCGAAACGATGAAAAAATACTATCAGGAAAAATATGGCGATTCTGATTGATACCAGTTTTCTCCTGGCAGCATTTTATGTGAAAGATGCAAAACATGTATTGGCTGCTAAAGCTATTAGGTCACTGAAAGCGTCCCAATGTATTGTGCCGGAGTCTGTACTTCATGAGTTATTCCATGTGGCACAGGTGAGGATGAACTATGAGAGGGCAATTGATGCTGTAGAACGAGTACATCGTGCGCACTTTGATATTCAGTCATTGGGTGGACAGGACAGACTGCGGATGACCCAGATCATGCATCAATATGCCTCAGCCTCTTTCGATTATACAGATGCAGCGATTATGGCGTTGTCCGAAAGGTTAAATATTAAGCAGGTTTATACATTTGATCGCCGTGATTTCAATATATTTCGTCCGAACCACTGTCTTTACCTCGAACTCCTGCCAGAGTAAAAGCGAATACACGCTCTTACCATTTCAACAAGAGCTATCGCAAATCGTTGAATGACATTCTTGGTAGATTTTGATAGACGAATCATGTTATAAGTGGACTATGCTTGTGAAAAATGGCACAGGAGACTCTGATGCGCGATGTAGTGGTGATCGCTCTTACCATTTCAACAAGAGCTATCGCAAATCGTTGAATGACATTCTTGGTAGATTTTGATAGACGAATCATGTTATAAGTGGACTATGCTTGTGAAAAATGGCACAGGAGACTCTGATGCGCGATGTAGTGGTGATCGGAATCGGACAAACGCCCATTGGCGAATGGTGGGAACTGAGTCTGCGTGAATTGGCGGCGCAGGCCTTACACAATGCGGTGCAGGATGCCGGCATTGATCGTCCGGATGCCCTTTTTGTAGCCAATATGCTGGCTTCCCGGCTGAGTAATCAGGCTCATCTCGGCGCATTGATTGCGGACTACGCTGGTTGGCGTGGCATTGAAGCTGCTACCGTTGAAGCAGCCTGTGCTTCGGGTGGAGCAGCTTTTCAGGCGGGTATACGCGCGGTTGCCAGTGGGATGACTGAAGTCGTCGCGGTCTGCGGCGTTGAAAAGATGACTGATTCAACCACTGCTGCCATAACCTCAGCGCTGGCAACGGCTGCCGATGCGGATTATGAAGGGGCGCATGGTGCATCCTTCGTAGCACTGAATGCCCTCATTATGCGGCGCTATATGTATGAATATGGTGTGCCGCATGAAGCCTTTGCCTCTTTTAGCATTAATGCTCATGCCAATGCCATGAAGAACCCCAATTCCATGTTTAAACGCGAGATCAGCCAGGAAATCTATAATCGTGCGCCCATGATTGCCGATCCGATTAACCTCTACGACAGTTCGCCTATTTGCGATGGTGCTGCCGCTGTCATTTTGTGTTCGCGCGAATACGCCCAAAACATCCATGCTAAACCGCTAGTGCGCGTGAGGGCGAGTGCTTCTGTAACTGACTCCATTGGATTGGCAGACCGGGGCAATATTCTGGCGTTAGAAGCGGTCAGCATGAGCGCAAAAAAGGCCTATCAACAAGCAGGGCTATCGCTTGATGATATTGATGTCTTTGAAGTCCATGATGCCTTTTCCATTATGGCCGCCTTAAGCCTCGAAGCCTGTGGTTTCGCTGGAGCGGGTCGAGCGGTGTACCACGCTGAAGATGGTGAATTTGCCCTGAATGGACGCTTGCCCATCAGCACAATGGGCGGCTTAAAAGGGCGTGGTCATCCAGTCGGCGCAACCGGAGTCTATGAACTGGTCGACCTAATCACTCAACTGCGCGGTGGGGCAGGCGTAAATCAGGTGAAGGATGCGACCATCGGCATGACCCAGAACATCGGCGGCACAGGTGCAACCGTTGTCACCCATATCCTCGAACGGGTCAATTAAGGTCTGTATAGAGCGTTATCCCGGTAGTACGACGCTAAACGGGAAAGTCGAAAGTTGTAGGGGGGGTTCGCGAACCGCCCAGGGGAAATTGCAGCGTATTGGGCAAAAATGCTTGGTTCTCATGAATTGCCCGAACTCACTTTAACTGACTTGTGGAGCGCCCATGCAACCTGCTCTACGGCTTAATCACGACTTTCAGCACTTCTTCCCGGCAGTCGCGCACGAGTTTCATCGCGTCCGCCATTTTTTCCAGCGGCATAAC
>JBGAGR010000296.1:0-9399 GCA_044226645.1 Aggregatilineales bacterium
GTTGGTGTGGTTGTAGACTACATCCATGACCACGCGCAGACCGTTCTGATTAAGCGATTGCACCATTTCACGGAATTCAAGGATGCGGGTCGTGCCGTCGGGGTTAGTGGAATAGCTACCTTCCGGTACGGTGTAATGGAAAGGATCGTAGCCCCAATTGTAGCCGTCCTGATCGCGAATGGGTTGTATTAATGCCTGCTGCTGGTCAGAATCGGGCGGGAACGTGGCTAACTGCGCCGCATCAGGTTCGACAAGCTGCGACTTATCCTCGTTGATAGTAGCGATGTCGAAAGCCGGCAGCAGATGAATGTGCGTCAAACCCGCCTGTGCCAGCGCAATAAGGTGCTTCATGCCGTCCGAGCCAGTTTCAGTGAAGGCTTTGAATGTCCCGCGTTCGGCTTCCGGCACAGTTTGATCGGAAATGCTGAAATCGCGCACATGGAGTTCGTAGATGACGGAATCTTCAGGCGCATCCAGCGGTGGTTTTTGCAGATCGTTCCAGCCGGGGGGCATGAGCGCCGGATCAGCAAGGTTGACGATCTGGCTGCGGGTGCTGTTGGTCGAGAGACTCAGAGAGTATGGGTCAGTGACATGGTTGGTTTCGATCTTCTGTGTGGTGGGTGCGTAGACCTTGACCTCGTAGAGATAATATTTACCTGTCCAAGAGGCATCACCTGTGATGCTCCAAACACCTGTCGCACGATCAAGCGTCATGTTTTTGACGGAGGCTTTAGTGTTGGGATTAGAGTCATCGAAAAGCTGGAGACGAACACGCTGGGCGGTTGGTGCCCATACGCTCAATGTCGGCACATCGCCGTCGTAGTTCACGCCGAGCGCGCCATCATATTTGTAAAGATCGTCGAGAACGCCGGGAATTTGCAAGCCAGTGCCATCAAGAGCTGCACCGTCACTGCCGAAAGCAACTACGCCAGCCTGCGTCTTGAGGATACCGGGAACGATGTCGAGATTATCGGCGTTAATTTTGAGGGCGACATAATCTTTTAGCTGCGGGAATTTGGCAATGACATCATTACTCAATCCAGCCGGGTCATAGGTCAGGTCGAGGGATGAGCCACCTTTGAAGCCAGCAGAATTGCCCTCCATACCTGCTTCGGGGGCATAGAAGAGCTTAAAGGTTGTACCATCAGCGACTTCGCCAATATCCCAGGCAATCGTATCGCGTGTGACCCAATGCGCTTTTTGTTTGCTGAGATCGGGTGTTTTGGCAACAGGGCCAGCAGAGGGCATTGTTCCTACCCCTATTTGCAGCATATGACTGGCTGAATTGTAGAGGAAGGCCACGGGGGTACCATCAGCCGTAACCGTAAAGGGAATGTTAGGGCCATCCTGAGCGGCATCTGCGCCATAGTTGACTGTCCAATTTTCATTGAGGGCAACTTTGACTTCGTAGTCACCCGCCGGGATAGCATTGGTGACAAAGGTGTAGACACCATCGCCATCGGGGTCTTGCAGCCAGGAACGGAGACAATCGGGCTGCCAATCGCCGGGGCATCCGATTTTGCTCTGGTAGCTGCCGGGAGCGCTGGCAATGACGCTGCGGACACTATCGGCTACCCAGTGGGTGGACGCATCATAATAGAATTTGACGGTGGTATCTTCGGCAAGGTTAAGGACGATATTGGGGCCACCAGGGTCGGCATTACCGCCATAATTTTCATCCCATGTGCCATTGATGGCGACTTTGTATTCATAGCTGCCAGCGGGAATATCGAAGCTGCCCTGCCAGATGTTATCCACAGGGTCGAAGGTCAAGGCGGTTTTGTCGCAGTCGGGCTGCCAATCGCCGGGACATCCGAGGACACTTTGAATTGTGCCGGGGATCACTACCATAGCAGGCTGTTCGGTCACGGAGGGCGGAACAACTACCGGGATGGCAACTGCCCCACCGGGGGCTGCCGGACCACCGATGATAGAAGGATCAAAGGCGATTGATAGCAAATGTGTGCCAGAATCGTAGGTAAATGTCACTTGTTCGTAGTCAGTATCGACTTCGAAGGGAATATTGGGGCCATCTTTCACGCCGCCATCACCATAATTTTCTGACCAACTGAGATTGATAGCGACCTTGACCTCATATTTACCCTTCGGGATGGAGGATGTCACAAAGGTATAAATGCCGTCGCCTTCAGGGTCGGACATAAGAATGAGTTCGCAATCGGGTGCCCAATCGCCCTGTGAGCCGATGTCTTCCGAACAGCCCAGTTCACTGTTGAAACTGCCGGGAACGGTCACAGTCAAGCCAGCGATGCCCTGCGGCACTTCAGTTGGCTTGGGTGTAGGGGTAGGCGCGTTAGGATTAGAGACCTTGACATTAAGCAGTTCTCGCGAGGGGCTGAAGCCGATAGTGGTCTTAAAACCATCGGTGGCAACACTGAAGGGAATAGCTGCACCATTGAGTTCGCCCTTCGCACCATAGATTGTGTCACTGGTCTGGTTTAGCGCAACACGGACTTCGTAATCGCCAACGGGAATGTTGGTGGAAATGAAGCTGTAGACACCGTTGCCATCTTCGTCTTCAAGCCACGAGCGGAGACAGTCAGGCTTGTTGTCTTCCGAGCATCCCAGCTCACTCTGGAAAGTGCCTACGGCAACCGCAATGACCGAGTTGACATTATCTGTCACCCAATGGGTTTTGTGGTCGTAGAAAAACTGAACGGTAGTATCCTGTGCGAGGGAAAGCTTGATATTATCGCCACCGGGAGCGGCATTCGCACCATAATTTTCGTCCCAGTTGCCATTAAGTGCGGCTTTGTATTCGTAGTCGCCAGCGGGGAGGTCAAAGCTGACCTGCCAGACATCATCTTCGGAATCATAAGCGAGGGCGGTTTTGTCACATTCGGGTTTCCAATCGCCATCACAACCGAGTACGCTTTGAATAGTGCCAGCGATCGTGACGCTGGTTGGTTGAGCGGAGGCGGTATCCTGCGCGGCGGTCATGAAGCCGATGCCGAGCAGAAATAACGCCGACAATAGTAAAATGGGTGTTTTTAACATTAAAAACTCCTTGTCTAAAAAATAACATTCCGCAAACACAACACGATTGTATAGAGCCGGGGAAAATTGTCAAAGTCAGGGAAGCGGTGGTTTCTGGAAGATGTGATTAAAATCAGTGGTTTATGATTATCAAATTGTAAGAATTGTGTGGTCACATAGCATAGAATAAGAAAATACAACACCGCGAGAAACACATGCAGAGAGTCATTGCCATCTGGAAGCAAAACCGCCTTTCAATTGTCCTCCTGATTGCTGCCATTATTGTCCTGCCAGTTATCGCTGCGATGAGTGCTCCGGTGCGGGTTATCAATGGAACGCCAACACCCGCGCCGAAATATTCGGGTGTCAAACTGCCGTCGAATTATCGGGCGGATTATGTTCATTATGCCACTATCCAGCGCCCAGATGGAACCATTCGGAATGTTTATATCAATGCAGAAGCGCTGATTGGAATCGACCAGGGCTATCTGCTGCCGAATGATACGACGATTGTGATTGATGGGAATTATGCCAAACGGGACGCAAACGGAGCGCTGATTATCGATAAAAACGGACATTACACCCCCGGCGAGCCGTTCGACATGATTCATGTGCGTCAAAAACGGAATTACTGGCTGCCAAGCGATTTTGTGAGTGATGTGCGCAATGGTAATTGGAATTTCGGCTCATTTGACACACAGAGCGGCGCACCTTACGATGAAAGCATCTCGGCGTGCTTTAACTGCCATCATGCTTCTGAGCAACTCGATTTTCTGTTCACCTACCCGCAACTGGTTCGCTATGCGGTGACGGGCGAAACAGTGTATTTCATCTGCAACCTGACGGGACGCTCGTCCTGTTAGTCATCAACGGCGAAAACCACATTGCCTGCCTGAATTGTCCCTGAAACGGCGGCAGCATAGAAACCACGCATCCCATCGCCCAAGAATTGCAGAGTCGATTTCATGACCGCAGCGGGAACTGGTGGGGATTGGCATAAGGCAAAGCGGCTAAAGGGTTCACAAGGGGGAGCGGGTATGATATCGGTCAGGTAAACCATTTCGCTAGTTTCATTGCTTTTGAAGGCTAAACGCTTTCCGAAATCCGCAACCGTCAGAACCGCGTCAGAGGATTCAACCAGAATATTTTCGCCTGCGATGCCTTCGGTGAGGTGTGCGCCAAACTGCTTTTGCATAGCGGCGTAGTGGCTGATGAAATTGACCGATACCCAGTTGTCACCGCGATTGCGTGAGCCGGGATGGTGAACATTATGCACGTCGATGATCTGTGTGCCATCCGCCAAAAAACCCAGCACGCCGTCGGAGGATAGCCGCAACCTATCGACAATGAGCAGCGGCGTAGGGTCGAATGCCTGTTGAGTGCCATCGACCCGCTTCAGGGATTCACGCTGGATTTGTACCTGTTTGACTACGCCAATTTCGCGCATGTTTATTCTCTTTCCTGAAGACTACAAAGTGGCACATGATGAAGTTGATGACTTTCCAGAGGGCGAAGCGGTGCTTCGCCCCTACAAAATCCGGGTAGGGTGCTGTGTACTGATCTTTTCAGAGGGTAAAGTTACGTTCTATAAGCAGACCTGAAGCATCATAAAAGCCTTCACCATCGGCCTGCACAATGCCTTTGCGGTTGGTAAGCAGCCAATCCCACAACGGATCAAGTTTGTCGAGGGTTTCGTCTGCCTTACCTTCTTCCCAAAATGATTCGATGGCGATAAGCGCTGTAGCACTATTTAGTGCATCCAATACTTTCTGCGCATTGGCATTTTCAGGAACGCCAACCAAATCCTTGAACTCAGAGATGTCGTCCTCAAAAATGTCCTCATCAGGGTGATTAATCTCAAGCTGGGCGATGCGCTGGTTATCGTAGAGTATATCCGCCAAATCAGGTACTTCATCCGGCTGGAGCGTGTAAGCGGGATTGATTCTCTGAACGATACCATGCAACTCCGGCAGTGTGATTCCGCCATCAGTCATGATAAAACGCATGTAGTAACCCATTTTATCCAGTGCCCTTAACGCGGAATAAAATCCGTCGATTCGGAGATTGAATGAATAAAAGCAGCGATGAGTTTAGCGGCGTTTTCCACATCCGACATTTGGATCATTTCATTGGGTGAATGCATATAGCGATTGGGGATGGACACCACGCCTGTTGCCACCCCACCACGCGACATGTAGATAACATCGCCATCTGTACCCGAAGCGGATGGATTGACCTTTACGCTATAGGGGATGTTTTCCCGCTCGGCAATATCAATGAGCATCTGGTGAACAATGGGGCTGTTGACCGAGCCACAGCCAAGAGCGGGGCCGCCGCCTAATTTGGCTTCGCCACGCAGCTTTTTATCGGAATTGGGATAGTCCGTAGCGTGTGTAACATCGACAGCGATGGCGACATGCGGTTCGAAGCTAAAGGCGGCAGTTTGTGCCCCGGCAAACGAGATTTCTTCCTGCGTTGTCGCGACTGCTGCGACAGTTGCAGTTGGGCGATCTTTTGCTAACAGGCGCAGTGTTTCCAGAACGGTGTAGGCTCCGATGCGATTGTCGATGCTGCGGGACACAATGCGATTGTTCGGAAGTTCGTAAAATGTCGCGTCAATAACACCGACTGTGCCGACGCGGACTAATGCTAAAGCATCGGCACGATTGCGCACGCCTATATCTATCCATAAATCTTCGAGCTTACTGGCTTTTTCGCGTTCATCAGGCTTTATCAAATGAATGGCCTTTTTGCCAATCACTCCAATAACATCGCTCTGCTTACCCAGCAAGCGAATACGCTGACCTACCAAGACCTGCGCATCCCAGCCACCTACCCCGGTGAAGTAGAGAAAGCCATCATCATCAATGTGGGTAATAATCAATCCAATTTCGTCAATGTGCCCGGCGAGGAGGACACGCGGAGCACCGCCATTTAATAGTGCAAAGGAATTGCCGCGTACATCGGCATGAACTTCATCCGCAAAGGTGGAGGCTTCTTCGCGCCAAACACGGGCAGGTGCGGCTTCTTGTGTAGATGGGCCAGGTGTACTGAGGAGATGTTTCAAAAACTCGATTGTCATGGTTTGATTCCGCAAAAGTTACAAGTGAAGGGGTTAGTATAGATGAGGTTGGGTGATTTGGCGAAGGTGGATTATCCTGATGGATGATTGTGTTGGTTTATGACTATACGAAGCATTTGAGCTTTTCCCATCTTTGGAATGTGGGTGGTATCTGGCAGGGTACAAGTAATTGATGTACCATCGTTCGCTCAGCGTAATCGGAGTGAAATCCACGAACTTTGACTATAACAGGAGAGTAAGCCATGCCAGTTCCAGAGGTAGGACAAGCCGCGCCCGATTTTGAAACTCGAAGTGACAGCGGTGAAAAAGTGAAATTATCGGACTTCCGGGGCAAACGGGTCGTGCTCTATTTTTACCCGAAGGCAGATACTCCCGGATGCACAACGCAGTCGTGCGCATTCCGTAACGATTACAGCGCATTTCAGTCGAAAAATGCGGTCATCATTGGAGCAAGCCCGGATACTACCGAGGAACAAGCTGCATTCAAGGCAAAATATAACCTACCGTTTACGCTGCTGGCAGATGTTGGACACCCTATTGCGGATGCATACGGCGCGTGGCAGACCTTTCGGGTCACGAACCGCGCCGGGGTGGAAGTGGATGTAACTGGGATTAAGCGTTCCAGCTTCATCATTGATGAGAATGGCATTATCAGTTATGTCGCTATGGGGGTTGATCCGGCGAATAACAGCCAAGAAATGCTTGCCCTGCTGTAGTAGCGCAGTCAAGACTGAAAATAAACAGCGTACACGGCATTACCTTGCTGCCGTGTACGCTGTTACACCCCTATTCTTCGTCCATCAATTCCGTTAAGCGTGATTTCAATTTATCGCGCCGACGCTGATAAGTCTCATCGTTAATTTCCCCTGATGCATGAGATTCATCTAACTCAGCAATTTCCCGAATCAGTCCATCAATGAGAACCGAGGAGTCACCCTCTACAACAACTGGAGCGGTTGGTTTTCTGCCTCGCAGATAGATGACAATCGCGGTCAGCATGACTAAAATGCCGATGACAACTAAAACAACAGGAAGCAGATTCGTGGCGGACGCAGGGCTTGAAACAGCACCCGAATCTGTCACGAGAACTGCCCCCTGTACAAGATAGCTCAGTGTATCACCAGCGGATAAGGTCAGCGATGCACCGTAGCCCTGATAGGTCTGGTCGCGAATGGTTTGCGGACCCAGGGGAGCCATCTGCGCGGAAGTCACTTTGATGGAATCCGGAGTAACCAGCAAACGAATAGGCCCCTGAACCGCGTAATCGATTGGTTGTTCGATACGGAGTTCACCTGTATAGGGAATGCTGTAGATAAACTGAATAATATGCTGCTCGTCCGGCATCACTGGTGCGGTATCTGTGACGGTTAGTCCATCAGCAGACAAAACATAACGCTGATCGTCCGGGGCGATGCTCAAAACCTGTGCCCCAGGCGGGAGTTTGACGGATACTGAGGCATAGCGGTCATCATTGGCCAGCAAATCATTGGAATATGCTTTATCGGAGGTATTGATAAAACTGACCACCTGAGCAATTTGCAAAACATTTTCAACAGCCGTAATCTGTGACACCCACCCAGCAATATGAACCACGCTCGAATCGTTGGTGATTTCGAAGATTTTGAGGGGCAGATCGAGTTTGGCGGTGGCAGGATCACCGGGGAGGAAATCACTGGCGAAGGTGCGCCCGTGATAAAGCACCGTTACGATGTAATTGCGGTCAGCCGCTAATAGAACATCCGAAAACATGAATTGACCGTCTGCGCCAACCGTTGTTTCGCGGGGGCTATCGTTAAACTGACTGTCGAGATCGTGTAAGGTAGCTTTCAAATCTGACGGTACTGTGCCCCCAGCAGTTACGTTAGTAACCAGCCCAGAAACCGTTCCGGGGACACCCGACAATGCAGTTCCCGGTTCCTCTGTAGTCGCGGGAGCCACGACAGGCTTACCGATCAAATCTGCGCCGGCAAGCGTCAGGCTGCGCACGTAGGCGGCAACGTCCTGTTTCTGAGTGTCATCAAGGGTACTGACAAATGGAGCAGATTCCGCATACTTGGCAATTAAGGCTGAGTCGGTTAGACCAACTATTTCGGATGGAGCGGGCAGGTTGGCTACTGACGCGCCGTTTTGATCGACCAACGCTTTACCCTGCGTAAGCGCGTCCGCCTGATAATGCAGCGTGTAGGTATACATGGCTACATCCCAGCGTTCCTGTTCCGTAAGTGAATCCAGCCAGGGCGGCATCAAGTTATCAATGCGACCATTGGTGATGGTGCGATACCAATCCAACGGAGTTTGATCTGCAGTTGTCGAGGGATCGGTAAAATCAGATGGAGGTTGGGCGATCTGCCCCTGAGCATTCCCAATCCGTGTGCCATCGCCACGACCAGTTTCGCCGTGACATTGGGTACAATGCTGCGCAAAAATCTGTGCTCCCACAGCCAAATCCGGTGTGGAAAGCGGATAGCCGACCTCAGTAGGGACAGGTGTCGACGGTGGCAACGTTGCTACGATACGCGGCTCCCCTGCCAAGCCGCCACAGCCTGCAATCATGAGTACAATCAACAGCGTGATGACAAAAGTCCACCCACGCAAATAAACATGCTTCATACGGTGATCCTTGAGGATGAAAATAGGCTGATCAAAATAACAGCCCCTACGAAAGGGGCTATTATAAGACAAGTTCGAGCTTATTGCCGAAATGGAATCACTTCCTAAAAAGGTGGCGTAGGAGTAGGCGGCTTGGCTTCCTTGTAAAAGTGCCAGGGGCCACCCTCTTTACAGCTTACCTGTACGAAGTTCCAATCCAGCGGGTAAACATACCATGTATAGGTTCCACCGAGCGGAATGTCGTCAAGGTTGATGGTTTGATTCTGACGAAGCTCGATGACCTGCTCGTACCAGCCACCATCGGGCTTGACTACGCGAATTAGATTGCGCGGCGCACGCGGCCCACGCCAATTGAAGGTCAACTGGCCTTCGCCGGGAATTGCCATCGAATTATCAATGGGTGTGAGGAGTTCCCAAGGTACGCATTCAACGGCTGGTTCAGCGGGTTGGGTATCGCCGGGGACGCGGAGTTCCTGTCCGATATAGATCACATTGGCATCGGTGAGACAATTACCAGCAACCAATTCCTGTGTGCTGGTCTGATAACGATCTGCGATACGGGCGAGCGCATCATCGCGCTGGACAGTATAGCGGAGTTTCCAGTCTTTGCGGGGGACACAGCCGGGAGTCGTGCTAGGCGTTGGAGTCTCCAATCCATGCAGGCCGGGAATGGAAATATTGAAATCCAGCGGCGAGGTTGGCGTAATGGTTGG
>JBGAGR010000297.1:0-9343 GCA_044226645.1 Aggregatilineales bacterium
CAAGCGAGAAACCCGCCTTGATTAGAGAGGGGGAGTTCACCACTTTCGTGCGCGTAGCGTCCCCCTCTCTAATCACACTGCCTCTAAAGAGGCGAGGCTTGCGGCGGGTTCTATTCGGTCAATTACCCCATTTATGATGAGAACATTGAGAAGTTCTGTAACATCTGGCGCGTATTCACGGTTTATCGATTGAATGTGACATTCGAGATGTTTAAGGAGTATGTTCCATGAAGTTCTTATCTACTAGTCGTTTCGCAGGCATTGCCATTCTGGCAGTGCTGCTGCTGGTTGGCGCGGTTTTACCCGGTTTCGCGCAGGATTCAAGCACAACGGTTTCAACCGATTCATTCACTATCGTGACAGGCGCGGTCTCGTTCAGCCCCACTGGTGACATTCTGGTGGCGGGTGTGACGATTGCCCCGGCGGGTGCGTTCAATCCCTCCATTCTGCACGAAGGCGATCTGGTCATCATCAGCGGCGTGATGCTCAACGAAACTACGTTGCAGGCCGTGACCTTCGAGTTTTTCGATGACTCACAGGAACCGGCACCCGAAGAAACCCCTGAGGCTACTTTGGAAGTGACTCCGGAAGCCACACTGGAAGCCACACTGGAAGCAACGCCTGAAGTTACGGCTGAACCTACCGAAGCAGTGACGGATTGCAATGGCGCGAATCAACCTGTAGCGATGCGTATCGCGGAAACATTCGGCGTGACCTATGAAGAAGTCATGGCACTGCACTGCCAGGGAATCGGCTTCGGCAATATCATCCGCGCTTATGTACTGGCGGAAAACAGCACTGACGGCTCAACCGCTCAGGATTACCTGGATCGTCACGCGAACGGTGAAGGTTGGGGTCAGATTATGAAAGACAGCGGTCTGCATCCATCCGACCTTGCTCCCGGTCAGGTTCTGAAACATCACGACGACCAGACTGGCGATACCAATACCCAGCAGGGCAACGGTAATGGTGGGAACAACGGCAACGGTCATGGCAATGGCAACGGTGGTAACGGCAATGGTCATGGCGGCGGCAACGGCAATGGTGGCGGTAACGGCGGCGGGAATGGTGGCGGCAACGGCAACGGTCACGGTAAACCCTAGTAACCACTGCTCAGGCTAAGTCAATCGCAAAATCAGGGGGCACAAACGATGTGCCCCCATTTTGTTGAAGTTTAGCCGTTGGCCTGATCGGCGCGGATGAGTGTCCGTGCGTCATCGGCACTTTCTACTGCCCAGCCTTCGAGGCCGTCGGCGGTCTTCAGCTTCCACCACGAAAGCCCATCGGCCTGCTGGGGGCCATCCAGCAAGGTGACGAGTGTGCCATCATTCAACTGGGTCAGAATGTCGAAGCTGCGTCCGGCACCGCTGCGCACGCGCAATGTATCACCAACCGTACTGACGACCACTGAATCGCCCACTTTGAGCGCGGGATACAGCGTTTGTTCTTCCTCGACGCGCTCGACTGCCCAGCCTTCTTTACCATCAGCGGTGGTGATGCGCCACCAGTTATAACCATCGTTTTTGCGCGGGCCTTCTAAGAGTGTGACATAGGTATCACGATCCAGCTTGGCGAGAATATCGAAGCTGAGTCCGGGGCCGCTGCGCAGATTGAGGTGATCGCCGTGACTGGCAAAAACAGTAGCGTGGTCATTGACGGCGAGATCATAGACCTGGAAGGTATTCGCCGGGGTGTCGGTAGAGGCGACTGCACCTTCACCAGTGATACTCAGCGTGACTTTGACGTTACCATTACTGCCACCGCCGGCATGGGTCAGCTCAAGCGTATAACTGCCATCAGTCGTCACGGTATAGCGCAGCACCGCATCCAGATTCACGCCACTGTCATCGTCCCAGGCAACTGGTTTGCCATCGGGGCCGAGCAGAATGAGCAGCGGGTCAAGCTCGGCATTCGCGCCTGTGCTGGCAGCGGCGCGGATTTCCTGACCGTTTTTGGCCTCAATCGGGATGCTGTAGACGGTACCTTCGGCAAGTGTCAGTGTTTTCCCCGCCATGACATCCGAGGCTTTTTCGGCACCACTGACCTGGCGGATCAGTTCAACATACTGCTGGATGTCCGCCAGCGCCGCGTCATTATTCATGGCCTGATAGGCTCCCGCACGCAGCAGGTAGGCGTTTGAATAATTCGGGTCTAAATCAATTGATTTCGCTATATCGTCAATGGCGGCCTGATAATCACCAATCTGATAATCCAGATTGCCGAGATTATAGTAGGGGATGTATTTTTCGCTGTAATTGACGCTGATGGCCTTGTTATAGTCGGCTCTGGCCTTATCGTATTCGCCCCGGTCATAGTAGATGTTGCCCCGGTTGTTGTAGGCCGCGCCTTCATTCGGGTCAAGCTCAAGGTAGCGGTTATAGTCGGCCTCGGATTTAGTAGCTTCCCCGTTGGAATAGTAGGCATAGGCACGTCCAAACAGCGCGTCTAAATTCGCGTCGTTGAGCGCTAATGCGCAGGAATAATCGGCAATGGCGGCGGTATAGTTCTCGCTATCGCGTTCCGTGTTGCCGCGCTGAATATAGGCTTCCTGAGTATCGAGATTACAGGTGTCCTGCGCGTGGACGGGCAGCAAACCGAGCGCCAGAATCAGCAGCAGGATAAGCACATAAGCTTTACGCATGAAAAATCCTTACGAGTGTGATTGAGTTGATAAATTCATTATAGGCGTGTGACAGCCTATCGCCACCAACTAAAGTCGGATTTTCACGCGAGGGAGGAGCGAAATACAATGGGATTGTGACGGGTGCAACATGTTGCACCCCTACCAAAACGACGTTTCGACAAGATGAAGCGGCGGGATTAACCTTCCGCCAAGACCTGCTGGATGGCATTAATGACACGCTCGTGAATGTGTCCATTGCTGACGACGATGCCAGCATTTTTCACGGTGCGGCCTTCAGAGAAATTGAGCGGCGAGCCATCCACATCGGTGACTTTGCCGCCAGCGGCCTGCACGATGGCGACTCCGGCGACATGATCCCACATCATGAAGGGGCGGGTGCTGTTGAGGCGCGGCAGACGCAGATACAATTCGGCATCTCCGGCGGCGATTCGCGCATATTTTTCCATGCTGTCGAGGCGGAATAATTCCGCTTCACCCATCCCGGCGGCTTCACGCACCTTCGCCATACGTTCGTGGTTGGCGTGACTCTTCTCGACACTTTCCAGGGCGCGTAGACTGGCAGACTCGGTGTTTTCCGAGACATGAATGCGCTTGACCTGCCCCCCGTTCAGGGGCTGGACATAAGCAATGCCGCTCTGGGCGTGGAATAACGCGCCTTTTTCGCCTTTGAGCGTGTAGGCAGGCGCACCAATCACCCCGGCTGCTGGCTGGCGATTCACCAGCAAGCCCAGCGCGATGACATAATTACGCAGGGCGAGAAAGCCTTTCGTACCGTCAATGGGGTCGATGACCCAGATGCGTTCGGCTTCGCGCTGCTGTCCGTAATCCAGCCAGCGCACGACATCGGCCTGGGTCACGTCAATTTCCAGAATCGTACTCAACAGGCGCACGACTTCCGCGCGGCCTTCATCGGGCACCAGTTCCATGAACTGACCACCCTGTTCTTCCGCCATAATGGCATCATCGGGGAAAGCGAGGCTGACCGCACGGCTGAGAATGGCCTGTGAACCATAATCGGCAATCGTGACCGGCTCATGCCCGCCTTTTTCGCTACTGGTCAGGTGATATTCCTGCACATGCTGGCACAAACGGGCTGCCTGCTGAACGGCATGGAATATAGGTTGAAGGTCTAACACTATTCATTCTCCGCTAACGGCGGTTGAAACTGCCGCAAAGTTTTACTAACGCTATTATAATAATCGCTGTGATAGTGTGTATATGTCAAATTCAGGAGGCTGGCACCAGCTAGTCTTTTAGCTTACCATTTGCTCACATGAGTTACTTAAAGCTGTAAGAAGCAGTACAGGCAACAGGGCTGCATCCGAACACGCTGAGAAAGTACGCCGATGAGGGGGTTATTCCCTCTATCCGCACTCCCTCAGGTCAACGCCTATTTGACATCGATGCGTTTGTCGGCAAGCAAAGCCCAGCAGAAATCGTGTTATATGCCAGGGTCAGTTCTCGAAAGCAGCAGGACGATCTAGAACGTCAGATCAGGTATTTGAGATCAAAAGAACCGAATGCGAAACTCATCAGCGACATTGCCAGCGGCCTCAACTTCCAACGAAAAGGACTTAAAACCATACTGGAACGCTGCCTGCAAGGCGATAAGCTCACCGTTGTGGTTGCCCACCGCGACCGACTCGCACGGTTCGGCTTTGAGCTTATCGAATGGCTTATCGAGCGTAACGGTGGACAAATCGTGGTTCTCAGCAAGTCTGCTCACGCCAGCTCAACCGACGAACTGGTACAAGACTTGCTCGCTGTCCTTAGTGTCTTCGCAGCCCGGATGCCCGGCCTCCGCAAATACCGTGATGAAATCGCGCAAGATCAGACTTTATCCGACAACGGAGCAGCGCACGAGCTTTCGTAGGTGGTTCGGAGCAGCGCGCTTTGTTTACAACCGAACGTTGGAGTATCTGAAAACCCTGACCGGGCCGCGTCTGCCCTGGACAGACATAGCTACGGATATTATCCTGCCTGCCTTGCCCGAATGGGCTGAGGAAATCCCCTTCCAGATCAAGAAGATGGCGGTCAAAGAGGCTTGCGAAAAGTTCACTGAAGCCAAGCAAAAATATCGACGGACGGGCGTTGTCTCTGAACTGCATTACAAAAGCCGCAAATCCCCCTTCCAGACCTGTTACATTCCCAAATCCGCCGTCAAAGAACAGGGTATTTACTACACCATTTCAGGAGCGATGCATTATGCTGAGCCACTTCCCATAAGTTTTCAGGACTGCGAACTGAGTTGGCAGCAAGGACGCTGGTATTTGTGTGTACCCTTTTACACGACGGTGCAAGCAGGCGAGAACCAAGCCCGCATCGTCGCACTTGACCCCGGAGTACGCACTTTCATGACGTTCTTCTCGCCCGAATCAGCCGGAGTCATTGGCTATCACGACTTTGGACGCTTGGTACGCCTGTGCCATTATCTGGATGATCTCATTTCTCGCCGCGCCACGTCAAAGAACAAGAAACAACGCTACCGCATGAAGAAAGCGGAAAATCGGCTGCGCTGGAAGATACGTGATTTGCGGGATGAACTCCACGCCAAAGCCATTCGCTTCCTGGTGGACACTTTCGACATCGTCCTGATACCCACTTTCGAAACTTCCCAGATGGCGAAGCGTGGGCAGCGCAAAATACGTTCGAAAACGGTGCGCTCCATGCTAACGTGGGCACATTTTCGTTTCAAAGAGCGGTTGAAGGTGGTGGCAGGTTGGTACGGGAAAACGGTGATCGAAGTAGATGAAGCCTACACCAGCAAGACTTGTAGTTGGTCAGGAGAAATTGTTAATATTGGGTCGAGTGAAAGCATTCGCGGATCAGATGGCATTCAGATGCATCGGGACGTGAATGGCGCTCGTGGGATATTCCTGCGAGCTTTGGTAGAACTACCCTTGTTGGAATCCCTCCAACATGCATTGGTAAACCATGCTGATAATTCATCAGCATTTAGTAGCTAAAAAGGTTCGGTTACTATGCGCTATGTAGTCGCTTTAATTTTCATCGTTCTGCTGGTTCTAACTGGCTGCCAGCTTGTCCCCGGTACGGGTGATAAGTCAACCGACGCAGCGGCAGCACAGAATTTCTTACCCCTCGCCATTCCCGGCTATAACGTCACCGAGGCCACCAGTATCGTCGATGCCTTGAGCAAAGTGGGTGCATCGGCATCGCTGGTGACAGGCAATCTCCCGCTGACAGGTGCCATTGCCAAGCTGGATAACATGATTCAATGCTATCAGAATACTGGCGCGGTGGCCTCGCGCGTGTATACCGAGCAGACCATCTCCGGGGCGGGCATTCCCAAAATTGGTGCGCTGGCGGTTATCAACACGACACGCCTGCAACGGAATTTTGTCCAGTGTGCGATTAATCTCGCAGGCGGCAATTCAGCACAAGGGGTTGGGGCAGAAATTCAGCCGTGCGGCGGGTCGGGCAGTTTCGTAGTGAATAATGAAACGCTGGAATATGTGTACGGCGCGACCACGCCGGAATTGTGCAGCACGTTCCAACGTCAGTTCCCGGCAAGCAGGTAGCGGATAGAAAAATTTTACGCGGGAGGGTATTTGACCCTCCCCTACTACGCGCAGAACCTATTGCTTCTGTACGATAAGTTATGCTATACTGCCCATCAACATCAGCACATTGAGGTGTAACCATGTTTACCCCAATTCAAAATCCGGCTATCGAGGTGAGCCGCTCTTCTCTTATGTAGCGGCTTTTGACCGCGCCCCTCCCCAAGTCCTCCTTTCTGATACAATCTGGCTTTGCCTGATTTCCCGGCGTAAACACCCGGTTTTTAGTTATTGGTGATTAGTAAAAGACTAAAAACTAACAACTAATAACTAACGACTCTTGAATTGCAACTACCGACTGAGGACTGAGAATGACTGAAAACACCTATAATCCCCAAGCAATTGAAGCGAAATGGCAGGCCAAATGGGATGCCGATAAGCTGTACCGCGCTAAAGTGGATTGGAACAAGCCCAAGCATTATGCCCTGACGATGCTGCCCTATCCGAGCGGCGACCTGCACATCGGTCACTGGTTCGCGATGACACCGAGCGATGCCCGTGCGCGGTATATGCGGATGCGCGGGTTCAACGTGCTGTTCCCGATGGGCTTTGATGCCTTCGGCCTGCCAGCGGAAAACGCGGCTGTCCAGCGCAATATTCATCCCAAGAAGTGGACATACGCCAATATGGAGCGGATGCGCAAGCAGTTACGCTCGATGGGCGCGATGTTCGACTGGGAACGCGAGATGGTAAGCTGCGATCCCCATTACTACAAATGGACGGAATGGTTCTTTAAACAATTCTTCGAAAACGGGCTGGCTTATCGCGGCGAGGCGATGGTGAACTGGTCACCCGCGCTGCAAACCGTGCTGGCGAATGAGCAGGTCATTGACGGCAAGGATGAACGCACCGGACAGCCTGTGATTCAGAAGATGATGACACAGTGGTTCTTCCGCTACACCCGTTATGCCGATGAAATGCTGGACTTCAGCAAGGTTGACTGGCCTGAACCGATTCGCATCATGCAGACCAATTGGATCGGCAGGAGCGAAGGCGCGCGGGTGATTTTTAAGACCGCCCTCACCCCCAGCCCCTCTCCCTCAGGGCGAGGGGAGGCAAACGGGGATTCGATTGAGGTTTACACCACGCGCCCGGATACGCTGTGGGGCGCGACT
Source organism: Aggregatilineales bacterium (assembly GCA_044226645.1). Lineage (GTDB taxonomy): Bacteria > Chloroflexota > Anaerolineae > Aggregatilineales > Phototrophicaceae > CFX2. Next base: position 7,338 of record JBGAGR010000297.1, read on the forward strand.
TTCATGGTGTTAGCGCCGGAGCATCCATTGGTGGACAGAATTACGACGAAGGAACAGCGTGAAGCGGTTAAGGCTTATAAGGAGCAGGCGGCAAAAGCGACTGAAATCGAACGTTCGGCGGAAGGGCGTGAGAAAACAGGCGTTTTCACGGGTGGATACGCGATTAACCCGGTGAATAACGAGCGCATCCCAATCTGGATAGCCGACTACGTGATGATTACCTACGGTACAGGCGCGATTATGGCAGTCCCGGCGCATGATGAGCGTGACTTCGCTTTCGCGCGGAAATTCGGGCTGAAAATCCGTGTGGTGATTCAGCCGGAAGGGGTTGATCTGGATGGTGATACGATGACGGAAGCCTATCCGCATGACGGCGTGATGGTCAACAGTGGGCCGTTCAATGGGACTCCGGCTTCGAAGGAAAAAGGACGCAAGAATCCAGCTATTAACGCGGTCATTGACTGGCTGGAACAGAAGGGCATCGGCAAGGAATCGATTAATTACCGACTGCGTGACTGGCTGATTTCACGGCAGCGCTACTGGGGTGCGCCGATTCCGGTTGTGCAGCGTGAGGATGGGGTTTTTGAATCCGTACCTGATGCTCAACTGCCTGTGGTACTGCCCGATGATGTGGAATTCCTGCCCACCGGACAAAGCCCATTGAAGCTGAACGAGGAATTCATGAAAACGGTTGGCTCGGATGGGAAGCCGGCTATCCGCGAGACGGACACGATGGATACATTCATGTGTTCGTCGTGGTACTGGTATCGCTACCTGAATCCGAATTACGACAAGGGGCCGTTTGATCCGGAAGAAGCGGCTTACTGGCTGCCCGTCGATGTGTATACAGGCGGAGCGGAACACGCCACCATGCATCTGCTGTATTCGCGCTGGTTCGCGAAGTCGATGCGCGATCTGGGGATGTTCGAGGAAACGATGGACATCATGCAGGAACATGGGCGCGACACGGAACCGATGTCGTGGGGCGAACCGATGCTGAAGCTGCGCAATCAGGGTCAGGTGCTGGGTGAGGAACGGCAGGGACACTACATTAAAGCCTCCGGGCGATGGGAAGTGGCGAAACTGTTCGCAGACTCGGTGGAAGTGATCGATCCGAAGGACATGCCCGCGAAATTCGATGGTGTTGTCGGGGAAATCGTCAAGCGCACCGAGAATCTGCTGACCGTCGATATTGGCGGCGGGGAAACGCGGACAGTGGAAGTCGTACCGGACGCGGACGTGACGATTCCTGGCATGGAAGGGAAAGCGCGGGTTGACCAACTGAAGCATCATCTGGAAATCCAGCGTATGTCCAAGAGCAAGGGCAACGTGGTCAACCCGGATGATTGGGTGTCGCGCTTCGGTGCGGATACCGTCCGGGCGTACCTGATGTTCGGCTTCGACTGGACGAAGGGCGGCCCCTGGGACAGCAAGGGTATTCAGGGTGTGGTGCGCTGGATCAATGATGTGTGGGATTTCGTGACGACCTATCAACCACCAGCGCAGGGTGATGCCGAGGCGGAACGTGATCTGGAACGCAAGGTTCACCAGTGCATCAAGAAAGTCGGCGATGGATTGGAACTGTTCAGCTTCAACGGTTCGATTGCAGGGCTGATGAAGTTCCGTAACGAACTGAAGGATGTGATGAAGGCCAACACCGTCGGCGCGGCGGCATGGCGTGAGGCGATAAACGTGATGCTGCGGCTGATGGCTCCCTTCACTCCGCATATCGCCGAGGAATTGTGGGCACAGCAGGGACATCCGTACAGCATCCATCAGCAGGATTGGCCTGTCTACGATGTGGACAAGGCGGCGGAAGCGATGGTCACGCTGGTGGTGCAGGTCAACGGCAAGGTGCGTGATCGCATCGATGTGGCGGCGGGCATCAGTGAAGCCGAAGCGACGACTGCCGCGCTGGAGAGCGAAGCGGTGAAGAAATTCCTGAACGGTGGTCAGCCGCGTAAGGTGATCTTCGTGGACGGACGCAACGGTCAGGAACCGAAGGT
>JBGAGR010000298.1:0-9363 GCA_044226645.1 Aggregatilineales bacterium
CGTATATTTCTGCGAATCAGATTTTGCTCCATTGGGCAATAATGAAGGCTTACGGGCACGTGCCTGCAATTCCTGTGGCAATGTGCAGTTGTTTTTGAAGTACCACTCAAATCAAGGATAAATATGGATCATCCACAAACTGGCTGTTCCCGACGCGCAGGGTTGGGGTGCCTGGCAATTTTAGGAGCGATGTTTGTCTGTATCGCTTCATTTTTTGTCGTGACTGATTTCGGCTGTTATAACACCATGACGGCTAAACTACCTATGTACCCTAATGCGCAGGTCGTCACCTGGAAATATAATATGTTCCGCGCCTTTGGTATCGGGGAAACGTTGATTCTCCTGAATACCGACGATACACCGGATGTTGTGCGCGATTGGTACGGACGCACGGTAGGGGCTGTGTATCAGGCCGCGCAGCAAGGCAAGCGCAACGACCCCTTTTTCTTCCTCGCCAGTGCCCGTTACACCGTTACCAGTGTCCCGAACGGCGGAACCGGATCGCAAATCTTACTCAGTGGAGTCTGTGCAAGCTAATGGCGAAAGAACCCATTCTGATTGAAGGCATAGGCGGGATCGGCGGCGTGGTAGCGGCACGTTTGATTCAGGCTGACTACAACCCCACGCTGGTCACATCGAATCCACAGATCACCGAGGCCATCAATCAGAACGGACTGCGCCTGACAACCGAAACAATTCCGGCAAAAGCTTATACTACGCTGACCGATCTTCCGGCGGAACAGCGCTTCGATGCGGCTTACCTGCTGATGAAAGCCAACACGGTTGTCGAAGCGGCGAAGCAAACCCTGCCATTCCTCACCCGCGAGGGCTACATGGTCACGTTTCAGAACGGCATTGTCGAGGATGCCGTTGCCGCAGCCGTCAGCGCACCGCGTATCATCAGCGGCATTATTGGCTGGGGCGGGACGATGACAGCTCCTGGCATCTACGATAAAACCACCCCCGGCGAAACGCACCTCGGCGAATTGAGCGGCGAACTAAGCTACCGTCTGGGCAATCTGGCAAAAGCGATGGAATCGGCGGCTCCGGTGGTCGTCACGCGCAATATTCGCGGCGCACTGTGGAGCAAGCTGGCGATTAACTGCACCATTACCACGTTGGGCGCACTCACCGGGGATACACTCGGTGTGATGTTGCAAGAACGGCGTGTGCGCGATGTATTCGCCCGTACTTACAGCGAAGTGATTAACACTGCCGACGCACTCAATATCAAACTGGAACGCATCGCCGCCAATCCACGCCTGCTGTACGTGCCATCTGATGCGAATGCCATCACCCGCTTCGTCAAAGATGTGCTGGTGCAGTTCGTTGGACGGCGCTATGGCAACATGAAAGCCTCTATGCTGCAAAGCCTGGAGCGCGGACGCAAAACCGAGATTGATTTCCTCAACGGCTATGTGGTCGAGCAGGCCAAGCGGGTCAATGTCCCCACGCCTGTGAATGCCGCGCTGGTGACACTCATCAAGGAAATCGAAGCCGGAACCCGCACCATTGACCGCAAGAATCTGGATGATTTGCTGCACCAAATTTAGAGACTGTTACGAACTCCGCCTGCTGTTTCCAGCCGTACCAATGCAGTCATTGCAGCAGTTTATTGGGAGACGATTTCTCTCAGATTTATTGCAGAAAATGCAGCAGCGCCATAAGTGCAATGTTTTGCCAGTCATTTGCGCTCATTCCCCAGCATATTCACTCGTAATACTCCGGCAGCTTCTTCAACCCTTCCCACTGTTCCATATCATGCCCGAAAATCACCAGCCCAATCTTCTCCCGTTCCACCAGATCAAGCAGTTTGTTCGTGCTGGCACGAATCGCTCCGGCATCCGGGCTGCTGCCATCGTCCGGCAGGTCACGGACAAAATTCGCGCGGAAGGCTACCGCGTCAACTGTCAGGAGAACCGCGCCTGTTTTCGGCAGCCCCAGCAGCACCGATTGGTGACCGGGAACATGTCCGCTCGTCTCGATCAACGCCAATCCCGGCAGCAGTTCTGTGTCGCCGTCCACCAACCGGATGCGCTCCATTGGTTGATCCCATTGAGTTCGAAGGGCAGCAAAACGTGGGTTGCCTGCCACCGCATCCACATGATGCGCACGCTGAACAATATACTGCGCCTTCGTGAATGCCGCGTGTCTTCCGGCATGGTCAATATCGTAATGTGTCGAAATGATGGTATCAATATCATCTGGTTTTAAGCCGATGCTCGCCAACTGCTGGATAACGTCCAGCCCATTCACGAAATCCTTTTCTTCTTCCGGCATAATCTCCGGTAGACCGCTGTCAATCAGGATATTCCTGCCGTCACCCGTTTGCACCAGATAGCACACAATCGGAATCTGGTATTCCGGCATGTCCCCAACCTGTATCAGATAAAGACGTTTCACTGCATTCTGGCTCATAATCACTTCCTTGTAGGATCAGTTATTGCGCATGTATCGTAGCATAACCAGAAAGGGAAAGTCTTGAATAATAACGCAATTCAGGTGGAGTCCTACAAAGCAATGACTGGGGTCGTCAGAATTTCAGCGGGAGTATGACCAATAAAATGTTTTAGGGATCGGGTGAGATGGGGCTGGTCGCTGTAACCGGACTCGTAGACCGTATCGAAAATCGATACCCCTTGTTTAAGCAGGGCTGCTGCGTAACGAGCGCGTTCGATTTGCCGGATGGTTCTCTGAGATAACCCTGTAGAACGCAGGACACGATACTGAACCATACGTAACGACAGCGATTGTGATCCTCCTTGATGGACGGCGTTCATGATTGGCTCATGCACGAGGATGCCTGTGCGTACCAACTGATCGACAAAGGTATCGGCATTTTCATAATCTGGAAATTGCCATGTGGAATGGCATAACGAGAAAGAACGCCCTGACATACCAGGCAGAACGATATGTCCGTCAACGAGTGAGCCGGGTAGAATATCGGGCACAAAGGTTCCCAGTTTAAAGGCGATACCAATCCATTCCCCTTCGGTTGGAAATTCCTTGCACGTTGCGCCCGTTTCTGGACCGTGAAGACTGATTGTGATATGCCCGCTCCATTTTGAGATGACCATTGACCAGAAGACCGTCGAAATTGAGGTAAATGAAGCAGCACGCTCACTCCGCGTTCTCCAGATCCGTTCAACGAACGGCGAATCAGATGATCTTTCTTCAAAATGAGGGAACATGTATCCTATCCTTCATCACAGCCACCCCCTCAGTGTATAACAGAACAAAAGTCCTTGTCAAGTTATAATAAATCAACCAAGCGAAAAAGGGCGCATTTCCCTAATGCTGATGCTACAATGAGCCAAAGTACCTTTTGGCACAGACGGTATGGAGATCAAACATGACTGCATTGATACCCGATTATTCACACTACTTCTGGCAAGGCGAAAAAACCCGACTGCGCCCCTGGCGGCTGGACGATGCCGAGTTACGTTTCATGGCCTCTTTGGATAGTCCAACCCGGCAGCTCCATCAGGATGGCATTGAACTGCCTACGTCGGTGGAACTTCAGAAAGCATGGTTGGAGAAGGCAGCCGCTTACAAGGATGAGGACATGATTCGGCTTGCTATGGACAATCTGGAGGGTGTCACCGTCGGGTGGGTTACATTACACAGCCGCGATCCGAAAAATGGGACGTTCGGTTTTGGAGTCGCCGTTTATCGTGGTTATAAAGGACAGGGCTATGCTGTAGATGCTGTGCGTACCCTGCTCAAATATGGTTTCTGGGAACAACGCTACCAAAAATGCAATTCGGTGTGTTTTCATACCAATGCAGCCTCTATCCGGATGCACCAGAAACTAGGGTTTATAGAAGAAGGTAGAATCCGGCGCAACTGTTTCTTCAATGGACAATACCACGATGATGTCTTATTTGGTATGACGCGCGAGGAGTTCGATGCCCTCATGAAAACATAAGATGAGTGGGATTGCTCGTTTGTCAGCCCGGATGCGCCATCGTCGTCATCAGGCTGATGTTGCGCGTTGTACTGTAGAGGCGCGAATACTGCACCACGACAGGGACATTTGAACGAATGCGCGTCCCATAGGGCACATCCAGCGGCAAGGGAACGCCACCTGTATTTTTCGGGTCATCCATACGAACATGAATGCAGCGCTTGGCGGGAATCATCACCTCTGCATTTTCAATCGGGGCACGATCCGCGAAATAAAAATCCAGCAGCAGATGGGCATCCTGATCGGTCACATTCATGACGCAAATCGATTCGTGATTTTTGTAGACCGGGTCATTTTCCAGCGGTGTCGCCAGATAGCCATCGGGGATAAACCACAGCGTCGAACCTTCGGGGGAAATCATCTTAAATCTCTCCAATAAGCATTAATTCTTTTCCACGAACTGCTTGCGGCGGTAAATTTCATCCGGGCGCTTGTAGATGTGCAGCACATCTTCCGCTGACATGAATACTGGTTCACCTACCGCGCAGGCTCCCGCGAAAATATGCGCCGCCTTGACGCACATCGCCGTGATATTCAGAATTTCCGCCGGAGTTTGCCCCAGCGCGATCAGGCCGTGATTCGCCAGCAGGATTACTTTCGGCGCTTCGCCCCATTTGTCCATATAGCGACGGGCACTATCCCGAATCTCTAGCGCCAATGGCAAACCCGGATCGACATACGGCACGAAAGCGGATTCCGGGCCGCACAGCACCGCTTCGTCCGGGAACAGCCGATGCGAGGCGAAATCCTCTGCACGAGTGCTGCACATCAGCCGATTCACCGCTATCGGATGCGTATGCCCGATGTATCCTACGCCACATTCCGCCAGCAGCATGGCATGAAAGGTCACTTCTACCGAGGGAGTCCCCGGCGCACTGGCATCGACTTTCGCCGCTTCCATCGCCCGTTTCTGCGCCGCCAGATCACCGGGCGATTTTTCCAGCATCGCCAGAATCGGCTCAAAGCGCACCGCCACGAATCCCGTTTCGCTGATACTGGACATCTGCTGTCCGCTGGCTTTAACCCAGAACGAATCAGCGTCAATGCGGCAGGAGGTATTGCCCTCGCCAATGATGACATATTCCATGTGCGGCTGTCCGAGTGTGCGAGTCATGTCGAGTAAAGTGGGGAGAAGGTTTTGTGTCATAAGCTTTCATGGGGGTAGGGACACGATATAACGTGTCCCTACAATTTTTAACTCTTAGAAATCGAACTGGTCGATGTTGTCTTTCGTGAAGGTGAACGCCGGGCCAAGCAGAATTTCGCTGCCATTGATGACCTGGAGTGTGCCCAGACGGCCTGCTTCAACCGACGTATCGCCCGGTTTGAAGGTTCCGTCTACAACCGCGCGCATGACATACACAGCGGCGTAACCCAGATCAATCGGGTTCCACAGAACGACGGACTTCACGCAGTCAGCCGCCACAAAGGGCTTCATCGGGTTCGGGGTCGCCAGACCGACAACCGCAACCTTGCCGCACAGTCCGGCCTGGGTGACGGCATCGGCTGAGTTGGGGGTTGCCACGCTGGTCATGCCGAACAGACCCTGAATCTGGTCGCCATACTTGTTCAGCAGAGTGGTCGCCTGATCGAAGGACAGTTTCGAGTCTTCCTGTGCTTCAACGGTTTCCAGCCACTTCAGGTTCGGATAGCATTTGCCGGCATATGCCCACATCTCGGAAATCCAGCGCGATTGATTGGGTGTAGTGAAGGTGCTGGTGACGATACCGAAAGCGGCACTGTCGCCCTTCTCGGCAACCAGATCATCAATCAAGGCCTTGGCGATACCATTGAACTGCGCCTGATTGACGAACCATTCACGCGCATCGGGCTGTGAGTTGGCATCGTAACCGATGACATGGATACCCGCATCCAGCGCCTTCTTCAGCACCGGGGCAATCGCTACCGGGTCATTGGCGGCAAACAGCACACCGTTGACACCCTGGGTGATATAGTTGTCGATGAAGGTAATCTGGTCATCGATATTGGCTTCAGTCGGGCCATCATTGATAACCTTGACGTTGCCGAGTTCAGCAGCGGCTTCCTGCTCACCCTTGGCGGTAGCATTGAAGTAGCCGATACCAATCAGCTTCGGAATATCCACAACGGTGATTTCCTTGCCAGCCAGGTCAGGTGGATTGGTCGGCTGACCGCCATCATAGGCGGGCATTTCCATCATGGGTTCTTCAGTCGCAGCAGGGTCAGCAGGTGCGGCAGCATCGCCCATACCGCACTCCAGCGGACTCACGGGCAGATCATCCGCGCCATCCCAGCGCTTTTCGTCCTGCGCGTGAGCCACAGCCACCACGCCCAGCATCATCATGACAACGACTAATACAAAGATTTTCTTGGACATCTTCTCAAATTCTCCTTAAACCATGAACTATCGTTTGTTGACCATCACTATAGATTTTCTCATCTCCTCCGCCTGCACATCACCTCCTTTAAAAGCGTTTGTTTATCGGCTGAATCGCCGTTTGAACCATTCCGGGGGGGACTGAATGAAGTTATTCAGCAAAATCGCAAGAATCAGTACCAGTCCCACAACAATCGTAGTAGCATCGCCTTTCACGCCGGACAGCGCCAGACCGTTTTTCAGCAGTTGGATTAAGATCAAGCCGATAGCGGTTCCGACTATCGAGCCGCTGCCGCCGAAAATGCTCGTGCCGCCGATGACCACCGCCGCGATAACATCCAGTTCCAGACCGGTGCCCATATCGGAACGGGTGGTGCTGACGCGCGACACATAGATATAGGCCGCCAGCCCGGACATGAAACCGGAGAAGGTGTAAATAAGCAGTTTATAGAGATCAACCGGAATACCGGAAAAACGCGCACCGAGTTCGTTATTGCCGATGGCATAAATCGAGCGTCCAAAGGGGGTGCGTGAGAGGATAATCCCGGCGATGATGGTGGCAATCACCACGATAATTAACTGGTTGGGGATGCCGCTGGGATGATCGAATAAATTCTTTTGCCCCAGCGCGAAAAACCAATCGGGATACCCACGCACCGAACGCGCCTGACTGATCCCTTCTGCTAATCCGCGATAAAATGCGAAGGTCGCCAGCGTCATAATGAGCGGTGGCAGTCCCAGACGGACGATGAACAGCCCGTTGATGAAACCGCACAGCAGTCCTGTCAGCAGTGCGATCACAATCGCGACTTCCAGCGGCAGACCGAGATTTTTCCAACTAAACCCCAATACAATCGCGCATACGCCCAGAATCGACCCAACCGAAAGATCAATCCCGCCTGTGATGATGATAAACGTCATCGGCAGCGCGACCAAAGCGACCTCTGTCGCCAATCGCCCCTGATTCAACAGATTATCCACCGTCAGGAACTTATCACTTTGGGTCGCCAGAATGAGAATTCCAACAACCGTAATCATCAGTAGGATCGATTCCTGACTACCGAACAGCGCGCGCCATGAAAATGACGATTTTGCGTCGGCGGGTTTTTCAACAGCAGCCATAGTATTGTTTCCTTACTGCCGTGACTGACGGCGACGGCGCAGGATGTCCGCCAATACGGTGATGAGGATGAGTGCGCCCTGTACCGCTCACCCCACCGACCACTGAAGCGGTGATGACGAACAATTCCAGACCGGGCGGCGCAGTAGCCTGAATCTGGTTGAACTGCGTCGCCAGCAGCAGACTGCATATCCCCACCATCAGGCCGTTCAGGATAAAAGCCGTCATCACAATACGGCGCGGGTTGATACCGGAGAGTCTCGCGGCCTCGGCATTTCCACCGACGGCATAAATCGCGCGTCCGGTGGCGCTGTAACGCAGCCAGAGAAAGGCGATGATGGTTAAAATGACCATGAAATAAATCGTGACCGGAATACCTAAAAAGTCCTGCTGAGCCAGCGTGTATCCGGGCGGCAGGTTGTATATCGTATTCCCGCCTGCCACCAGAATCAGTCCACCTTTGAGGATGCTGAACATACCCAGCGTGACCACAATCGCGGGTATACGCAGGTAAGCGACGAAAAAGCCGTTTATCGCGCCCACCAGCATCCCGACCAGCAGCGGAGCGCCCCATGAAATCACGATCACCAGCCAGACAGGCCAGCCTGCCGCCGCCAATCCCACCGCTAGATTGCCGGAGAGCGTAATCAGCACACCGACTAATGCTCCAACCGAAATATCAATATTGCCGGAGATAATCACCATCGACATGCCAATAGCAGCGACGGCGATATAGGCATTAGCGGCAAAAACGTCGCTCAGGTTATTCGATGACAGAAAACGCGGATTGCTCGTACCGACGACTGCCATCAGAACCAGCAGCACGAGTACAAGAATGCCTTCCTGTGAACCAAGTACACGGCGCAGTGTTTGCATGACAGGATTTACCTGCGGTTTTGCGGCTGGAACAATGGGTGTTTCTTCAATTGCGGTCATACGGGGCTGCTTTCTACCGCTTTGGCTTTATTCCGGTCACTATCGCTCATCATGGCGGCGACAATCGCTTCCTGACTGGCCTCATCGCGCTGGTATTCCGCCACTAACTGTCCTTCACGCATGACCAGAATGCGGTCACTCATGCCCATCACTTCCGGCAGTTCGCTTGAAATCATCAATATCGCCAGTCCTTGCTGCGCCAGTTCGCTGATTAAGCGGTGAATTTCAGCCTTCGCGCCGACATCGACACCGCGCGTGGGTTCATCCATAATCAGCAGTTTGGGTTTACTCGCCAGCCACTTGCCGACGACGACTTTTTGCTGATTACCGCCAGAGAGCTTATTCACGATCTGTTCGCGGCTGTAGGCGCGAATATTCAACTGTTTAATAGTGCTTTCAGCTAGACTTCGCTCCGACTGGCGGTCAACAAACGCGCCTTTGACCAGTGAACGCAGCACCGCCATCGAGACGTTTTCGCGGATTTTCATCTGCCGCACCAAACCCTGTGTACCGCGATCTTCCGGCACATAGGCGATGCCCATTTTCATAGCCTGACCGGGATTTTTAATCTGTACAGGCTTGCCCTCGATCAAAATCTCACCGGATTCGGCAGGTGTGATGCCGAAAATGACCTGCGCCAGTTCACTGCGTCCCGACCCGACCAGCCCCGCCATCCCGACAATCTCACCAGCCCGGACATTCATGCTGACATTTTTGGTCAACGGTTTGCGCGTCAGGTTGCGGACTTCGACCACATTGCCTTTGACTTCAGTCGGCAGCTTGGGGAACAATTCGCTAATCGTGCGCCCGACCATCATCCGCACCAGATCATCTTCTGTCGTTTCGGATACCAGCCGCGTATCCACATACTGACCATCACGCAGCACAGTCACCCGGTCTGTCAGGTCGAATACTTCCTGCAAGCGGTGACTGATGTAGATGATGCCGACATTCCGTGCTTTCAGCAGCCGCACGATGTCAAAT
>JBGAGR010000299.1:0-9179 GCA_044226645.1 Aggregatilineales bacterium
CTTTTTTTGAAAAACGCGGCTTACGAAACGAGCGCGGTGTTATCGGACGCGATTCGGATCAATCACGTATTCCCACCAGTTCCAGCCGATACCGTTCGACTGCCTGACGATATGCGGGAAGTGTCGGAACCACCAGCGGTGATGTTCGCGGATGTCACCATTGCCCCATTCTGAGCAGTTCACGATGCGCGAATCGCCGGAAAGATTCGGGAAGTTGTACCACGTATCGCAGCGGCTTGGAACCGGACGCGGATTACCCCAGTCATAATCGCGCTGACTGTTGGGGGCAAAATGCACATTCCCGACTTCCGCTTTCCCCGGATATTTCTGGTCATAACGCAAAAATCGCTCGAACAGATTCGCGTCACCCTGCGTCTGCTCGAACACCTTGAACAAAATCGACTCGGCGCGGTGTCCCAGATCTTCCAGCATTTCACCCACCCCGCGCTCGAAGTTAAAACCCATAATTACGAAACGCCGCGCGGCATGTTCTGTCCCCGCCAACGCTGGCGCATTGCACCAGAACGCGCCGGGGCCGCACATAATCGACTCCCAGTACCCGCCGTAGGGATGTCCAAATAACCACACCTCATCAATCGCCCCGCTGTTGACCTTCTCGATCATCTGGAATTCACGCACCAGTTCCAGATAATCTACTCCATCCGGGTCATGAAATTTCCGTGTCCGCCAGGCATCCAGATAACCCTGCTCGGTATAACGGAAACCGTCGCGTTTGAGCGGATAGCCGTCCACAACAATGCGCTCGACGATTTCATAATTGGCATAGCCGTAACTGCACCAGCGCACATCATCAATGTAGCCCTGTGCCAGCACATCCGGCTCATTCCAGCCGAAATAGTCTTTGATGGTTTTGCCACCCTGTGAGCGCAAAATCGGATTGTGGGTAATCATCAGCACCTTGCGTTTGACCGGAGGGGGCAGCAGAGTTGGGTCTGTTTCCAAGCCAAAGTTGGGCGATCCACCCGATACAGACCGGGATAAGGGATGTGGTTGATCTACACCAAGCAGTTTACGCAGAAATTCCATAGCGGTTAAAACCTGTCTCAATGAACACTGAAATCATAGCCTGTTTCCGGGAACATTTCGATTTCTCTGAAACAAAGTCGTAGTCTAACCGTCGCATTGCCGTCGCTTTCCCGTTGTTTACCCAACGCACCGAACGTCTACAATCGAACATAGGTACTGATAGCAGAGATTATCAGGAGGTATTTCGATGCGTAGACTCGCTTTTTCGCTTTCGACTATTCACAAAATTGTCTTAAGTTTTCTCGTTTTAGTTTTTGGTATCGTTTATTTCGTCCATGCTCAAAAACAGCCGGATACCTTACTCCCTCCAGCAATCATCACCTTCAGCAGCGATATACCTGCCGTGACACTCTATGATCTGGAACACCAGCAGGTAACAACACATCTCTCGTGGTACGTCGCCAATCTACCCCCGGAAGACAGCCTATCACTGCAAATTTACCAGTTAAACGAATGGGGCGATGAATTTCCCAACGAAACTATCGCTGCAAATGAATCGCGCGAAATCACTGTTCAACCGCCGTTGGGATTCGCTCCACCGACTTACAGGCTCTCAATTCTCAACAAGCAAAAACAAATCGTTGAAGAACGCACCCTGACCATCCCGTATGACAATGAAGCGATGAAGGATTGGCATCCGCAGGTAGTCGCCTTCAGCAGTGATGTACAGAATGTGAACGCTGGTGATCTGGTGACACACAAAGCGCGGATCAATGTATCGTGGCAGGTCGAAAATCGTCCGCCCAATACCAACATTACCTTCGACCAACTGCTGGAAGATGGCAGCACGATTCCGGTGGAATTGTCGCGTCCTTTCCTGTGGTTGCCATCGACCAGCAGCGGCGTAGTCGCGCCAGTTTTGCCACAGCAGTCCGAAGACCCGGTGCGGTTGCGGCTCCGTGTCATCGATATGACCAGCGGCAAAACGCTGGACAGCGCCGAAGTAGTCGTTCCTGTCACAGGCACATCTGCCACCGCCACCGCCGTTGTCAACACCCATCCACCTGTCGTCATTGCTAAAACGCCACTACCTACCCCGTTTTTCGGCGCATGTGGTGTCTCTCCCTTATTAGTACCGGGAGTCGCTTTTCCCGGCGATGGATGCGACCATTACGTAGATTCAACTGTATCGGTACAAATCAATGCCTTCGCCTTTTCGAACCAGCACGCTACCGAAGCGATTTTTGGAGTCGAGCCACGTGGCGACACGGTTACAGCCAGTTGGAGCGTCAGCGGCAGTGTCCAGGTCTTGCTGGAGGTCTATGAGCGGGGCTCATTACAACCCGGCATCACCGCCTCACCGCTGCGATTGTATCCTGATTTACCCGCTGTTGGTTCTGCCGATATTTTGCTCAATGGTGGCGCAGATGGCGCACGGGTCGTCCTTTGGGCATATGACACCATCGACGCAACACCTAATACGCCCTATCGCCGTCTGGCCTATTCGATTATTGATGTCCCGGTGCTCATCTCGGCTTCGCTCGATAACTGTGTCCCAACCTTCCATTTCGCAGCAGGTGATGCTGACCCACATGGCTGTCGTTCACCTGTAGAGCGCGTGACCTGGCAGGGAGCGTATGAACCCTTCGAACGCGGCTTCATGTTGTGGTTCTCTGGAACCAGCACCATTTACGCCATGAACAAAAATGGAACCTACCAGCCCTATGTCGAAAGCACATATGCCACCCTGCCGGATAATCCCGTAACCGATACACCTCCCGCAGGCTACGCCAAACCGGTGAGCGGTTTCGGTAAAGTGTGGGGCAATTACAGCCCTGTACACGATGCCCTCGGCTGGGCACTCGGCGCGGAGCAGCCTTATACCTTCACGGTAGAAAGCAGCAGCATCGCCACCTATTTCTATGTCGTCCTGCCGGATGGTCAGGTCGCCCAACTGCACAACGACTATACCTGGAATTATGAAGCGCCCTCGTAGAATAGAACGCTAGTCAGAGGGGAGTCCATAGGAAAAAAAGCCTTATGGACTCCTGCGTATTCCTCTAAAGTGGACGGACTACCTACCCTTGTGGATACGGATAATCCGAGGGCCGCCAGCCGATGAGAATACTGTCATATGGATAGGGAATGGATACAGAAAAATTTGCAGTCCGAACCTCTGAAAGCAGACTACCGAAATCTAATTCATATGTCACATCATTCCCCTGCTGCATTTCATTAACCCAGCCACCCAGACGCGCATCCGGGGAAACCATGACACCCTGTAATGGATTAATAAAATCGTTGTAATCTACAGGTGGTGGAATAACAATCTGGTCAAGAGGTACAGCTTCAACATTCAATGCTTGCTCAAGTGTGAAGATCATTTTTTGCTCGACTATTTCAGTAAACGCGATTTTTCCATCCTCAGTCCAGTGGATATTGATCTCACGTTCGGCGGGGGTATAGGTAAGGCGAGAAGATGCGCCTGTATCAGAGTTAACCAGATAAACATCGCCCTCATTATTGGTAACGGGCAATGTCCCACTGGTCACATACTCTTCCATCAAGGTTATGAGAAACCAGCGATCATCTGCTGACCAGGTTGGATAATAAGACGCATAATAGGTCTCTGGCGCACTCAGCGTAGTATGATGTTCAGTTTCCGCATTTACCACGACAAAAGTGTTCAACGTACCGCCCATAATCCAACGATAGCTAACGAATGTCAGATACGTTTTTGTAGGCGACCACCGAATATCAGAGATACCAACCTCATGTATAGTATCCCCTCCATCCGCGTAATAAAGCTCTCGAGTTGTCTTATTGTCCATGTTGTATCGCCATAGGGTTGCACTGGTTTCGTCAGTCGTCACATAATAAATCCTTGTTCCGTCACCAGAGAAAATAGCTTCTCCGACTGAGCAGGAAATCGGCTGGTTGTATAACCATTTCTGCCCATCGACATCATAAAGATTGAGACAGAAATACCCATCATGTTCACTATCCTGGAGACGTGCCAGTAAGTATTGCCCATCCGGCGACCACGCAAAGCGATCCTGATCTGTGACAACCAGAGGCAGTTCTGTAGCCTCTCCGGTATACCCATTCAACAACACCAGATGATTTTCATCCCGATATAAAAATTGTGGTGCAGGCGCATCCTGAGCCAGAGCAAATGTTGCCGATAGAAGCACATAAAGCCCGATGAGCAGCAGCGGAAAGTATTGTGAGCGGTATCGCATGATTTGTCTCCCTATCACAAAATTTTTGCTTCGAGTCTAACCGCCTGCTCAACCCGCTGCCTGACCCTTACCCCTCGTTTGTCCACCGCACAGGAGCAGATTCGCGCTATCACGGAACAAAATTCGAGGGTATAATGACCCTTTGTGACCCTATAGAAATTGAATGGCACAATGGAAAATAATCCCAATCACATCGTTGCGGTAGGTACGCAGGTCGTGACCCATATCGGCATCAAAGGTACGAATGACGATGTGCTGTTCGCCAGCGGTGTCGTCGGTGTCATCACCAAAGCGCCTGTGGACAGCACACATGCTTACCGTGTGCGCTTCATGGATGGTACGGAAATCGCTCTGCACCGCCGCGACTTCACTGTCCGCAAGCACTATCAGAATCCGCTTGAGCCGGGCTCGCGCGCCTATGGACTGGATGGCAAGGATTCGGACACCGATTGGCGCGGCATCTATCTACCTCCTGCGGCGATTCACTGGTCGTTGTATGGCGTACCCGATCAGCTCGAAAATGACGAAACGCAGGAATGCTTCTGGGAACTGCAAAAATTCATCACGCTGGCGCTAAAAGCCAACCCCAACATTCTGGAATGCTTATATACGCCGCTGCTCGAATATGCCTCACCCATTGCACAGGAACTGCTCGATATGCGCTCGATCTTCCTTTCGAAAATGGTCTACCAGACTTATAACGGCTATGTCCTTTCGCAGTTCAAAAAGCTGCAAAAAGACATCGAGAATCACGGCGCGATCAAATGGAAACACCCCATGCATCTGATTCGCCTGCTGCTTTCCGGCACGACCACCCTGCGTGAAGGTTATGTTCCAGTGCATGTCGGCGATTATCGTGAACGCCTGCTGGCGATTCGTCGCGCTGAAGTCCCCTGGGAAGAAGTCAACGAATGGCGCTTGAGCCTACACAAAGAGTTCGACAGTGCATTCCACGATTCGAAGCTGCCGGATCGTCCCGACTACGAACGTGCTAATGCCTTTCTGGTAAAAGCGCGACGATCCGTAGTTGGTTAACTTCGAGAGGAGCTTACATGGCGGATAAATTGAACTTCACGGAATTTCAGAGTATCCTGCTCACTGAGGCGCGTCGGGCATTTGTTGACATACAAAAAGCGCATCCCGACGAGACATTCTACGCTTTCAGTCTGTTTCATGCACCGCTCTGGGAGTACATTATTCCGACTTCCAATAGTGAAGAAGGGCTGTTCCGAGCAGCCACAGAAATTAAGCAAACCTACACGCAGCTCAATAGTCAGCGGAGCATCGAGCAAATAGCTGATTCGCTGCGCTGGAGTCCCGCAGATTGGGCCTATCATTATTTACCCGTCGGCTGCTTTGAGGAGGTAAATGAATGGTTAATCAAATCGGCTATTTACAATAAGTTTGAGGATGAAAGCATCAACAACCACATGCTTTTACTCTGTCGCAACGTAATGAAAACTCTAGATTCCGAGGGAATATTTGGTACAGGCGGCAAACGTGAGCAAGTTGTCCTTAATATCATGATGGGGGATCAGGATTCATCATGGTACGGTCATGCTCAGACACTTAATCCATCAGCGGTATACGAACGATGGGAACGCGAAATCAAGAAATTGGAAGAGATGTGGCGCTATAAGCCATAGCCCATTCATATCCTATGACCACACTTGATGAACTGCTCAATGCTATTTTCGATGGCAGCAACACTGATTTCTTTCCTGAATTCGAGGGTTGGGTACGGGATTCGCGCCGCTTTAGAGCCTTTGCCACCAGTTATCGCGGCAAAATTCGTGCCAAACTGCGAAACGTGCGTGATGAAAGTGGTCTGAAAGATGTCCGCGCTGAACTGGAAACCGCCGCGCTGCTCCTGCGCGAAGAACGCTTCACCCTCGAATATGAAAAATACGCCTCACTGAAACAGCGTGGCCCAGATTTCACCGTCACGTTCAAAACCCATACGCCCTTTAATGTTGAAGTCCGCCGTATCCGCGCTGTCGAATTAGACGACGAAAACACCGAAGCACGTTTGGTCAAATTGATGGCGGTACTGTGCGATAAGGTCAACCAGATGCCGCCCAGCATCCGCAACCTGCTCTGGTTGGTTGCCGAGCGCGAACTTTCCGAGGCCGATTTGACTCAATCGACTCTTATGCTCCGCCAGAAAGCCGAACGCAAAGACGAGGAATTCTTCACCCGGCGCGGCTTTGAAAATGCCAGCGATTTTCTCCGACAGTACCGCCAGTTAAGCGGAATCGTGCTGTATCAAACAAGGGGAAATACAGTCTGGCTGAATTCCCTCGCCCGCCACAAAGTACCACCCGAAATCGTGAATGCCATTCAACGCTTAACATAATCCTATTGATGGAGATCAACACCGTGCCTGAAACAATACCCAATCTCGCCGCGCTCCAAACCATCATCGCCGAACAGCCCTATCCGCTGCTCTTTGCGACAGTGAGCGGCGCACACTTATATGGTTTCCCCTCTCCCGATTCGGACTATGATCTGCGCGGCGTGCATATCTTGCCGCTAAGGGATATTGTCGGATTATATGAACCGCTCGAAACAGTCGAATCCTCCAAAATCTATGAGGGTTTGGAAATCGATCTCGTGACACATGATGCACGCAAATTCTTTGAACTCCTGCTCAAGCGCAATGGCTATGTCCTGGAACAATTACTTTCGCCGCTCATCGTCCATACCACGCCCGAACATGACGAGCTAAAGAATCTCGCCAAAGGCTGCATCACCCGCAATCACGCCCATCACTATCTCGGCTTTGTCCGCACACAATGGGGCTTGTTCGAGAAAGAATCACCGCGCCGGGTCAAACCGCTGCTGTATGTCTACCGCGTCCTGCTGACCGGGATTCATCTCATGCGAACGGGCGAAATCGAAGCGAATCTGGTCAACCTCAACAGCGACTTCAAACTGCCCTATATCCCTGATCTCATCGCCCGGAAAGTCGAAGGCGCGGAAAAAGGCACATTGGAAAACACTGATTATGCTTTCCACGAAGCCGAATACCATCGTCTCACCGCTGAATTGGAAGCAGCCCATGAGTCCAGCACTTTGCCGGATGCGCCGACAGTGAAGGATGACCTGAACAATCTGCTCATCAAACTTCGGTTAGCCAACCATGATAAATAAAACGCGCCCCTGTTTGGAGCGCGCAGCTTACACATCGCTTATTTGTCTGCAAGCCGTTCTTCAACCCGCTTGCGCAAATCGCTGAAATCCTTTTCCAGACGGCTCACCGCTTTAGTGGTCGCATCGCGTCCAGTGTCCAGACTATCTTCCAGTGTGCTGGCGAGTTCTGCACGAGTCTTGTCACCACTCTTGGGGGCAAACAGCAGCGCCAACACTGCCCCAATGCCCAGCCCTAACACCATAAACAGAAGAATAGCTCCCGCGCGTTCACGATTAGCCTGAATCTCAGCATCACGACTGTAGTAAATTCGGTTGTTCATGATATACACCTCCGACAATTCAGCTTACAAACTATATTCATCCTAATCCGCCTATGTTAGAATAACATTAGGCTGCTCGGTCAGTCTGTATGCACTCCATCTGCGGAGACGGGTTACTGCGCTTCCACAGCACAACTTTTTCCAAAATCACCCCGATGCTGATTCCCACCGTGTAACTCACCAGATCGACCCACAAAAATGTATAGCCGAGAATCAATCCGCCCAACCGCGTCGCCCGAATCGCATTAATCCAATCAGCCTGATATAACTCGCTGAATTCGATTCCCCACGAGAGGATAATCGCTGCCAGTGCCACTTTGCCTGTGCTGGCTTTCGGAAACAGCATCCCGAAGATCAGAAAAATCGCCAGCGCCCACAATGCATCCCCGCCATACTGCACCATAAAATCCGGCATATACTGCGGGATAATCCGCTGCGGCAGTCCCAGCATGATGACCACCGCCAGCGCAGCCGCGTAATGCAGCCGATTTCTTCTCAGTTGTAAATCCTGCATCATCACGGATTCAGGATTTCCTGAACACTCTTAGCCACATTCGCATAGAAATTGCTCTCCCGTTCGGAGAAAATAACGAAGGGTTGAGTCGGTGGACGCAGGAAGGGGCGCAGTGTCCACGCCATCTGACTGCCCACAAATCCGTACAGCACGAACCAGATGATGAATATCCAGCGGCGGGTCTTAATACCTTCTGCGCCGTCCTCGCGCTCGGTCACAATCTGCATTCCCTGTTGCAGCACCGTTACCCCCATCAAGCCAGCCACGACGAAAAACACCACGTTCAGCAGCTTGAAAAACGGATACGATGTGGTCGTCGTCAGGAAAAAGAAGGTCACGGGCGCGAGGCTGAACAGAATAACCGATGTCGTCGCAATTGCCGTTAAAATCAGCGCGATAGTCTGTGACAACGTTTGCTTCGAGCCAAACAGAATATTGAAAAAGTGCAATGATGGCGTACAAATCGCCAGCGTCGCCAGAAATAGCAGCGGCAGTTTGATGATGTTGATCCCGGCCTGTGGCACGCTGTGCGCCGCCCCCATCACAACGCCATACACTGCCAGAAAAATGAAAGACGAGATCAGCAGCGCTTGAATCTTCTCACGGACATCAATCAACTGGCGTATCTCCGTGAAGAATTTACGCCTGTCTCGCAGGACGGTTTCAATAATCGTGATATTTTCGACGAATTTCATGCGATGCCCCCTATGACAATCGTATTGAACTTCAGTGTATAACAATTTTCGTGTCCGCCGCGATAATCCATCAAGTCATTGCCAGCGTTTGATTAAAGCGCAGCCAATTGGCCTTCCAGAATTTGCGCAATGAATATTTTCCCGCTCGGAAAACCGGGTGATGATGCCACCACACGACCAGCAGTGTTCCACCAAACAGCACTCTATGGAGCATATGAGCAAGAATCGTCCTTAAGGATGAATGTCCCTGACGTATTTTCGCCAGCGC
>JBGAGR010000300.1:0-9312 GCA_044226645.1 Aggregatilineales bacterium
ACCCAGGCAGTCACTAATTGACGCTGCCGCGGCGATGAAGCGCTGCGCATTGAAGTCCGATTCTGCACGAAGCTTCATTTCCATTTCTGGGAAGCCCTGACCACCCGGATAACCTGCGTCTGCCAGCAGCTTTTGCGCGGCGGGGCAATCATAACCCTGAATGCTCTTGAAATCTCCGGCTGTATCCGAAGCGGGGAACCCGGGCATCAGGAACGAATAGGCCGGGATTGCCAGATTGAAATTGGCGTTAATGACTTTGCTGACGATGGATTCGCGATCAACTGCTTTGGCAAATGCCATACGGACATTCACATTGTCAAATGGTGGTGTGAAGGTGTCGAAGAGCAGGTAATCAGTACGGAAATCGCCGTTGTTGGCTTTGTAATTGCTTAACAGGTTTGAATCAGACTTGATTATTTCAAAGTCGGCCGGTTGCAGGAATTCATAGCTTACCCGGTCAATATCGTGATTCTGGAAAGCGAGGAAGCTGCCATTGAGCTTGTCGCCATACAGTCCACGAATTTGGCGCAGATAGGGTTTACGGAAGCCAGTGTAGGTTGGGTTGGCATCCAGAACGATATGGTCACCCGGCACAAATTCGGTCAGGATGAATGGGCCAGAGGAGACACTTGTCTTAGGATCAAGCTGGTAGTCTGGGCCATATTTCTGGAGGGAAGCCGCTTGTAGCGGGGGCCAGAAGAACAAAGTATTTGGCAGATACGGCACTGGACCTGCCGTGGTAACAGCCAACGTGTTTTCATCCACCGCAGTCATACCGATTTGATCTGGAGTAACTTCACCGGAAACAGCCTCGCTCCAATTCTTAATGACACCCTGCCACATCCAAGTGAAGTCATAACCATTTTTGGGATCGGCCATCCATTGGTAGGTGACAACCCAGTCATTTGCGGTTAACGGAGTGCCATCGCTCCATACCTGACCAGGCCGCAGATGGAAAGTCCAGGTCACACCATCGGAACCAACTTCCCAGCTTTCTGCCGCCGCAGGAATCAGATTGAAGTTTTCATCCAGATTGACGAGCGAATCGGCGAAGAGATCGGATGTGCCCGGTTGACAAATGCGCTGGTAGACAGTTGTAGCCGCCATGAACGCGGTCTGCTTGCTATCCGTGCGGCAAAATTCCTGCCAGATTTGCTGCTCATAAGGTGCAGCGCCTTCTGGTAGTTGGCGACCATAAATATCTACATTGGCATCCTGTGCCGTACTGACGAACGAAATAACCGGTAGCAAGACAAGTAAAAGTAAACTAAAAAGCACTATTGTGGGTTTCCGAAGCATATGATCCTCCTGGTAGAAAAATTAAGGGCGTATCAGTTTTCTCTCAGTTTCTGCGACAAAGTGAGTGTACATCTGTCTGTAACAGTCCGCAACTTTTGATGCAGTTTCAATTTCGTTTGTAATCATTCCCTATCGTTTCTGTTCCTAGATCACTTCCAGACCGTTGAGATCAGGTAGAGCAGGAAAGGGCGCATGTGGCTCTGTTTGATACCAGAAAGCAGTTGAGGCAATATCGTCCTGTAACGGGAGGTAACGTGATTTCCCTTCTAATTGTGAGCGCCAACCCAGGGCTTGAATCGTCACGCGCAAATCCTCCTGAAATCGAATTGGGTCTGCGATATGCCAGCGATACATGCCGAAACGCTGCTGACTTTGATACAGACCATTCGGCTTTATGACCTGCGACAGACCGGAATAGGGACTTGTAAATATGCCATACTGTCCCGCTGGATGCTCAAAATTCCATGCCCCGCCGAAGTAATCTTCAGTGCCGGTGCCACAAATAGTCGGCCAATCTTTATCACCATCCATGTAGAACTTTATCTCACCTTCGCCCCACCAACCGTTATTATTGACTCCCCAGGCAAGATAAGTCCCCACATACTGCCCATGTCCTTTTATGCCATCAAGCAGCGTATGAACCTGCATGTAGGGCAGCGGGTTATTACGCCTCCATTGAGCGTGAAAGTAAGCGCGATCATCGGGAACATCGGTCAGGATATAGTCGATCTGATAATAAAAGCCATTGATAGGTTCTGGACTCCTATTCTCGATGGTGATGCGCGCGTGTTGGCGGAAGGGCATCTCCCAGTAACTATTAAACCCCCCTGCCGGATTGACCGCGACGGGCAGCGATGTGATATTCGAACGTACACACCAACCGTTACAGAAGAAATCTCCCAACGGAACCTCGACTGATGGGGTTTCTTCATGATCCCAGTAAAAGCGGAAAATCAGCCGCCGCCAGTGGGCTGGGTCTACCGTCAGCCAGATGTGTTGAATCGCTCCTGACCCATCTATATCGGCTAAGGTAACGACCTGGTTCCCGGCGATGTTGATGCTGGGTGATATTTTCCAGCCCTGACCGAGTTCACGCGCGGATGCCGCGCCGGTGCCTTCCGTTGCTTTACCACCTTGTCCTTTTTTGCCAGTCGGGTTTTCCGCACTGATGGAGCGCGTAATGGCATTAGATAACTGTGACAAATTTCCTAAGTGTATTCCCAAACCATTGAATATCATTGTATAGTTCCTTTCAAGAAGAATCTTTGTATTGAAGAGCATATATTGGCGGACTGAAATTGTCTATTTCTTGACTAACTGCGTGGTTTAATCTGTGCTATACTCGCCGCGATTCGTTTTGTGAACTTCGGAGCAAACTGTCATGCGAAATTTTGAAATGCTTAGTCAATTTACGATTGACGCTGCTACAGGTGTTATCACTTTTGCTGCGGGACAACAGAGTGATGCCCATCCGGTGGTGGCGATGCGACGTGAGGGGGGATACATCGCACTTTCCGCCAGCTACGGCCCATTCGAAATTGCTCTCCGTCCGCGTTTTCAGGAATTGTCGCGTGTGCTCGCTCGTTTGCAACCCGTTGAAGGATTACAGACGACTCGCCAGATTGGTACTGGACAGGCGTATCTGGCGGTTGGACTGAAGCCAGATGGTGTATTGTTGATGCGCCCGACCATTGTTGCCGATGCAACCGGGCATATGGGTTTTAATCTGTCACTGGCTGATGAAGCCCGTAAAGCACTGTTTGACTGGCTCCCTGTTGGAGCAGACGGTTAACCCGCTCATTGCCAAGTAACTTCCATATCGGTACAATTGGTGAGCAGGCTATTATGAATAATGACCCGCGAAGAGAGATTCCCACAGTGGAACGCCGAAGGGGCAAGTAACCCGGTAGAGCTAGCCGGGAAGCGAAACTCTCAGGTTCAAGGATTCGCAGGTTTGGTACTCTGAAAGTGGTTTATTGCTGACAGAGCGCACAGCAACCGTGCTGATGCGCTTTTTTATTGGATCATTTCGCTGGCTCGCAACACTAAATAAGGAGAATCTCATGGGCAGTTGGAAAGTACCCGCAGACCTGAAGTACACCAAGAATGATGAGTGGCTGAAGATTGAAGGGGATAGTGCGACGATGGGCGTGACCGATTACGCTCAGGATCAGTTAAATGATATTGTTTATATTGAGTTTCCGGATGCCGGAGCCAGCTTCAAAAAGGGTGATTCGTGGGGTGTTGTCGAGTCGGTTAAGGCCGCTTCGGATGTTTATATGCCGATTGGTGGCACTATTACCGAGGTGAACGGTGGTTTGGAAGATGCCCCCGAATTGATTAACTCTGATCCTTACGGTAAAGGATGGCTGATTAAGTTCAGGATTGCCGATATGGGCGAAACCAGCGATTTGCTGGATGCGGCAGCTTACACAGCTTATTGTGACGCACGTTAATGTAGAGCAAGCATAAGTGATTGTGCTTTGCAGATGATGGAATAAGCAACTATGACATATGTACCCCACACTGACCTTGAGCGTCAGCAGATGCTCTCGGCTGTTGGTGTGACGACGATTGAAGATTTGTTTGAAGCGGTTCCTTCGGCCTATCGCTTCCCAAAGCTGGATTTGCCCAGGGCCATGAGTGAAATGGATGTGAGCGCGGAACTCACTGCGCTGGCTGACGCGAATGAACACGCAGGTGACTTCGCGATTTTTCGCGGAGCGGGAGCGTATCATCATTTTATTCCGTCGGTGATAGGCCATCTGGTGCTGCGCGGTGAATTCCTGACCGCGTATACGCCTTACCAACCGGAAGTCAGTCAGGGAACACTTCAGGCTATTTTCGAGTATCAGAGCATGATGTGTACGCTGACCGGAATGGATGCGGCGAATGCCAGTCATTATGACGGGGCGACCAGTCTGGCTGAAGCCCTGACGGTTGCGCTGGAAGTGGGTCGTTATAAGCGCAGCAAAGTGATTCTCAGCCCCGGTATCAATCCGCAGTATCGCGCGGTTTTGCGGACATACCATCAGGGACGCGACCTGAAAATTGTCGGGGACGCGACAGGTAAAGCGGATATTGATGATTTGATCGAAATGCTGGATGACAATACCGCGATGCTGGCGGTTCAGTATCCGAATTTCTTCGGTCAGATTGATGATTTTTCCAGGCTGGTCGAGAAGGTTCATCAGGCTGGAGCGCTGTTAGTGATGGTGGTCAACCCGACTGCTTTGGGATTGTTCAAAAGCCCCGGTGAATTGGGTGCGGATATTGTGGTTGGAGAAGGTCAACCGTTGGGTGTTCCGCTCAGCTTTGGTGGGCCGTATGTCGGATTTTTCGCCACCAAAGAGAAGTACGTTCGCAAGATCGCCGGACGTATTGTGGGTGAGACTGTTGATGGGAATGGTAAACGTGCCTTTGTGATGACGCTGCGCCCACGTGAACAGGACATCCGGCGTGAAAAAGCGACCAGCAACATTTGTACCAATCAGGGTTTGATGTCGCTGACTGCCTGCGTCTACCTCTCGCTGATGGGCAAACACGGGATGCGTAAGGTAGCGGAATTGTGCTACCACAAGGCGCATTATGCCGCGAAGCAGATCGACACGATCAAGGGTTTCCGTGTAGACATGGACAAGCCTTTCTTCCATGAATTTGTGGTGAAGTGTCCGCGTCCGGTCAGCGAGATTAATCAACATCTGATCGAGCGCGGAATCATCGGTGGGTACGATTTGAGCAGTGATTATCCTCACCTGAAAGACCACATGCTGGTATGTGTGACAGAAATGAACAACAAAGACGAAATTGACGAACTGGTGAACGGTTTGAAGGATGTGATGGCATGAGCGAACCCCTCATTTATGAAATTGGCTCACCGGGACGACAGGGTGCGCTGCTGCCGGATTGTGACGTGCCGGAAACGCCGCTGCCAACTGAACTGATGCGCAGCGAACTCGATTTCCCGGAAGTGAGTGAATTACAGGTTGTGCGCCATTTCACCAAGTTAAGCCACTTGAATCACTCGATTGACGAAGGGTTTTATCCGCTGGGGTCTTGTACGATGAAGTACAACCCTCGCTTGAATGAAGATATGGCGCGTTTGCCCGGATTCGCGCTGCTGCATCCATTGACGGACGGTGAAGGTTCGCAGGGTGCGCTGGCACTGATGCACGAATTGCAGAAGTGGCTGGCAGAGATCAGCGGTTTTAAGGCGGTTAGTCTTCAACCTGCGGCAGGCGCTCAGGGCGAATTCGCTGGTATTCTGATGATTCGCAAGTATCATGTGGAACGCGGCGACACCAAACGCACGAAAATCCTGATCCCCAACAGCGCACATGGCACGAATCCGGCGACGGTCACGATGGCGGGTTTCACAGCGGTTGAACTGCCCGCCGATGAACATGGCGATGTCGATCTGACGGCGCTGCGTGCGGCCTGCGATGACACCGTAGCCGGGATGATGATTACCGTCCCGAATACGCTGGGTTTGTTCGAGAGCCACATTCTTGATGTGATAAAGGCGGTTCATGATTGCGGCGGTCTGATGTACATGGACGGCGCGAATATGAATGCCATGATGGGCGCGGTCAAACCGGGCGAACTGGGCTTCGATGTCATGCATTACAACCTGCACAAGACTTTTTCGACCCCACATGGTGGTGGTGGGCCGGGAAGTGGGCCTGTCGCCGTGAGCGATAAACTGGTTCCCTATTTGCCGGGGCCAGTGGTCAAAATCATCGAAGAACCGGATGATGAAAATGAAGCGCCGCTCTATGGTCTGGTGATGCCGGAAAAGTCGATTGGTCGGCTGAAGACTTTCCAGGGCAATTTCGGGATGCATGTCCGGGCGTATACCTACATTCGCATTCATGGCGATCAGGGTATCAAGGACATTACGCGCCATGCAGTGTTGAATGCCAACTATATCCGTGTGAAACTGCGCGATACCTATAAAGTGCCGTATGACCGCATCTGCGCACATGAATTTGTGCTGGAAGGTCATTTTGAAGGTGTGGATGGTGTTCACGCACTGGATATTTCCAAGCGTCTGATGGACTACGGTATTCACCCTCCGACGAATTACTTCCCGCTGATTGTGCCGGAAGCGCTGATGATCGAGCCGACTGAAACGGAAGATAAGGCTACGCTGGATGTGTTCATTGACACGATGAAGAAAATCGCCAGTGAAGCCCATGAAAATCCGGATTTGCTGACCAGCGCTCCGCATAAGACTCCCGTTTCCCGACTGGATGAAGTCCGCGCGGCTAAACAGCTCGTCCTTTGCTGCCGTCCGATTCCGGAGTGGGCGGAGTAGAAGTTACGAGGTACGAGCCGTCAGCGCCCCCAAAAGCACACCCCAACTAACCCATTTATTGCCCGGTCTGAGTACCGGGCTTTTTTCTTATTAGCCTAATCCTATAGGGGGTTTGTTAGCTTCTTTAAGCTCTAAGGGAAAAGTCGCTTTGACCTCATTGTCAATTGACAATGAAAACTCATAAATACAGAATTTCGGGAGTGTCACAACTGTGATGTGTATCTGATGTGAATGGAAAATGCGATCCCGCTTTTTGGCAGTAATTTTGAATTTTGAAAAAGTCTCACTTACAATATTACCATCCTCATCTGTAACCCTATAGGTTAAGCGAACCTCTTTTCCAAATTCATGAGGATAAGCAACTACACCAGCGACAAAAGCAAGTTTTACATCAATCGGGGCGTTATCCGCAAGAGCGTGACTGAATACTGTTTGTATCGTCACCGCACCACCGTCAAAGGTTGCATCTCTCGCGGCTAAAAACAAGGTGCATTCCAAGATTTTTACTCCACAGAGCAATATTATAGACGTTTTGTTTTATGCTTTTGGTAAGCTAGTCTTGAGCCGTTGAGTTATCCAATCCACAAACTCATTGTAGGTCATTTGAGCCGCAGCATCTTCAAACAAACCGAAATCTTCAATTGCACGAAGTAGCCTATTGTTACGTATTACGATAACACCAATCTTATCCTCAAATAGATTATAAGACGGCGATTTTATATCCGTTGTTCGCTCAAGCTGACGCATACTATCTCTTAGTGCTTTCTTGAGATAATCTTTATCCCCTACAGATAGCATTTGTACACTCAATTTGTCCAAGCGTTCATACTCAATACGCTGTATTTCCTGTGAAACGCGCATACGTGAAATTTCTGCAAGCGAATATGTCTCATTTTCCAGCTTCAGTAAATCTACAGTCATTTCATCCATGCAACTAACTACTTTTGATAGCCTTACTCCTAAAATGTCTGCAAACTCTTGTGGTGTCCAGTTCTTATATCCACCACCATTCACTGAATCTTCAAACATGCGCTTATATATCTCTGCCTTTATTTGCTTGCGTGAATAGTCAGGCATAATCCATTACCTCAAGTTAAACATTTTTCTATGCTTAGACTCTAGCAGATTTTTGGTGTGTTGTAAACGTATGTTCTACAATCATCCCCCGCAATTCCGGGGTATCACTCCCTCAACTTCTAGCCCTTCCGTTGCTCATTCTACATATCAAATGACTTAGAGCCGGAATTATCGCGCCACAATTGATCGTACACACGAAAACAGAGCTAAATGTCCCGCTTCTTTGTTCTAAACTCGTTTTCGGATATAATAACTCTGTAACCAGGGTAAGGGAGTATATAAAATGGATTGCGTGAAAAATACGGTGTTTGGTCTTGCTGTGGTTCGGCTGAAAGACAAGGAAGTGTTGATGCCGAAATCAAAAGCGGTTGAAGCCTTAGATTGGGCGGCTACATTGTGCAATTACGAACCCGGTGAATGGACTGACGAGATAATTGAACTGATAGCGCTTCAGGCAGGTGTTAGGCTAAAAGAACGCTACCCGGATGTAGTAAAAGCAAAAACCCTCAAATTGAACGAGAGCGATAGTAAAGCCAAATTACAAAAACACAAAGAGGCAGGATGGGTCTGCCATTTGTCCGTGTCGGATGGCAATACATCTGAACACATTCTATTCGCCTATGCCGATATTCCAGAACCAGCCTAGACCATAACCCGAAATTTACACCCCCTTGTGGTGTGTAACATCAGCGCGGCGTGTGTTGCCTACGTCAAAGGGGGGTAGGGCAGTCGAACAAAGTACGTTCAATTAGTTTGCACCATTTAATTCGCAACACTGATCTATCACACCTCCACACAACACTTACGCGCTGGTGGCTTTTTGTTGGGTCGATCATCAGCGTCCGTTGACGCATTTTCCCGTTAGAAATTTCATACCGAAAAGTTTACCAAAAAGTAGCCCTTTTCATGTAAAACTCTGCTACTGTTTTCCTAATGGAGATAAACGTGTTTACCACGCCGTCGAGCATAGAACACTTTAAACTTTAGACTGAATGTGCAAAATCGCAGCCATTTTGCAATCTTTGCAATTTGAAAGTGCAGGTAAAATGCATGACTTTACGGGGAAAAATCACGTTCAAACGGCAAACATTGTAGCGACCAAAGGAAGTCCCGTGGGACAGTCCCCCCACCTGCCATTTGCCGCAATGTTTGACAGTAGTACCAGCCTCACTCGGTCATGGAGGATGCATTGATGCAGACGTATCAGGTTCGGTGTAATGTTCAGGAGTGGCTGCCATGGCTGCCGTCACACCGCCTCGGCAGCCGCCGTGTTTCGGCAGCCGGAGGATATACATCGCCTGTTTGGATACGGATGGTCTTTTGCTCAGTACACTGTACCCAGCACTTTTGGATAACTGGTAACGTCTTTTTGCAGCGAACATTGCAGCGGAAAATATTATCGCCGCCGCCGCGAAACCGTATATAAACCTTGTGAGAATTTGAGCGAAACAATCAACTCGCATAACTGCTGATATTCACGCGGTGACGGATTTTCTGGTCACGCGACAAATCGTTGGTTAAGCGCCTGCTTATTTGCCTGAAAAGGCGAGTTGTCATATGCTGTGAGAGGGGGATCGTGACGTTGAGAAGGAGTCTTTATGAAGCGTATAGCTCGTTTT
>JBGAGR010000301.1:0-9028 GCA_044226645.1 Aggregatilineales bacterium
TTGTGGTTTTGAATGGTAGGAAATTCGTGGAAGGTGGGTCAATCAAAACAACATTGACCCTTTTTACACAGTGAACAGGATAGCAGACATTAGCGCCAGAGTCAATCAGGATAGAAATCGCTTAAGGGAGTGGTAAAGCTGATCCCGGCGCGAATTCTAGACATGATGTGGGGTGTCTCTACATTAAACTTATGCAGATTGAGATGTCTAGTAACTTACGGGCGATTGGCTGGCAGGCTGGATGTCCTAGAGTTGATCGAAAATCGCTTTCAGAGCGATTGTAAAGCCGGGTAAAACTTCACCGCCATCGAGAACACCATCTATGTTGATGGTTTGCCTGGGTTTGCCGGGTGCATACACATCCATGCTTTGTGATTTGGGGTACAACTCTCCATACAGAATTTTGGCTTCAATGTAGATATTTCGCTTATTCCGAATATCATCGGCCTTATCTGTTGGAGAGATAATTTCAATCGCCCACTCCGGCGCTACAGGATCGGGATATTCATCACTCATCGGTGTCCGCTTGTAGGCAAAATCAGGAGCAACAACGTTTCCCTGAACATCGAAAGCCCCATCACCACCACTGATGTAACACGGGAGATTGTGTTCCCGGCAAAACAACCGAACAGCAAATGATAGAATATGCCCAAGGGCGGAGTTGTTTGTACGTCCGGGTGACACTTCGATGATTTCTCCGTTGATGAGTTCAAATAGACGATTTGCGTTTTCCGGCAGTGCAATAAACTGCTCAAATTGCTCAATCATCCCAGGTCTTTCTCTTGATACCATTATCCTGCACCTCACAACGGCATGTGTACGACGCTAATTATAGCAACCTTCCACTTGCCCAATTTTAGCACGTTTAGTCGGAAAAGAATCGGAGTTTACGCGCTGACCAGCTCGCTGTGACGATTGGCAGGCAGAGTGAAGATGAAGGCCGAGCCATGACCCGGTTCACTTTCGACCCATATTTGACCGCCATGTGCCTCGACAGCCAGACGGCAGAATGCCAGCCCCAGACCTAAGCCTTTGGGCGCATCCTTATATTTGACGCGGCTGAATTTGTCGAAAATCTGACGGTGCATGTGCTTGGGAATACCGGGGCCGGAATCCGTCACGCTGATACGAACGCCTTCGGGAACGGCTGCCGCACCGAGCTTGATAATGCCGCCGGACGGTGTGTATTTGACGGCGTTTTCCATCAGATTGGTAACAACGCGCAGGATCATGTCCGAATCGCAGGTCACGAAGGGCAGATCATCATTCATCTCAAAGGTGAGGCGCTGTTTGGATTCGGCGGCTAAGGGCTGCACGAGCTGGGCGGCATTCGCCAACAGGCTGTGAAGCGAGGTTGGCTTGGGATCCAGCACCGCTTTGCCTTCTTCCAGCCGCTGAATATCCAGCAGACTTTCGATCATGCGCGAAAGCTGGCGCGTGCCGCGAATACCCACCTGAAGCAAATCCTGCACAGCGGGTTGGGCATTGCTGGTGAGCAAACGTCCCAATGTGGCAAGGCTGCTGTAGACGGTATGCAGCGGGCCGCGCAAATCGTGATAGACCATCGCGGTCAAGTCCTGCCGCAGTTGGTCGAGTTCCATCTGCGCAGAAACATCCTGCTCAACCCAGGCAATGACATCGTGCTCATCGAAGTAAATGCGGCGCGCACGAACCGTCACCGGAATATCGCTGCCCTGTGAAGGCCATGCCGTCGTGCGGAAAGCGACCTCGTTACCCATTTGCAGCGACTCGAAACGGTTCGCGCCAATCGGCCCGGTTCCCATGCGATGAATCGCGCTGATGGGCAGTTGCAGTAAATCCTGCCGCTTATAACCGAGGAAATCGCAGGCTTTGCGGTTCGCGTCGGTAATATAACCATCCAGGTCAGTGATGATGATCGGCATAACCGCATCTTCGAATAACCAGCGGTAATGTCCTTCATCCTTCGGCGTGGCATTCAACACAATGGCATTACCAATCGCCGCAGAAACCAGATCGATAACCGCACTCAGCCAATCCACAATCTCGCTGTCGAAAAAATCGACTTCGGGGTGAATCAGGGTCAGCACCCCGTACATATAGCCGTTTTTCTCCATCGGCAGACCAATGGCTGAACCGGAGTGGGGAATCAGAGCGGCATCGACCAAACGAGTCCAGCGCGGGTCGGTGGTGATGTCGCGCAGAATAATTGTGCGCCGTCCGTGATGGACATAGCCAATCAAGCCCTGTGTGATAAGGCGCTGCCACATTTTGCGGCGTGTTTCCAGGTCTTCCTGATTACCCAATACCACGACATTATTAACGTGATCGTCTTTGTGGAAAGTCACAACACAGCCATGTTTCGCGCCAATGACTTCACTCGACAACGCCAGGGCAGTCTGTAATATTTCCTGCGGGTTGGAATCCTGATTGCGCAGCGCTTTGGCAATTGTGTAAAGCGCGTCAAGCCGCTGGCGTTCACTCAACATAAGATGGATGGCCTTTGTAAATCACACTGAAGTTACACTACATAACCAGTGTACACGACAAATCCGTTGACAAATCCTAACACTTCTAAAATTTAAACGAATTTTGGGTAGGAATTTAGTATGATGAACGCTGCCCGTTCGGTGGAATACCGGGATGCGATCACCCGGTTATGGGCGGCAAACAAATACATGCACAGAGTTTTGTGCCATCATGCGCGCTCAATCACGCTAACTTGCGTTCAGCGGCTCTTGATCTCCGCGATCAGTTCATCAAAAGCTCTTTTGCGATTGTGACTGTCATAGCGGATGGTGTAGAGATTTTTTAATTCGGGCGGCAGTTCATCGACCCCCGCGTAAATCAACGGAATCATGGGCTTTTCCCGGTTGAAGAAATAGCGATACGCCAGCCGGACGTAACGCGACGCTAATGATTCCGGGGAAACCACAATCACCAGTAATTTACATTCCGACATGGCCTGTTCGACAGCCAGCATCCAGTCATCGCCGCCTTGTACCAGATATTGATCGCTCCAGACCTTTAGACCTGCGTCCTGAAGCAGAATGGTGAGCGGGGCAACGAATGATTCCCATTCCTCACGGGCATACGTGATAAAAATGTGATCGACCAGCGCACCGGGTTGTAATCCCGTACCGAGTTGGCTGGTCTGGCGTTTGGTCGTTTTGGCAAAGAATTTGCTTTCAGAGGTTTCGACCTGTGCCAGTGAAATTTCTTTGGTGCTGATTTTGCTCTTGGACTTCTCTTTGGGCGGTTCGGCGGGTTCAATCTGGACATCATCGGGCTGCCAGGTGTAATGCAGTTCGATGGTCGTTGCAATCAAAATCACATCATTGGCGTGCAGCAGTTTGGGAGTCTTGGGCGGCAGTGAAGTGCCATTCAGCATTGTGCCATTGGTCGAACCAAGTTCCTGAATCTCGTAACCATTGTCTGTCCAGCGCAGCGAGATGTGGAAGCGGCTGATTTCCGGGTCTTGAATGACGATTTCATTGGTGAGATCGCGTCCGATGTTGATAAGCGGAACTTTTAGGGCATAGACATTGCCCGGTTTCGGTCCCATCGTCATCACCAGAAATGGGCTGGAATCCGATGATGGTTTTTCGGTATGAGTAGGAGATGACCGAACAGGCATTTTGCTCAATTCAATGCCAGCGCTGGCGCGTTCATATTCCAGCGTGACGGTTTCACCCAATTCAATGATGTTACCCGGTTTCAGCAGCACACCATCATCCACCCGCTGTCCGCTGACAAATGTGCCGCGTGTCGAATGCAGATCATGCAGCTCATAATCCGCCATCACACGAATCAACTTGCAATGTTCGCGGTTCACATCATTATCATGAATGACAATCTGATTCTTCGAACCGCTCCCAATGGTAACGACATCCGAATTCAGTTCGAAGACCTTGCCCGGTTGTGGGCCTCGTCGCATGATGAGCCGAGTCATGATTTGCCTGTGGATAAATTTGGATGATGTCTATTCATCTTAACAGAACCAGCGCAATCGCGAAAGCAGTCAGAACAATGATTAAGTGACGGCTGACCTGCGGCTTAGTGACGATTGCGGCTGGCGCGTACCCGAATGCTGCTGTCCGGCTGCCTGCGTACCCAGTTCAGGTAACGTGCAATGTCCGGGTTGCGGCGCAGTGCCTCGATGCTGTGGAGTTCCTTGAGCAGCGTTGTGTTGCTGAAAAAGCTGTGCAGGGTTTTGTGACAGGGAACACACAATTCCACCACTTCGCGACCACCCTCGCTTTTTGGAATGAGATGATGCCTGGTGACAAAACTGACCTCACGGTCACATAAGGCGCAATGATAAGGTGTCGGCTGCCTGGGCATAGTACCTGAAAAATAACATCGTATCTGCTAACAGTATATGCAAATTTTGCTTTCTTGCATACCAGTCCAACCCCTATCAGAGAAATTCACGCTATACTTACGCCCCATTACCTTATTGCCCGTTATTGAGGAGAGATTTTATGTCCGATTCACCCGAAGTGCGTGACCAGCTAGCCGCACTGAACCGCCGCAGTCGTCCGCTGGTGGAAGGCAATGATCGTGCCGCCGCCCGTGCTATGCTCAAAGCCATCGGCCTGACCGATGAAGACCTTGCCAAGCCGTTGATCGGCATCGCCAACACCTGGACGGAAGTCGGCCCCTGCAATTTCCATCTGCGCCGGCTGGCGCATAAGATGAAGGAAGGGATTCGTGCCGCCGGGGGAACACCGCTGGAATTCAACACGGTGAGCATTTCAGACGGCATCACGATGGGCACAGAAGGCATGAAGGCTTCACTGATCAGCCGTGAGATGATCGCCGACAGCGTGGAACTGATTACTCGTGCCAATTATTTCGATGGCCTGATCTGCCTTGCCGCCTGTGATAAAACCATGCCCGGAACGATTATGGCGATGATCCGGCTGGATATTCCGTCGCTGATGCTGTACGGCGGTACGATTATGCCGGGGAATCTGAACGGCAAGGATTTGACCGTACAGGATGTATTTGAAGCGGCTGGTGCTTACGCTGCCGGGAAAATCAGCATGGACGAATTCAAGGCGGTTGAAAATGCCGCCTGTCCGGGGCCGGGAGCCTGCGGCGGTCAATACACCGCCAACACAATGGGCACTATCGCGGAAATCATGGGTGTCTGCCCGATGGGTTTTGCTGATATTCCGGCGATGGCGGAAGCCAAAGATGATGTATCTTACCGAACAGGTGAAATCATCCTCAAGATGATCGCGGAAGACATCCGTCCGAGCAAGGTCATTACCCGTAAATCATTGGAAAATGCGATGGCTTCAGTGGCCTGCACAGGCGGTTCGACCAACGGCGTGCTGCATACGCTGGCCTTTGCGCGGGAAGCCAATATTCCTTTTACGCTGGATGACATTGAAGCGATCAACAAGCGTACACCATTGATTGCTGACCTGAAGCCTACCGGAAAATATACGGCGGTGGACGTACATCGGGCAGGTGGCATCCGGCTGATTGCACAGCGTTTGGTGGATGGCGGTTATGTCGATGGAAGCTGCCTGACTGTCACCGGGAAGACATTGGCAGAAGAAGCTGCCAGCGCGAAGGAAACACCAGGGCAGAAAGTGATTTATTCCTTCAACAATCCGATCAGCCAGAATGGCGGTCTGCATATTCTGAAGGGCAATCTGGCACCACGAGGCGGCGTGATTAAGCTGAAGGGCGATGAACCCCGTACCCATCGTGGGCCAGCCCGTATTTTTGATCGTGAAGAAGACGCTATGCACGCGGTTCAATCACAGCAAATTGTGGCGGGTGATGTGGTCGTGATTCGCTACGAAGGGCCGGTTGGTGGGCCGGGAATGCGCGAAATGCTGGGCGTGACGGCTGCCATTTCCGGGCAGGGACTCGGACGTGATGTGATGCTGATTACCGATGGTCGTTTTTCGGGAGCAACACGCGGCATGTGCGTCGGGCACATTGCACCGGAAGCCATGCTGGGTGGGCCGATTGGTCTGCTGAAGGAAGGCGACATCATCAACATCGACATCGAAAAACGCAGCATCAATGTCGAACTGAGTCCGGAAGAATTCGAACAGCGTAAACGCGATTGGCTGCCACCAAAACCGCATTATACGCGGGGTGTGATGGCGAAATATGCCCGGATAGCGCAGCAGGCCGACGATGGCGCGATAACGAATCTGTAGCGGTTAGCTGTCAGCAGTTAGCTTTTAGCAAATTCAAAATGCCTCGTTCGAAATGAGCGGGGCATTTTTGATTGGGTGATTCATCACACCCGAAAGGTTACAACCTCCATTTCACGCCGCCTGCTGCTTATGCTAACCTGAGCATAGAGTCCCTGGCTGTTTACTGAATCAGGAGAGTCTATGATTAACGTTTTGGTCGCTTACGCCAGCAAGCATCATTCCACCGCCGAAATTGCCGAAGAAATTGGCAAAATCCTGCGGCAGACCGATGGATTGCAGGTGGAAGTTCGCGAAGTCAGCACCGTGAACGATCTATCGCCTTACGGAGCAGTCGTACTGGGCAGCGCCGTCTATACCGGTCAATGGCAGCCGGAGGCGGCGGAATTCCTCAAACGCCACGAAAAAGAACTGGCGCAGCGTCCTGTGTGGCTGTTCTCCAGTGGGCCGACTGGAATGGGCGGCAGTACAGAGCTGACACACGGTTGGAAGTTACCGGAAGGACTGCGGCTGACCGCGAAATGGATTAACCCGCGTGACATAACCGTCTTTCGCGGCAACATCCATCCTCAGACTTTTGAGGACGCGGAAGCATTCAATTGGGTGCAGCGGTTGGTGTTGAAAGTGGTTCATCCCCCAATCGGTGATTTCCGCGATTGGACGATGATTCGCGGCTGGGCGAACCAGATTGCCCAGAATCTGCAAAGCCTCGTTTCTCAGTAACCCTCTCTAATCGAATGGGCATCGCACAGGATGCCCTTCGCTGCGCGAGTCCCCTGTTCGCGGTCTTTCGACTTTCTGCTACAATCCTGCGCTATGATGCAAAAATTCTTTCAGCGACCCGGTCTGCGCCGCCTCGATCCGGCCTTGCTCATCACCCTGCAGCTGTGCGCCTTCTCGCTCTGGCCTTTGCTCTATCGCCCCGGCCTGCCCAACGGCGATGATGTGCTCTATCACGTCTACCGAGCGGCGGAGATGGACAGGGCATGGTCACACGGCGTTCTGATGCCGCAGTGGGCAGAGTCCTTCTATACAGGCTATGGTGCGCCGCTGTTTCATTATTACGCCAGCCTGACTTACTACATCAGCAGCATTTTCACGCGCCTATTCAGCCTCGATGCGCTCAACAGTATGCGCCTGCTGATCGCGCTGTCGATGTTGGGTGCGGGAGCGGGAATGTACGGCTTTGCGCGGCGCTTTTCCGGCAAAATTGGCGGAGTCGTCGCGGCGCTGTGCTATGTCTACAGCCCGTACATCCTGTTCACCGAGCCATATTCGCGCGGAGCCTACCCGGAAATGATGGCCTTCGCACTGTTCCCGGCACTCATGTGGAGCTACGCCGCGCTGATTGATGCGAAAAACAGTCGAACGAGAACGGGATTATTTGTGCTGGCGACAGTGCTGGAAGGCGCGTTGATTATCACCCATAATCTCATGGCGCTGGTGCTGACCGGACTGCTGGTCAGTTGGCTGGTGTGGCAGGTTGTGGTTGGGATTATACAGGGGGCGTTGCGGACGAAACCTGTAGGGACACGATATATCGTGTCCCTACAGGAAAACCATTCGGGGCAAATTTTCGCCTTAATGGCTGTGATGTTGGGCATCGGATTAGCGGCCTATTTCTGGCTGCCGGTGACGCTGGAAGGCTCGGCGGTCAAGCTGGCGAATCTGACCGGAACCGCTGAACTGAATTACCGCAATTTTTTCGTTCCGAGCCTCCATTTGCTGGAATTCAATCCGCGTCCGGATGCTGGCGCATTTAATGGACTGGAACACCGCCTGAATCTGGGCGTGGCGCAGTGGGTGCTCGGCTTAATCGGCGCAGTGAGCATGGCGGTGTTGTGGCTCACAAGGCGTGTTTCAATGAAAGCGAACGATGTAGGGACACGATATATCGTGTCCCTCTTTTTCGCTGTATCCGCTATCGTGCTCATTTTCCTGATCGTCTCGGCCTCCGCGCCCATCTGGCAGACTATCGCGCCGCTGGCCTTCCTGCAATTTCCCTGGCGACTGCTGGGGCCAGCCGTATTTTGTCTCGCGATACTGGCGGGGATGAACGCTATCTGGCTGGAACGTCTGCCACACTGGATAGGCGGTTCGCTGATCGCCGGAATCGTCGTGCTGATTATCGCGCTGGCTGCACCGACGCTGTATGTGACCGAATGGATTCACCCAACCGTCGATACG
Source organism: Aggregatilineales bacterium (assembly GCA_044226645.1). Lineage (GTDB taxonomy): Bacteria > Chloroflexota > Anaerolineae > Aggregatilineales > Phototrophicaceae > CFX2. The sequence continues at coordinate 8,352 of JBGAGR010000301.1, forward strand.
TCTGTCGGAGCCTATCAACAGGCGGAAGTACAGGGCTTGCAGCGCGCGACCACCTTTTCCAATGAATATTTACCGGCGACAGTTGCCGTTGAACCCGGCCCAACACCGCGCCTGTTAGCCGATTATGCCGATGGCTATCCGGTCAACAAAGTGCATCTGGAGACGCTGCCGCAAGGCGTGACCGTCGAGGTACTCGATCATAAGCCGCAGTTGGATGTCTGGCAGGTCGATGCGCCAGCGGCCTTCACGCTGGAAGTGCTGACCTATGATTTCCCCGGCTGGACGGCGGAAGTTGATGGACAGACTGTGCCGATTACCCCATCTGACCCGCATGGACTGATTACGTTCCCGGTTCCACAGGGCAATCATATGGTGCGCCTGTATCTGGGCAGCACGCCGCCGCGCGATTTAGGGAATGCTGTTACGCTGATTTCGCTCGTGCTGGTTGTGGGAGTTGTCGGCATACGTTCCAGGTTCCAAGTTCCAAGTTCCAAGTTGGTTCCTGAGAATACAGTCGTCAGTCAGCAGTCGTCAGTCGTTTATCTGATGATGGGTGGAGTTGTTGCGTTCGCATTTTTACTCGCGTATATGCGGGAAGGGGGCGCGTGGGTCAATTCGCCGCCGGGACAGGTCGTGCTGACACAGCATCCGCTGGACGTGCATCTGGGCGATCAAAT
>JBGAGR010000302.1:0-10622 GCA_044226645.1 Aggregatilineales bacterium
ACACGCGCGTTTTATCGTCTGGTGGGTGAGTTTTTACGGCTTACGCAGTAACGCGCAAAACGGGCAAAACTGCCGCAGGTCAACTGGCTGGATGCCCATATCAAATCTGCGGATTTATCGCGTCTAATGAGGCAGCATGGCGCGAATATCTGGCGCGGGATGAAGAGGGCTGACCGCGAGTTCATCATCAATGACCGGATTCTGAACGCGCGTTCGTGGGCGATGATGTGAGCATGAAGATATTTTGCTCTGCTGTGTTGTTTTATACCATCCCCGTACTGGTGCTGATTGGGGTTGTGATTATCTGGAATTTAGCGCATCGGCGGTTAAGCTGCGCCGATGAAGGGATTACAGGAGCACCGAAAAATGAGAATCATGCGGACGACAGGCCAGAGCAAACAGGCCGCATGATTAAATCACACGCGCATTCTACCGTCTGGTGGGCGAGTTTTATCACACGGCTTACACAGTGACGCGCAAAACGGGCAAACTGCCGCAGGTCAACTGGCCGGATAACCACATCAAATCACTGCGGGATTTGTCGCGTCACAACGAGGCAGCATGGCGCGAATATCTGGCGCGGGATGAAGAAGCTGACCGCGAATTCATCATCAATGACCGGATTCTGAACGCGCGTTCCTGGGCGATGATGTGAGCGAGATAGTGCTGAGTGCTAGGTACTGAGTGCTGAGTAAAAATCATCAGAAGCCATCCGGCAGTTGGGAATACGTGAGCGATGGATATTTTCAGCAACAACGTGTATGAGAATGTGCGGACGCGGTTATGAACCCGGATTGGGGTCAGATTGTTCTGCTGTGCTGCTTTATACCGTCCCTTGTACTGGTAGTGATCGGGGTTGTGATTATCTGGAATTTGGCACGTTTTCTCAACAAGCTGCCGCAGTTGACTGCACCGGATACCAAGGGATTACAGGAGCAGTACCAAAAACTGAAAGCCGCTCGCCCCAATGACAGCCAACAGCAGCTTGTGCGCCATATGATTAACCGTCACGCACTGCGTCAGGGTGTCGTTGGCGCGTTGACCAGTGTGGGCGGTTTTCTGGAACTGCCGATAGGACTGGTGATTGATCTGGCCTATTCCGCCCGATCAAACGCCGCACTTTCTTACTTCATCGCACAGGCCTACGGCATCAGCGACTCGGATCAGGCGCTCAATATCGTCCAACTGATGGTTTTGCGCAAAGGCAGGCTTTCGGTTGATGATATTGTGATGTGGCAAGAACAGTTCGCGGGCGCGGCCTACCAACGGATGATCCGGTTTATTCTGGAAAAAACGGTCGCCAAACTGATTCCGGGCATCGGGGCATTGATCGGATTTGCCGTAAACTGGTCATCGGTTCAGTTATTCGGCAGACTGGCGAATGAATATTATGCCGGAAACCTCGGTAAACTGAGGGGACACGATGCTGACTTTGGATGAGCGAGCACAATGCGCCCAGCGGAAGAAAATTGAACCGCCGAGAATCCGAGGACACCGAGAGAAGAATTTTAACGCAAAGGCGCAAAGAGGCTAAGACGCAAAGAGATTCATTTTCAGAGCAGAAGCATCGAACCAACTAAAAACTAATAACTAACAACCAATAACAGACAACTCTTTCGGCGGAACCTGTATGTCGCTGGGCATCAAACAGGCGCTCGGAGCGCAGGTGAAGCTCACCGGGAATATCTCGCGCTACGGCATTTTCCTCTCGGACGGGCAGAATACCGAGCCGGAGACGCAGTTGGCTCACGCGGTCAAGATGGCGGCGGATCATCAGATGCACCTGTGCGCCTATGGCTATGGCAAGGATTGGGACCCGACGCAGTTGGTACAAATGGCGCAGATCACGCAGGGCTGGATGCCGAAAGCGGTGCCGAATCCCGATGACTTACGAGCGGAATTCTCCGGGCTGGTATCGCGTATGGCGAAAACTGTCGCATCAGACGTGGTGCTGCAACTGTGGACACCTGCCGGAGCGAATATTCTCTCGCTCTCGCAGGCCTATCCCGATTGGGTGAAGGGCGAGGCCGCGCCGCAGGGTGATGGTCATACCTGGGTTGTGCCTGTGCCGCCCATGACCTCGAAAGATCACCGCGACTTTGTTGTGCATATCGAGTTGGCGACAGTCGGGGCGCGCGTCGTGGCTTGCAGGCCGTCGGTGGTGTATATCTCTGGCGGACAGCGCATCGAGGAAAAAGGCGATCAATCGACCTGGATGATTCTGGAACAGACGCATGATGCCAACCAGTCGCAGGCGGTGAATCCAGTGGTGGCAGGGTATCTGGGACAGGGACAGTTAGCCGCTTCCACGCAGGCTATGACCGCCGCACTCCAGGCGGGCGATCATGCGGCGGCAGAACGGCATCGTACCGAGGCGCTGGAAATCGCGCAGGCGGCTGGCAATCGGGCTATGACGCAGGTCTTGGAAGAGGCTGGCAAGGGCAGCGAACTGGCGCGTAAAACCGCTGCACTGGGTACATCGACGGTCAGTTTGACGGATGAAGAGAAATGAAATGCAGGACACGTTCCTTGAAGTAACGTATAACACCCTCGGACAAATATTGCAGGATATTTTGTCCGAACATGAGATTCAAACCTCCGAGTCGCTGCGAAAAAAGGTGCAGGATGCCATACTCTGCCACCGTGACCTGAAAAATTACTATGACGGTGTTATTCAGGAGAAAAGACTGCTGGGTCAGCAGGTATGGGAGTTAACTGCATCGAAGGTTATTGATACAGAAAGGCTTACTCATCTCATTGAAAGATATAAAAGCCTCCATGATTTCGGGGCTAATGAGCGTGTGATTTACGAATTGGCGAAAACCGATTTTGTGGACGGTATCAATCTCATCAAGGTTTTGACGCGCGTGTTTGCACTTTCGTGGGATGAGGGGCAGGTACTTGTCCACAGATTTGAACAGGACGAGAAACGGGATTCCTAACGATGGTAAAATGAGTTATGGTATGAGAGAGAAGTATGTATGAACACACTGCTTGAAAAAGCCTTTGCTGAGGCTAAAAAACTCCCTCCCGATGAGCAGGAGTCACTGGGGCAGTGGATATTGGATGAATTGGCCTCGGAACAGCGCTGGACAAAAGCCTTTGAAGATTCTCAGGATTTATTGGCTAAATTGGCTGACGAAGGGCTGGCTGAATATCGAGCGGGAAAGACCAAACCACTTGATCCAGATGAATTATGATTTCGCATACAACCGAACGTTTTTGGAAAGCCTATCGAGCGCTGCCTTCTGATATTCGGAAACAGGCTCGAAAGGCTTATCGTTTATTTCAGCAAGACCCCTATCATCCGAGCCTACATTTCAAACGCATTCATGCTACAAAACCGCTCTATTCAATTCGAATCAGCCGCGATTACCGCCCATTATGTGTTCGCGACGAAGATACCATAATCTGGCTGTGGATCGGTTCTCATGCAGAGTATGACAAAATGCTCGGCAGCTTATGATTGGGCTTGCTATTTCTGCCAGTGAATCACGCTTTGAGCGCCAGTTCGACCTCATCCAGATGTTCATCGCGATGCAGGGCACGTTCCACAAAACGAATGTTGTAGGCGGCAACCAGTTCGAGTATATCCGGTTCGAGTGTCTCCAAACGCTCATCAAGTTCTTGCGCTGCCTCAAGGGCAATCCGAACGGCTTGGCGCGGCGGAACGGCTGCCCAGATTGGCAGCGAAATGTCATTCACGACCACATCAATGGGCGGCGCGGCAAGTCTCCCGGTTCGCTCGAAGGCATCCAGCACCGCGATCACCCGTCTATCCCAGAAGGCCAGGTGAACCAGCGCGACGGCGATTGTCCAGTGTGCCCCAACCGGGCGTTGGAGGTCATCATCGCTCAACCCGGCGACCAGATTGTGCATACGGGTTGTCGAAGCATGATTACTTTCCACAAATGATCGGTCTTCTGACATGATAGGCAGTCCCTTCTGAATGACTCGACGGGATATGTATTTAGTATAACCAAAAATTAAAGACCTGAGTGTGGTTCAGAGATTGAGTGTGATAAACTCTGTGGCGGCGTGGGACAACTCAGGAGCAATCATGCGATACAACCGTGTTCTGGTCAAGTTGAGCGGCGGCGCTATTGCGGGGGATAAGCAGTGGGGTTTTGAACCTGCTTCACTCAACCATATTGCGGATGAAGTCCTTCAACTTCATGAAGCGGGTATTCAGGTCGCGGTGGTGGTGGGCGGCGGCAACATTTTTAAAGGCGAATTGGGCGAGACATGGGGCATTGAACGGGCGGAAGCCGATAACATCGGCATGATGGCGACGGTCATCAACGCGCTCATGCTGCGCGGGGTGTTTAAGTCACGCAGTCCGGCAGAAGTACGGGTGATGAGCGCTATCCGCATCGACAGTGTAGCCGAGCCGTTCATCCGCTTACGGGCGATTCGACACCTCGAACATGGCTATATCGTGATTCTGGCGGCAGGGACGGGCAACCCCTATGTGACAACCGATTATCCCTCGGTACTGCGGGCGATTGAACTGCGGACACAGGCGGTTCTGGCGGCCAAAAATGGAACGGATGGCATTTATACGGCTGACCCGCGCCGTGACCCGAATGCCAAGCGCTACCGGACGATTACCTACAACACATTTATCCAGCAAGAATTACAGGTGCTCGATCAATCCGCTGTATTGCTGGCACGCGATCATGATCTGCCCATTCATCTCTTCAGCTTTGACCATTCCGGTGTGATGTCGCGCATCTGTGCTGGCGAGGATATTGGTACGGTTATTTCCAAAGATGCTGATGAGCTTGTCTAGAAAAGGTATTTAGCATGATGAAAATTCATCTCGACACCGATATTGGCGGCGACATGGATGATCTGTGTGCGCTGGCCATGCTGCTGAAGTGGCCTGATCTCACGATTACAGGCATAACGACGGTGGCAGAAGAACATGGACGACGGGCGGGCTTTGTTGAATATGTCCTCAAGCTGATGGGACGGGGCGATATTCCTTTTGCCGCCGGGGCGGATGTCGCCGATGGCTATTATCGCTATGACAAGTTAGGCTATCCGCCCGATGCGGAAAATTGGCCTGAACCGGTGCCGCCGCGTCCCGGTTCTGTCATGAAGGCTCTGGCACTGCTGAAAGCCAGCATCGAACAAGGGGCTGTCGTGGTGGGCATTGGGCCGTTCACCAACCTGATGCTGCTGGACAACGTCTATCCCGGTATTCTGAAGCAGGCGACTATTTTTCTGATGGGCGGCTATGTCTATGATATTCCGCCGGGGTATCCCCAGTTCAGGAAAGAAGATGATTGGAATATTCAGGTCGATGTCGATTCCGCGCGGCATGTGCTGGAACAGGGCAATCCGACTCTGCTTCCGCTGACGTTAACCTGTCAGACGGCTTTGCGCCGCGCAGATTTGCCCCGTCTGGCAAAAGCGGGAAAATTGGGTGAACTGCTGGTGCGGCAGGCGGAAGCCTTCGCCAAAAACGAGGGCTTTGAGGAAAAGTATGGCGCGACCTGTCCTGGTTTGCCTCGCGACATCATCAATTTTCATCATGACCCGCTGGCCTGTGCCATTGCGCTCGGTTGGCGTGAAGGGGTTGAAATCAAAACCGTTCCGCTGCGCTTCGAGATACGCGATACCTATCTGCATGAAATCCCCGACAGCAGCGGAAAGCCGACTCAGGTCGTTACGAAAATTGATGCCAGCGCGTTCAATCAGTATTGGTGTAATATGGTCTGTGCGTAGAGTGAGAAAAACCCTCACCCCCAGCCCTCTCCCTCAGAGCGAGGGGAGCAAACCCAAAGGGGTGAGCATTATTATGTGAAGCAGGAATCGGTAGTGTCATGAGTGAGAATACATCTCCTGACCGAAAAGCGTGTTCCCACTGTGGGCATATGAACCGGGCAAGCGCCAAAGTCTGTGCGCAGTGTGGACGACCTTTCGTGCTGACCGGGTTAACCGGGACGCTGCGCAAAGTCTGTCCGTCCTGTGGGCATCAGAATCGACTCGGCGCGCGGATATGCAGCCAATGCGGCAAAGCCTTTTCGGGCGCACATCCGATCAAAGCGAAGATTACTGGTGGTCGGCAGAAGTGGTGTCCACAGTGCGGCGCGGTGCGGCGTTCCGGCGCGAAGGTTTGTACCCAATGCGGCAATCGTTTCCGCTTTACACGCCTGACCAGTCCCATTGAGCAGCAGCCACCGCCTGCCGTGACGCTGCCACCCGATACACGAATTCCGCCCCCGGTGGTACTGCCTACCGACATCGGCGGCGAACCCGCGCCCTATTTATCCAGCGATGAACTGGATCGTCTGCGCGGCGGCGGTGTTTATCACCCAAATGTCTTTATCCGTTTACTGTCGCATGTTAAGAAAAGCAACTGATGATTCTCTACCAATACAAACAAGCCTCCATCGAACACCCTGAACGCTGTGAAGATTCTCTGCTGGCGCTGGAAAGTGAAGGTCATGCACCCGTTTTTGTCGTCATTGACGGCATGGGCGGACACCAGCATACGCTGTCCGATGGCGAAGTGATTACCGGACGTGAAGCCGCCGAATATTTGCGCCACTCTCTGGCGGAATCCTTAGCCGATTTACCTATTGATGTGGATGCTTCTCCCGGCAGTGAGCTTGAACAGACGGTTGTAAAGGCACTGGAAAAAGCCAATCTGGGGCTGTTCGAGGAAGTGAATCACAAGGAACAATTCGTGATTCATGAACGGGTTGGCGCGGTGCTGACTGTTGTGGTGGTTTGCGAAAGTGGCAAAAGACTGCTGGCGATGCAGGTAGGCGATACACGCGGCTATCTGTTCACCGATGGCGAATTAATCCAGCTTTGCTATGACGAGGATAACATCGCCTTCCTCATGGAACAGGGCGTTTTGAGCGAAGAAGACGGCGCACGCATCACCGACGTGCTCAATCGCTATGACGGCGTGAATCCGCCGCAGGCCGAAGGCACCATCACGATCAATGAACAGCCCTTTGAATTGTATCTGGCGTGGCGCTGGTTTCTGGTGGGCAATAGTGCGCTGGGTATTCCTCCGGCAAATATTGTGCTGAGAGCGCTGGGCATCGAAGCGAACTGTCCCAGGCCGCAAATCTCGCGTATTGAAGTCAGCGCTGGCGATACGCTGCTCCTGTGTTCAGATGGGGTGTATAAGAACATCAACGACGAGGAAATTATCGCCGAATTAGGCAAAGAGGGCGATACGGCCTTAGGGCTGGTGGATGTGTCGCTGAAACGTTCACAGGACACGAACAACAAACGCCGCGCCCCCGATGATATTTCCGCGCTGGTGGTGGAGTTTTAGAAATAGCCCCACTGTAGCAGCGAACTCGGCAGCGGGTCAGTGATTTTGGGCTATGTGGACGGTCACCGGTTACACTATCGCCACATCACCATAGCAATACAACGTTCAGTTCAAACGGGGAGTGAAGCAGGCCGCTATGACAACCAAATCCACAATCGACAACGCCAAAAACCAGATGCCTAACATGGGATTGCCGCACCCGGTTCGCAAAGCCGCGCAAGGCAGCAGCCGTATCGCTCGTTTCAACATGCGCCTGGCTGTCCTCATTACTAAATCCGTCGGCTCGATGTGGTGCGCTTATCTGTTCGCCCTGCTTGCCCTGATCTCGCTCCCTTCAGCCATCGCTGCGCAAAACTCGTTAGTGATGGTGTCCTGGATCGCACAGACCTTCTTACAATTGGTGCTGCTGCCCATTATTATCGTCGGTCAAAATGTTCAGGCGGCAGCCAGTGAGGGAGCCGATAGAGCCATCCTGGGTCTGGCGATGATGCAGTTGGGTGAACAACAACTGGAACGCCACAATATCAAGAGCGCTATCCAGTGCTACCAGAAAGCCTTCGACCTTGATCCTGAAAATCGGGCGACGAATTATTTTCTGGGGGAACTCTATATTCAGGATAAGCAGCTTGAGCGCGGCATCGACCATCTCAAGAAGGCCATTGGCCCGGATTTCGACTATGCTCCGGCGGAGGCCGCTTTAGGGCTGGCGTATCGCTTACAGGGCGATCAGGCCACCGACCCCCGGCAGCGCGAGTTGTTGTATTCGCAGGCTAAAACATCGCTTTTGCAAGCTCTGCAAATCGACCCAACCGCGCTGGATATTCACGGGGAACCCGTTCAGGCCGGTCTGGGAGCCTTGTACAAACGCGAGGGACAGGTCGCCCAGGCCATTCAGTATTATGAAGAGGCTCGCAAAATCACCCCGCAGAAGTCGTATCCCATCGTTAATCTGGCGATCCTGTATTATATGCAGGGCGATCTCGATCAGGCGCGTGTGTATTTTGAAGATGTGCTCTCACGGGCGAATGATGCGCTCAAACACACCCCATCTGATTATTGGGCGCGCTTTGATCGCATGACCGCAGAACTGGCTCTGGGCGATTCCCGTTCTGTCAGGGAAGACCTTAACGTGATTTCACAGCAGTTGAAGACCGCCGGGCCGCTGGACTCCGCACTGGGTGAACTGCGCCGCCTCCAGTCATCACCCCAGCCGCCTCAGGACATCGATAATGTCATCGCACGCCTTGAAGCTCTGCGGCGCAGTTTATCCAGTATGTGATGTGATCTGCCTTCCTATAGCAGCGCAGCCAATCCAGATGGCGTGATTCGGGTTGGGGAAAAGCGCAAATCTTTATTAAATTTCTTTCTCGTTACACAGTACAATGTTCGGATGCGTTTTGTCTGAGTCACGACATGCCAGATTCAACAAAACGCGGTCAAAAATTATGGCGTGAAACAAGGAAGATAAATGCAAACAGATTCCCCATACGCAGCGGTACCCTTCCGAGCACCTGAAGGATCAGAAATCATGGGCAAAGTGGTCAAGGGATATTTCCATAACCTTGAACGCGACATCGTTGCCCCCGTTTTAGGGCGCTATAACATTGACCCGGAAAAGATCAGTGATGGGGAATGGTATCCGCTTCAACTTTACTACGACATCGACAAGGAAATTTATAAAGGCCCGAATGGCTCAACTGCTTTGGTTGCCATCGGTAAGGCAACGATGGCGAATTTGTTGTCGCTGGTCACCTATAAAACGCTGGAGGATTACATCACTCAGGGGTTAAACAGCATCGCGACCAGAAGTTTCATCCGCAATGTCCCCTCAAATTTTGGCTTCATCGCTACCAAACTGGATCATCAACGCTATCAGGTGAAAAGCAATATGCCAGCGCCCAACGAATCGATTTTTGGATCGTTGTGGGAAGCCTGCCGTCTGCTGAAGAAGGAAACCGAGTCCTTCAGTGTTATTCCCGTCGAGGGGTATCCCGGCAATGACATCTGCGCGACTTTCGAAATCAAGTGGGGCTAGGCGACATCGCTGAATCAACCACCATGCTGGAAGTCGATAGTCTATGCTACAATCCCTGTAAATGTGGATCTCTCTACGAGGTTATGATGCTGCTACCGATGGAAGCACAGACTCCGCCGCTAAGAGTAAACCGTGACGGGGTGATTCTGGTTGGAGATACCCGTGTGCCACTGGAAACCGTTGTAAGAGTTTTCAATCAGGGTGCAACGGCGGAGGAAATCGTGCAAAAATTTCCTTCTCTGGCGCTGTCTGATGTCTATCTGGTGATTGGCTACTATCTTCAGTACCGTGCAGATGTAGATAAGTATATCTATGAGCAGAATGAAACAGCAGCGCGGATACGACAGGAGAATGAAGCGCGTTTCGATCCAAATGGTATCCGGGAACGCCTTCTGGCACGCCGACAGAATAAATAATCCCCATGCTGAAATTTTTAGTAGATGAAAATTTCAACAATGACATTGTACGTGGTGTCTTGCGGCTGAATGTTGCTGTAGATATTCTACGGGTACAGGACACGCCGCTTTTTCATGGTGATGATCCAGCGATATTGGCATGGGCAGCCGAGCAGGGTCGTGTTCTTCTCACGCATGATGTCAAAACGATGACGAAGTATGCCTACGACCGCGTAGCAGCGGGACTTCCTATGCCGGGTGTGTTTGAAGTCAATCTCGACGTACCAGTTGGACGGATGATTGAAGAAGTTCTCATGCTGGCGGAATGCAGTGTAGAAGGCGAATGGGAAGGTCAAGTTCGCTATTTACCTCTCAAATGATTTCCCCTAGGGGCACGATACATCGTGTCCCGCTTCTTTAAACTTTTCATTTTAGACTTTAGACTCATCGCGTTGGGAATAATGTCCTCTGCTGCTTCGCTTGTCACAAAAATCCGCATCAGATAGACTTGCTTTATGAGCAACAACGAACACCCTATTACCCCCATTGAATCGCGGCGTGCCTGGGATTGTCCCTGGTATGGTGTGCGGCAGGATCGCATCCTTTTGCCGGACGGCAGCGAGGGTGTCTACAATATCGTCGAACACCCCGACGCAGTATGGATTGTCCCGCTGACCAGCGCCGGCGAAATCGTGCTGATTCACAATTACCGCTATCCGCTGCAAGAATGGGTCTGGGAACTGCCGTCCGGCGCGATTGCGACTGGCGAGAGTCCATTGGAGGCGGCGCAGCGTGAACTGCGCGAGGAAGCTGGCGGAACAGCGGCTGATTGGCGCTTGCTGATGCGGTTGAGCACGATGGACGGAATCGGTACGGAACACGCCAATCT
>JBGAGR010000303.1:0-9076 GCA_044226645.1 Aggregatilineales bacterium
TGGAGGTCGAATTTGCTTTCTTATTCACGAGCCATCCTTAAACGAATGCCAAAAAGCCGACTCTCTGTTAATTATAATCCACGCCGCGATTTCTAGCGTTGATTGCGGCGAAATAATTTGTGAAGGTTGTAAAACTGTGCAGTTTTGTTATCCCTCATCCTATAGTATCGGGTTCAGACTTTCGCCCTGAATGGCTAAAGAGAGAACTCTAGGATGAGGTTTGTCTGTTGAACCTCCCTGATTGTAATATAAAAGCGGCTGGAATGAACGATTTCCAACCGCTTTGTATCATATTCAGTTGAAGCAGAGGCTACTTCTTACCATCAATATCCGGCATCACACCGATTTGCATCGCCTCTTCGAAGGAAAGTTCCTTCCGTCCGCTGCCTTTGTTGACCATATCGGCTAGTTTATCCGGGTCAAACAAATCATCTATCGCGGAAGCATCCAGTTTGTCGAGGTTATTGAAAAGATTGTCAGCATCAAACGCTGAATCCGGAATAGCTTCAAGTACCAGTCGTTCCGGTTCCTCGACAGGGATTTCCGGGCGCTGGATGATCGGCTCAATCGCGGGAGTTTCTTCCGTTTGCTTCTTCTTGCGTACCCGCTGTTCTTCCGGTGGAGTAACAGGTTCCTGCTCGATGATAAACGCCGCTGCGCCCATCAGTGCCACAATATCCTGAACAGCCTGCCGTCCATAACGGTTGACTGCACCGAACTGGCGGTTGCCTGCCTGCCCATCAAAAATCGCACACATGAAGTGGTGCAGACCCACCGAAAAGACGAAAACGTCTTTATCTTCACCATCGAAAAATTGAATGGTCTGCGCCTGACCACCCACTAACGGCGACATCTGAATATTCGTAATCACAGTGGGTAGCAGCGCTTTGGTCAACTGCTCGCCAGAATAATCGCCATCGCGCCCACGTCAACCAGCATCCGTTTGACAATGGTGCGCGCGTTTTGCATATCAATGGAAGGCACTGGGCCGTGATCGAAAATCGGGGAGTCGCCGGAAACAACCGAAACGGGCTTTCCAGCCTCGAAAATATTCTCACCGCTCAATCCCGCTATCAGTACCCGCAGGAATTGATGAACATCAACCGGGCGGTGCATATACATGAAAGGGGATTCGGCTAATGTTTCGTCGTCTAGTTCAGGATCATCAACATCCGCTAGAATAATGACCGCTGTATTCTCCGATGCCTGCCGGATACGCAGCGCCAGTTCAGGCCCCTTGATGTCGTCGTACAATTCCCACGCGGTGACAACCAGACTTGCGCCGCCGCGTTTAATTTCCTCCAGCGCATCCGCACCACCCGGAACATCAATCTGAATGACAGAGCGTTCCAGTAGGTCTACTGCGCTGTGGACAATCCGGGAAATCGTCCATGTTGGGTCTACGGTTATGATACGGGCCAGCATAATGTCGGCACATCAACGATGGTCTTTATTCCGCTGACCACCGCAAACCGCGCCTTTTCTCCTTTCCGAACTCCAGCTAAACGCCATTATAACGTCAAAATGATTTCTGGAGTAGAGATGAATTAACAATCTGAATTAAGACTTTAGAAAAAGTATAAAAGGACAGGGACAAATTTGCAATTTGTCCCTGTCCTCATAAATATGCAATTTAAGCGAAGCAATTCGCCATTTTGCGCACTGATCAGAATGATGGACTGACCAGATTGAAACCCATCGGATTCATGAGTTGCAGGACTAAACGCCCATCTCGTGACGGCCCACCATAACGGAAGGAATAGTGACTTTGACGCGCTCGTTCATATTGCGCTTCATCTGTGACCAGGGCGGAAACCCATGCACGAAAGGCCTGACCGACCAGGATTACACGCTCTGCCAGAGAGGATTTCTCCTCAATTGTCACGGGCATGAGTATAGTTTGTCGTGCGGCCTGCTCATTGATCTGTTCCCAGATTTGACTTTTGCGCCGTGTGGGTACGGTTGTCCCACTCTGCAATGCCGCGCTAATCCATGCGTCGAGTTCTTTATCCTGCATATCCATGAACTACCTCACTCGTCCAGCTAATGCTGTCCAGTCGTCGCCGCAAATTTTCACGGGCATAATACAGGCGACTTTTTACGGTTCCCACAGGACAGTCTAGTATTTCTGCGATTTCTTCTAAACTGAGTCCACTTAAATAGTGTAACACAACTACTACTCGCTGATTAAAATTAAGTTCATGAATGGCTTCGCGCACCTGCTGCTGAATCTCGGAATTCTCCGCAATATGGTCAGGTGACAGCCATGCCGGACTAATCAGACGGTCTACCACAGCTTCCAGCGAAACACGCCGTTTCTTCTGTCGTGCGACCCATGTATAACTTAAATTGACGGTCACACGATACAACCAGGGTATCAAAGGCAAACTGGTATCAATGCGATTTGCGTAACGATGTATTTTCAAAAAACATTCTTGAGCGATATCTTCAGCAACGGCGGAATCCTGAGTAATGGCAACAGCAGATCGGAAAACCTGGGTATAGTACCGGTCAAACAGACTCCCCAGTGCTTCCAGATCATTTGCGCGAACACGCTCAATCAGCTCTGCGTCACTGGGTTCTGACTCTGTGACTATCATATTTGACTCCCGCTCTCGCAAGTACACACACCTGCGCCGGCGATATGGTGTTGAGTTTGGTAAATATGGTTAATGTACCCCTAACCCCGTCTTTAGGTTCAAATTATATGAATGCTGATAGAGCGTTTCAATCCTGATTCCCCGCGTGGAATTTGCTCATCATTGCAGTTGTAGATAAGTGTTTCATGAGAAGGTGTACTAATGTGGAACGGGCTAGAGGTAGTGCAAAGGCTTAATCTAACGAGTGATATGTTATGCAATCATATATTGTATCCATTTTTGACTCCCTCGAATTCTTACCCGCTCTCCATGAAACAGATGAAAGATTGTATGGCAATTTGTAGGGGAGCAGCACCGCTGCGCCCCTCAAATAGTCGTTAATCACAGATTACGTGGATGCGCCCACCGCACCCCGTCCATCAGCGCCGACAGAAATCGTTTGTAGGGAAATCACCAGCAAAATACCCAACCCGATTCCACCGATGAGAAAGGGTGCGGTTGATCCAAGAACTTTGAAAATCGCGCCGTTAATCGATGGCGTTATCGCGTTGGCGGCACTCACCAGTGCTGAACTCACACCCAATGTTCCACCTACATCCCCGCTGCTGACCAGCTTGGTAATCATGCTGTTGATGCTCGGTGACAGTAACCCGCCCCCAATCGATGTGGGAATCATCGCCACCAGAATCCAGATCAATCCCAGCCAGCCATTGTTCCCGTCTTCCGGGATGCTGACCGAAAGATCACCCGTCGAACTGCTTACACCGCTGGTTTCGTTTTGCGTCAGTTCCTGCACCATCGTATCCCGCGAATACCAGGGAACCGTTTGAGCGGGAGTGATCGCGGTCATCGTCAGCCCGATTCCTAACAATGTCAATCCGGCATAAATCAACTTACGCTCACCATATTTCCGGCTCCAGGGGCCAATGTACTTACCCTGTACCAGAACTAGGATGACCCCCACAAAGACAAAGATAACCGCATTCCCCGATGCATTGATTCCCAATCGGTTCAGCGTGAACAACGAAATCATGTATTCGAAACCGCCGAAGATCACCTGCTGGAAAAAGATCAGGACGAGCAGCGTCCCGATCAGGGGCTGCCGCAGGGCGTGCATCAGATTGCGCACCACATTCGCGGATTTACGTTCATGAGCGGCACCGCGCTTTTCTGGGGGAAGGGTTTCCTTGAACCAGAATGTTGTCAGCAGGATGGACAGCAGCGAAAAGCCTGCCGCGACGAATGCCGGAATGTGGTAATCATTATGGCTCAGGCCCAGCGCGATAAAAGCGATGATCGGCCCGATGATGAAGCCCAGCCCGAACGCTGCGCCCAGCAAACCTAACCCCTGTGCGCGTGTTTTTTCCGTCGTACTGTCGGTGAGTGCTGCTTGTGCAGCGGCGATATTCGCGCCGGAAAGCCCATCAATGATACGCGCCAGGAAAATGATCGGCAGCGCGTTGGCGAACCCCAGTATGATGAAACCGGCGAAGGTTCCCACCTGGCTGATAATCAGAATCGGTTTGCGTCCGAATCGGTCTGATAAACCCCCCAGCAGGGGAGCACCAATCAACTGCATCAGCGGATAGCTAGTTCCCAGCAAACCAATCGTCACCGCGTCCGCCCCGAAGGATGCCGCATACAATGGCAGCAGTGGGATGATAATGGTTAGCCCTAACAGATCGACCAGAATGATGATGAAAATCGGCAGGATTTTCTTGAAGTCCAGCTTTTCGTCGCTGGTCTGAGTAACGGATGCCATGAATTTACCTTCTTTTACGGACAAGCTGAATCAATTGAACCGTATTTCGTAGGGACACGATAGATCGTGTCTGCCTTAAATCTGGTCAAAATGCTTCAATTTATCGCTTAGTTTTACGAACCGAATTTCCAGCCGCCGACGATTGAAACACCGATGAACACGAGCACCAGTATGCCGATTATCAGAAGCAGATTGTTACGATAACGGGTCGCATCTGGCGCATTTTTCCAGCGTGCTCCCATTTCCGCCGCGCCGACTGCTACCACCATCACCCCGGCGTGACTCCAGATCGTCCCACTGTTGAAAACGCCTAGCGCCAGCAGCACCAGAATGCCCAGCAGAGCTTGTACGCGCAGCAGCATCTTGAACGCCAGCATGATACGAGTGGCGAATTGGTCATACGACTGCTTTTGAATCATGCCCAGCGCCATTTTGCCTAGCGCAACAATCGTCACCAGCACGACCAGCCAGCGGACTCCCGAATGCAGCCCAAGTAAAAACGGTAACATGGTTTCTTTCTCCTCTTGCTTGATTAGAATGCTTATTTGGGTAAGGACAATCGTCCAATCACCTCGTCCAGCCAATCCAGTTCAGTCTGCAAATGGCGGACAAGATGTTCAATCACCAGTTGTGAACTCCCGCTGTGCTGCGGGATAGCCTGCGCATTGGCTAGTTCTGCTGCCAGTATTGTTCGTCGTTGTTGCAGCAGATGTTGCGCTTCATCCGATGGCAGTGCGTCCAGAAAAGTCAATCCAATATCCCTCGCCTTCAGCCGTTAGCTGATAAACCCGTCGCGGCGGACGGTTGCCTTCCTGTTCCTCAATCTGCGTAATCCAGCCTGATTCCGCCATCTTTTCCAGTAGATAGTAAGCGGTGGGCTTCTTCAAATCCACGCACGAGGCCATATTCTGATTGATGAATTCATGCAGTTGATAGCCATGCATGTCTTCTCGGCGCAGCAGCCCTAACAGCAGCAGTTCACGTTCCATCGCCAGTCCAATCTGATTAGTCAATATTGACTAGTCAAAACTGATTATAGACAGGCTTGCGCGTAAATTCAAGCCCTCATGAAAATGTTGGTCGCTTGTGTATTACCATAGAGATGAGGAAATCGTGGAGGCTCACATGAAAATCGCAGGTAAAAAGCTTTCATTACGGCTGATGGTCGTATTGGTCTGGGGCGTATTTGCCCTCATTCTGACCACCCAATCGGATCGTGTCCCGCTGGTCCATCTCATGACCACCACCATTGGCAGCACTGAATTTGGTGATGCTTTTGGTCACGCCGGACTTTTCGCCACCTTATGCCTGTTGCTGGTTGTCGCGCTCTCATGGCGCTTGCCCCCTTATCGCGCTTTGATCGTCGCCATGACGATTGCGCTTGCAGCCGGAACTAGCACCGAACTCTATCAATTTCTCGTGGCAGATCGTGGGCCAAGTCTCTCCGACTTAATGGCGAATTATCTGGGGATTTTTGTGGTCGCTTTTGTCGTCCTCAGCCGCATGAAATTGACCCCATCTGAATCATGACACATTTCAATTGCGCCGCATTCATCTCGTGGACATAATATAGAAATTCATGAGGCGTGTCGAATGTGGGGACGGCGCAGTAGAAGGGGACACCATGTCGAAAATGAATCGTGCCAAACGATCTTTGTTTGCCTGTGCTGGAGTCCTTCTGTTAGCGATAATGCTGTTTCCCTCCGCCGGGATGCAGGGACAAACGCCGACCCCAACGGAAATTCCTCTCGTGGCGGTTATTCATGCCAACCAGAATATCAATGTGCGCAGCAGACCGAGCACGGACAGCCCGGTTCTGCGTGTGATTTCGCCCGACCAGAAAGTGATAATTCTGGGGCAGAACGACAGCGGCACTTGGTATCATGTCCGCTTGTACGACTACACCGACGGCTGGATTTCAGCCGCGCTTGTGCAGGTCGTTGGGACAGCTACATCGGTTCCCACCGAAACCCCTTTTGCAACCGTCACGCCATTACCCACCTTTGCTTCAGATGCCCTGACGAGCGATAAATTGACAACCAACAACCAGTGGAATCCGGTTATGCAAACCTTCGATAGTGTGGATATGGTGCTGGTTCCTTCCGGCTGTTTCCAGATGGGTGACGAAGGCGCAGGTGGAGAGCAGTGCTTCGATCAGCCTTTTTGGATAGATCGCACTGAAGTAACCAATGAGGCTTTCGTTCAATTGAAAGGTACAGCCGCGCATCCATCGGTCTGGACAGAGGCCAACCGACCCCGTGACAGTCTTACCTGGTCGGAAGCCGCTGATTTCTGCGCCTTGCGAGGCGGACGATTGCCTACCGAAGCCGAATGGGAATATGCCGCGCGGGGTGTGGATAATCTCGCCTACCCCTGGGGGGATAATTTTAATTTCGCCAATGTCGTCAGTGGTACAACCCACACCGCCGATGTCGGCAGCAAACCCGCGGGAGCCTCATGGGTCGGAGCGCTGGATATGAGCGGCAATGTCTGGGAGTGGACGAGCAGCTTGTTTCAACCCTATCCCTATAGTGCGACCGATGGACGCGAGTCACCAACCGATACCACAGGCGCACGAGTTTTGCGCGGCGGCTCATGGGGCAGTTTGGGCGATAATTTTGCCGCGACCTTCCGCTTCAGTCTCGCTCCGTCGGATGCTAACCGCTATGTCGGTTTCCGCTGCGAGCCGGAATTCAATCTTTTTCGGGTGAAAAGTTTGCATACGGTTCACATTGTAGTCATAATATAACCTTTCATGTTTTACAACGTGTTCAGGGAATAGTATGCCACGTATTTTCATTAGTTATCGTCACAATGATGATACCGAAGCGATCACTGGACGTATACATGATCGCTTAGCAAATGAATTTGGCTCAAAAAATGTCTTTTTGGACGTTATACCAGGTCATATTCCTTATGGTGCAGACTTTCGCAAGATTCTTCAAAATAATGTTAACCAATGCGATGTGATGCTGGTTATCATTGGGAAGAGATGGCTGAATATTCGTGAGGACGACGATCCTGCTTTGCGTCGCCTTGATAATCCTGAAGATTTTGTTCGTAACGAGGTTCATCTAGGATTGGAACGCTACAGGGCGAAACGAACATTGGTCATCCCTGTTTTGGTAAAAGATGCTCAAATGCCGACCGAATTGGATTTGCCAGAACCCTTGAAAGAACTTGCCTTCCTAAATGCCCCTCGACTGCGTGGTAATCACGATTTTCATAAAGAAATGACCGAATTAGTGAGCGAAATTCGATCTGCCTTCCCCGTAAAACGTCGCTTCGGCTTAATGATGTTATTGGGAATTGCAATATTTGCGGTTTTCGCGGCTCTGATTTATGGTAGAAATGTTCTGCTAAAGAATCCCGCCCCCACTGATATTTCCTCAACTTCACCCGACACTAGTTTGACCCTTACTGCCGGGTTGCAATCGCCAAACCCCATTTATACCTTGCGGCCATCTGCAACTTCTATTCCTACAATTAACCGCCAGTCTACCACTGATGCTAATGCAACCCAGCTTGTTATTACCAACTTGACACAGACTGCTGTCGCAATTTCTACCCGCGTTGCCTCAGGTGGCCTCACACGTAATCGAGATTGGAATCCCATTATTCAATCAGTCAATGGCGCGGATATGGTGTTGGTTCCCGCAGGTTGTTTCGATATGGGTAGCAGCGATCAGCAGCTTGATTATGCCATGACCATATTTAGTGGGAGTGGTCGTGAGTTTTATGTTGGTGAGCAGCCAGTTCAGCAACAGTGTTTTGATAAGCCATTTTGGATAGATTATACCGAAGTGACCAATATTCAGTTCAATCAATTTAATGGTGTGGCTGCCAAACCGGGGAAGTGGACTTATCCTGACCACCCACGCAACAACCTGACCTGGGGTGAAGCACGAAATTATTGTATTTTGCGTGGAGGGCGCTTGCCAACAGAATCCGAATGGGAATATGCCGCGCGTGGCCCGGATGACCTCATTTACCCTTGGGGTAATGAATTTGTGGCAGACAATGTGGCGGACACCCGATTAGCTGGAAATCAGACAGTTGCCGTTGGCAGTCGCCCTGCCGGTAAATCTTGGGTTGGTGCGCTGGATATGAGCGGAAATGTTTGGGAATGGGTGAGTAGTATCTATGACGACTATCCTTATGACGCTAAGGATGGGCGTGAGCGCGATGAGAAAAATGGGTTTGTGCGGCACGTATTACGCGGTGGTTCATGGCTTACCGATGACATTTACAATCTGCGCACGACCAGTCGCAACGGACAATATAGCA
Organism: Aggregatilineales bacterium; assembly: GCA_044226645.1. Taxonomy (GTDB): domain Bacteria; phylum Chloroflexota; class Anaerolineae; order Aggregatilineales; family Phototrophicaceae; genus CFX2. Next base: position 8,650 of record JBGAGR010000303.1, read on the forward strand.
TTAGCCAAAGTGATCTGATTGGAGTTCGCTGTGCCCGTGATTATGACGACTGAAAGTGAGTTTCTCAAACGATGTTTAAGGGATAGGTGCTGCAAATAGGTTTCGCTCTCCCTACTCTTATATGACTCCTCCGTCGGTTTGAAAACTCTATCCAAATTCGCTTGACTTGATAAGAACTTGTGTGCTAAAATGAAAATAGCATTTGTTTCACTCTATTGAGGTTGCTATTTGACCCTGTTCATGCTCTCCTCTGTGTTAAATTCTTTCTGCAATCTTCGCCGCAACGCCCTTCCCGTGATATTGCAGCGGCACCCCCCCACCGCTTTGGCGGCGCTTCTGCCCCTCACTCCCGCTGCATCAAGCGCCAATCTCCCCTGTACCCGCTGCGGCGAAATCGGCACTCGGCGGCAATTTCTCTCGCTTCTCG
>JBGAGR010000004.1:0-84798 GCA_044226645.1 Aggregatilineales bacterium
GTCAGGAAATGGGACGTGATTATCAGCATTTCCTGACAGAAGCCTCGAAGGTACAACCGGAATTACCCGGTCATGATACGACTTACAAAGATCGCCTGATAGCCATGCTGAAGTCGTAGACGAATCCTAAGCCAACGCCCGTTTCAGCAGGTCATAAAAACCATCGCGGTCTACATCCAGTACGATTTCCACATTAGGAGCATTCTTGGTTCGGTGGCTGTAATCCACCACCGTCTGACCGCGCGTATAGGTTCCATGCAGTTCGACGGTCACATAATACGGCTCGCTGCGTTTGATTAATGCTGGCTGTAACGCCACTGCCATTGCCAGCGGGTCAGGCATCCAGTAACCGCTGGCTGGCCTAGGCAGCGATTTGGTGAAATCCGCCAGGTTTCCGCCTATTCCCTTAAAGAATCGTCCGGCAGCCGTTGGGGTAGCACACAGTGCCTCAAACTTTCCCCAATCTACTGCATGACGCATGGTGGTTTCCCATGACAGCATCGTCGCCATCGGGAATGCTTTCAGAACCATCCTGGCGGCTTCCGGGTCAGCATAGATATTGTATTCCGCCGTCATACTCGGCGTATTCCCCCGCGCATCCACCGCCCCACCCATGAATACAAATTTCCCTATTTTTGATGGAAAGGTCGGGTCAAGATGTGCCGCCAGCGCGATATTCGTCAGCGGCCCAATCGCCACCAGCGTAATTTCACCGGGGTATTGATTCGCCAATCGAATCAGCGCCATCACAGCATGTTCCGATTCAACCTGACCATTTCCCTGTGGACGTTCCGCCCAATCGCCCAATCCGTCCGAGCCATGCACATCATCCGCCGCAAATGTATCCACCACCAAGGGTCGATCCACACCGCGATAAACTGGAACAGTCTGATGCATCACTTCTAGCACACTGAACACATTTGGAATGACCTTATTCACATGCACATTTCCAGTGACGGTGGTAATCGCCTCAATTTTCACGCCCGGATACGTGAGTGCGATCATCAGCGCCTGTGCATCATCTACACCGGCATCCGTATCAACAATCAATCGCATAACATCAGCTTTCTTGAAACTTAGGATCGAATCTTTTTAGACATCTCGTGCGCTGTCAGGCAGAAGATTCCTGCTGTATCAACCAGACTTTTGATTTCAACATATTCATCCACCGCATGGGCATTCTCACCCGTAGGGCCAAAGCCGCATATCGTTGGGATTCCACGTTCGATTATCAAATAACCCTCATTAGCTGGCCCCGCGACAACCCGTTCCGGCGTTTTATCCTTCACCCTCTGGAGCGCATATTCTAATGCCGTAACCACCAACGCATTCTCATCCGAAATCGCCGCTGGTGCATAATTCAGCAACTCGCTTTGAAGTTTCAGTTTCGGACGATTCCGCGAAACCTTCGCAATCAACTGCTGAAACAGAGCATCCATCCTTGTCAGATCATATTCCGGTGTCAGCCGTACATCGACCAATGCTTCGCAGTAATCCGGCACGATATTCACGCTGATACCGCCTTTAATCATCGTTCCCGGCGTGATAACCGTTCGGAAATCCTCAAAATATCGTGCGCTCGAATACTCTGTAGTGAACTGCTCACATTCCAAAAGCAGTGCCGCCATTCCAGTCACAGCATTTGCACCAGCTTTTCCATCCTGCCAATCCATTGATCCGGTGTGAATCGCTTCGCCGGAACAGGTCAGGCGATAGCGAACCAATCCCCGATGTCCGAGTGTAATCTGGTCTCCCGAATAAGCATATATAGCACCGAGTCCATTGAGCAGCCCTTCGCGGTGCAAAAACTTGATTCCAAGCGCTCCTGTCGCGCCCGATTCTTCGTCCGGCACACAAACCAACTGTGCCCTACCGCTCTCAAGCGCACCGTCTGTCCGCGCCAGCTCCGCCAATGCATAGAGCGCAGCGGTCATCCCGCCTTTAGTATCTACGGCTCCACGCCCATAAATCCGCTCCTCAGCAATCGTGCCGGAAAACGGCGGGTATGTCCAACGGCTCTCATCGCCTGCCGGAACAGTATCCAGATGCCCTAATATGATGAGTCCAGTCTCTCCTGCCGCTGCGGTGCTGAGGATTACATTGGGGCGGCGTGGGTTTTCGCCAACAATCTGGACATGCAGACCTAATCTCTGTGCCTGTTCAGCAATCGCCTCTGCAACGGTGACTTCATCATCGACACCATTGACCGATGGAATCTGCAATAATCGGCTGCAAAAAGCCGTCATATCCGCCTCAAATGACTGAACGGTTTGAAGAAGTTGTGCTTCCAAAATGATGTTTATCCACTAGGTTTTGTAAACATTGGCAAGTTGCATAAACATAACATAAACTCGTATTTTTGCTCGATCCATTCATGAGAGGCATAAAGCCAATGCAGTTCGATCCATTGTCGCCCGAATTTCAGCGCAACCCCTACCCCTTTTATGACGAATTACGCAATGCCTCGCCTATCCTGTATTGGAAAGACTGGAATATCTGGTTCCTCACCACCTATGAAGATGTCAGCACATTGCTGCGTGATCGCCGTCTCGGCAGGACAATGGATCACATTCTGACCCGTGAGCAGCGAGGATTACCGCCCATCCCTGAGGCTGTTCAACCCTTTCACAAACTGAGCGAAAATTCGATGTTCGACAAGGAACCACCCGACCACACTCGTCTGCGTTCACTCGTGCATAAGGTTTTTACGCCCCGTCGGGTGGAAAATATGCGCGAGCATATTCAAAAAATCGCCGATGATTTATTAGATGCTGTACAGTCTCACGGGCACATGGACATATTGGCAGACTTCGCTGTCCCGCTTCCGGTCACCGTTATCGCTGAATTATTGGGCATACCGGAAGCAGACCGTCACCGCCTGCGTCCCTGGTCACAGGACATCGTGACCATGTATGAACTTGACCACACGGAAGAGCAGGCCAGTCGCGCTGTGCAGGCTGCTATCGAGTTTTCGGATTATCTGCGTAATATAGCTGAAGAGCGGCGGCATAATCCACAGGGTGATTTGATTTCTGCCTTAGCGCTGGTCGAAGAGGCCGGAGACCATCTGTCCATTGATGAACTGATTTCGACCTGTGTTCTGCTGCTGAATGCCGGACACGAGGCTACCGTCAATGTCATCGGTAATGGGATGTTGGCGCTCCTGAATCATCCTGACCAGGTGCGCCAGCTTATCGAGAATCCAGCGCTTATCAAAACCGCCGTTGAGGAAATGTTGCGTTACGATACACCGCTGCAACTATTCCGTCGCTGGGTATTGGAAGATATGGATTACAAGGGTCAACATTTCAAGCAAGGAACCGAGCTTGGCCTCATGTTCGGAGCAGCCAACCGCGACCCCGCCCGTTTCCCCAATGCGGATTCGCTCGATATCACACGCGAAGATAATCCCCATATGTCCTTCGGCAATGGTATTCATTACTGTCTCGGTGCCCCACTCGCACGTCTTGAACTGCAAATCGCCTTCAATACTCTGCTGCGCCGGATGCCGAACCTCACACTTGCTGGCAATCCACCAGAATATCGTCCAGCCTATGTCATTCGCGGTCTGAAAGCCCTGAATGTCACGTTTTAACAACTTGATGGTACATAGTGAATTTCGAACAGCTAACGAGTCCCTTCCATTAGAACATTCAAACCGAAAAGTTTACCAAAAGTTCACCCTTTCGCATTCAATTTACGCTATCCTGGATTCATGCAGCATATTCGTGGTGATGATAAGGAGTGAAACCGATGACAAAGCAGGCCTGGCAAGGATGGCGGCAAAATACACGAGAGTATTTGCTGCCGCCACCCCCTACCCATTCGGCGACAAAAAACGAGGTAGCTCTGGTTGCAGCAAAGTTTGCAGCGGCACACCCCACCTCCGCCGCTGCAACATCACACGGGGAAAATGCTGGTGAATTCATGTGATCAGAGCAAAATTGCCGCAACCTCCGAAACACCGCCAATGAACGTGAAGATCAAATCTACGCACCAGCTTGTTGGAGTGCTGCCCACAGTTGATCTTCAATCTCAACGGCACCTTCCCGGTTCACAGCATCCAGTATGCGATTGCCACGTTCGCCCGGAACCAGAATTTCTTCAACGCCGGGAAGCCTTTTCGTTCCTTTTACGCGCTTGACCAGATTAGTCACGCTGGTGATAAATTCATCACGGTCAACCAGCAATTCCGGCGAGAGCACCATCACCAGATTACCCCAATCCTGCTTGCGTCCGTTCGCATCCTTCGTTGTACCCACCAGCGCACCAGCCAAAATCTCGACCATCATTGCCAATCCTGCGCCCTTATAACCACCAAATGTGCGGATAGCCCCGCCCAATGCGGCAGCCGGATCAGTCGTCAGTTGACCTTGAGCGTCATAGGCCACATCACCCGGAATCGAACGCCCTGCCGTTTTCGCTTCAACAATGCCAAACCGTGCAATTGCCGATGTCGCCATGTCAAATACTACAGGCTTTCCCTGTGTTGGGATACCAATCGCCAGCGGATTTGTGCCGAAAATAGGTTCATATGCGCCATGCATCGCCACGTACTCACCCGAACCCGCGAAAATCAGGCCGATGAACCCCGCTTCTGCTGCCTTATTCGCATAATAGCCAATTGCCCCAGTTGACGAAGCCGTGTTATGCGTTCCAACGATACCAATATGCTGTGTTCGCGCTTTTTCCAATGCGATTTCCAGCGCGTGTCGCACGACGACCATACCCGAATTGCGTCCACCGTCCAGCAGTGCGGAAAGTGGTGTCTCCTTCACGATTTTGATCGGCGTGCAGTTCGGGTCGCGCGGCATCCCTGCCCCGGTCAGCTTGACAATCCCCTGATTGTTGCCCCTGAGTTGCGCGTACAGCAATACATCCAAGATCGTTTGTGCCTCATCTGCTGGATACCCACTTTTCGCCAGCACTTTGAGGGTAGTCTGCTTCAAATCATCAATGGAAATTTTCATGTCTTTCTCCTTACGAACGGGCGATAACGCGCATGAACATACCATGCTTGGGGCGCAGCGTCAGCAGGGGATCAGTTGAAACTGTTTCCCCGGCTGTCAATTCAAAACGAAAGCGCCGATGCACTGAGGCCAGAATGAACTGCATCGCCATCAGGGCAAACGTGTTACCGACACAAAATCGCGGCCCGCTCCCAAACGGGATATAAGCATATTGCGGTATATTCCGTTCGCGCTCATTTTCGAATCGTTCCGGCATAAACCGATTCGGTTCGGGATAATAACGCGCATCGCGCTGAATCACATACGGCACACCAATCACGAGACTGCCTTTTGGGATTCGATACCCACCGATCATGATGTCCTCAATCGGTTCACGCGGCAACGCCCATGCCGGAGGATACAATCGCAGCGCCTCTTTGACCACCAGATGGTTATAAGGCAATCGTCGTAAGTCCTCGGCGGTTGGCGGTGCATCCCCCAACACGCTTTCCAATTCAGCCAGTAATTTTTCCTGCACATCGGGGTATTGGGCTAACAAGTACCACATCCACGTCAGTGCATTTGCCGTCGATTCATGACCCGCCAGCAACACCGTCATGACTTCATCGCGTACCTGCTGGTCGGTCAGGCTATTTCCAGTGTCATCCACCGAGTCCATCAGCATGGATAGCAAATCACTGCCGCCTTTTTCAGCTTTTCTGCCCTGCTGAATGATTCGCGCAACAATTTCATCCAGCCGTTCCATCGCGCTCTGTTTGCGAATATGATTCGGCAGCGGAACCCAGAGCGGCAATGGCAGCGGTGTTTGTCCCTGACGGTAAGAAATCTTCTGGATAATTTTGACGGCCTCGGCTATATCATCCACCGCATAGCTGACATCCATCTGAAACAATGAGCGTGTGACCATCGGCAGCGTCATGCGCATCATCTCATGGTCAATGTCATAGACCGCGCCGTTATCCCAACTGATCATCACATCCCGAATACTATCTACCATAACTTGAGCATAACCTTCAACCTGTTTATGGTGGAAAGCAGGTTGAATGGTGCGGCGTTGTTGCTTCCAATACTCGCCATCACTCACCAGCAAACCAGTCCCCAGAAACTCGGCAATCGGGCGCGAGAGCGAGCGTGGTTTGCGCACCTTCGCCGCCTGCCGTACAAGAATTTCATACAAATAATCCGGGTGATTGATGAAATATAATTGGAACGAACCCAAACCGACATGCACCACATCCCCATAGTCACGCGCCAGCTCAAATAAATGTGGCAGCGGTTCACGGCTGAGTTGCAGCATAACCTGAATCAGTTTTCGGCCTTTTGGCCCTGGCGGTGTATCCCGTAACATCTTTTAAAAAACCAGTGTATTCAGTTGAGAAATTTAGAGCGCTAATTCAACGCGCATCAAATCATATGCCGCCCCTAAGCGACTGAGAATTTCCTGTGCCTGCTTCAGGTGTTTTTCGCGTTCAGGCGAATCCATCGAACCGCGCCAGCCGATTTCATAATGCAGCAGCGCTTCTTCATAAGGCATTTTCATTGTCTGAGCCGAAACCAAACCCTTTTCCCACAGCCCTTTGGCTTTATCCGGCTTCCCCATCAAATATTCATAGCGTCCCTGATGCAGATTGGCGCGTCCTCGACCAATCGGGAACAAACGGGCAAATGCATGAAGTGCTTTACACCCACGTGCCGCTGATTTTTGTAGAACATCCTGTTTTACAGGCATATCTTCAGTGTAGTTTTCCCACAATGACAGATACACATCCGTGACAGCACTGTAATGTTGCAGCAGGTAGCTGGCGGTTGGCGGTGATTTGGCAATAAGCTCGGCTGTCACATCCGCCGCTTCAACTGCCATTTTATAGTCGCCCTGTTGGAAATATGCCTGCGCAAACAGCGCATGAGTTCGAATTTCCGAATCGCGTCCAAACTGGTTAATGGGCAGCGTCAGCGCCTCATGCAGCAATTCGATGGCTTCATCGCGCCGTTTCAGCACCAGCAAATTTTCCGCCTGTCCCAATGCACCCCAGAGATAGGTCTGAGTATTGCCACTGTGCCTTGATGAAGCATAAACATCATGAAATATACGGACAGCCTCCTGGAAATTTCCCTCGTAGGCATTAATAATCGCCAGATTGCCAGATACGGATTCCCACAGGCGTTTATCACCAATTTCGTCTGCCCGTTCAATCGCCCGGTTGACCAATTGGCGTGCTTCTACCCACTTTCCTACCCCAATGTGGTACAGGCTGATGATACCGGATGTCTGCCCAATCATATAAGCATCACCCAGTTTTTCTGCCATCTGCACAGAAAGTTTTTGGTAAAGTTTCGCCATACCATGCAGCGGGATAAGCCCGGATACCAGACACATGTTGGCATAAGCCTCAGCCAATTCTAACGATGGTTCGGCTCGTTCCGACAAATTAAGCTGCTGTAACGTCACATAAACAGTTAGATTCGACTCGTTCAGGAAAAAATAGGCATTGCCCAACAGTTTATAACCCCGAACAACCTCCAAAAAAAGCGCTTGCCGTTCAGGCGCAAACCGCTTGGGTGTGCGCAAGCGATGGAGGGCTTGTATCCCCACCTGTTTGAGCAAGCTCATCCCAAGCAGAGTTTCACTGGCAGGAATAGGCCGCTTAATGAGTGCAAGAGCCTGCTCAACATGGTCACGCAGCGCCGCCAGGTTCCCCAATCCCCAATAAGCTTCTCCGATCTCACGCAGCCAACGGGCACGGCGTATGAATTCTTCTCGTGTATTGGCTTTTCCCGCTAACGTGAGCGCATCGCCAAAAAATTTCAATGCTTCCTGATTGGCATAATTTCGCAGCGCCTGCTGTCCAGCCTTTTCCAAGTAATCAATCGCTTTATCAATAATCTCGGCCTTACTCCAATGAAATGCAAGTACAGCATAGTGAGGTGATAAATCGTCCCGGTTAACCGTCTCAATCGCTTCCGCCACACGCTTATGCAGCAGTCGTTGCCCATCTGCTGGCAAATCGACTAGCAGCGACTCACGAAGTTTGTCGTGGGCAAAGCGCCAGCGATCGTCCTGCACTTCCAGCACAGCCGCATCTGAACAGCTCGTAAGCCAGCTTTGTTCTTTCAAATCAGGATAAAGTTGATGTAAAACAGGCAAATCGAGCTGTCGCCCTATAACGGCTGCGCTTTGCAATACAGGAAATGCTTCCTTTGGAACTTGCTGCAATCGCCGTTGCAGGATCAGCCGCATTCCACCTGCAAACACCGTTTTCGGCAGCGACTTGCTCCCGACCAGATCGAGTTGTCCCGCTTCCTCTGCCAACGCTCGGACGACTTCCACCACAAAGAAAACATTACCTTCTGTCTCGCGTTCCAGCAGGTCAACCACCTGCTGCTGTCGTCCAGATTGTCCCAGCATCGACTCACTTAGAGCACGAATGCTGTCTTGTGGCAGCCGTTCCAGCTTCAAGACATTCGCGTTAGGCAGCAGTTTTGGCAAATTGGGCATTTCTTCATCGCGATAATTCCCTATCACCATCAGAGGAATTCGTGTGAGGCGACTCAAACGTCCCAGGAGCAAAATACTTTCGCTGCCCGCCCATTGAATATCTTCCAGAAAAATCGCCAAAGGCTGCTTTTGTCGGCGCAGCATAGCCTCAATCGTACTAACCAGCCGATCCTGAGCGGCCTGTGGCTCGAGTTCAATAGCATCTGGAACAGTGCGTTCAATCAGTGTCTCAATATCCGGAACCAATGTTTTCAATACACTGGCTTCTGCATCTTCCAAATCAATTTCCAGCACAAGTCGCCGCAGCACGTCGTTCCACAATTGATACGGACGACTACCATAACTGACGGCACCACCTCTGATTGCCAGAACCCCCTGCACCAACGCCAGCGTCCGTAGTTCTTCGATTAACCGGGATTTTCCGACACCACTCTCACCACCAATCAGCCATATACTGCTTTCACCCTCAATAGCCTGTTTTAGTGCCCCACTCAGCCGCTCCATTTCAGCCTCACGCCCAACAAAGTGAGCAGCCTGCAAAAAGCTCTCGCGCGTACTTGCGGTTTCATATTGAATCGGCTGATCAGATGCATCGGCCAATGCTTCCATTAAAGTCCGCGCATCCGGGTAGCGATTCTCCGGTTGTTTCGAGAGAAGTCTGGCTAAAACCAGCGAGAGGCGAGGATCAAGTCCCAGAGTATCGATATTAGGCTGTGTGTAGACAATGTCATGGACGAGACTGGTTGTCGTATCTACATCAAAGGGGTGCTTTTTTGCAATAAGTTGGTACAGGATAATCCCCACTGCATATAAATCCGAAGCAACACTTGCTGAACTACCTTGCAGCATCTCAGGTGCGAGATACGCCAGAGTCCCGGCGACATGTTCATCCTCTGTGGACTTCAAATACTCCTGTGCAGCAGCAAGGCCAAAGTCCAGCACTTTGACATCGCCATCAATGACCAGCACATTATCAGGCTTCAAATCACGGTGAACAATACCGCGCCTGTGCAGGTAACTCAGAGCCTGAAGCACCTGTACGAGCAGCGATACCTGCTTGCGCAAATCAAGCGAGAGGCCGCACTCAAGAATATTTTGACCGCCTTCCAGCAGTTCCATCGTGAAATACGGCTGATTGCTTTCGTCAAAACCGTAATCCAGCACACTGATGATATTGGGGTGTCGCAGAGAAGCGAGAGTCTTGAATTCCTGAGCGAGAGCCAGACGATAATCCGAACTATCGCCTCTGGATAGAAGATGCTGCTGTTCCTGCCGCACAGTGACATGTTTCAAAGCAACCATTTGACCCGTAAGGCGGTCAGTTGCCCTGTAAACCGACCCCATTCCCCCGGAGCCGAGTTCTTCATGCAGGAGATAACGCCGACCCATAAGTTGTGCTGTCGTATGAACCATACCTAACCAAGCCCGTTTGGTCATGAGAAAAGGTTAACCCTTCTATTGTGAGGCATTACTAGACAATCGTCAAATTCCCGTCATTTTCACTGAAATAGCCCCATTTTCAAGCAAGTGCTTGACAAACAAGTCAACTTGCATTAGATTATCAAGCAAGCGCTTGATTGATAAGGATCGATCCAATGACGAAACGCAAACAACTGGAGCAAAAAACACGAGGCGATGAACGACGAAAGGATTTAGTCGGAGTGGCCTACCAGATCATCGCTGAAAAAGGCTTTGAAGGGCTAAGGGTACGCGATGTTGCGGCGCAGGCTGGTGTGAATATCGCTACGTTGCATTACTACTTCAACACCAAAGAGGAGTTGGTCAAAGGCGTTGTCGATTATCTCCTCCATCTCTTCATCACTATCGAAGCACCGCCACCACCAGGCGACAGCACGCCCTACCCTGTCCGTCAGCTTCATCAGATTATCGCCGATCTGCAATATCAGTTGGAAACCGCACCGGAAATGTTTGTTGTGTTAACCGAGTTACATCTCCGTTCGCAGCGCGACCCGGCAGTGCAGGCTATTCTATCCGCATTGGATAACGGATGGCGCAGCCACATCAGCGCGCTTTATCAGGAAGGGCTGAATCAGAATCTATTCAATCCAGACCTTACCCCCAACACAGTGGCTTCACTCCTGATTGCCCTGATAAAAGGCATGAGCATTCAGGCCACGAGCCAGCTTGACCACTACGACTTTAACCAGATAAGTTCGACTATCAATCAATGGCTTATTAAGCCCTAAGGAGAAGGAATCATGAACGTATCACTCGAAGGTCTATCCCTGCAAGTAACCAATCTCGACCAGTCTATCGCATTTTATACCCGAATTCCCGGCGCAGTTCTCGAAGAACATCGCCCCGGTCAGTTCGCTAGAGTACGCATTGGCGAAGGGGTTGTCCACCTGGTCAATGTTGGTGGTAAGCAGGGCTTCCACATTGAGTTCAATACCGAAAGCATCAACGAAACACACAGTCAATTGCACGCAACAGGCCTTGAACCTAGCCGACCACAGCGCCACCCCTGGGGTAAGACTGATTTCCGTCTGACCGATCCCGACGGAAACGTGCTTGAATTTGGCGCGTTTGAAGGTCAATCATAGCACTCGGCATAACGAGCAGGCTGCTCACCCTATTCGGCAGCCTGTTCGTTATGCGATTTTCGCCGTATTCCCCAAACCCATCCACAATGAGCCTGTTTCCTCAGAAATAAACCTATAAAGCCATCGTCAGTTACCCGCAAGGTGTGGTAGGGATGCGAAACCAGGCGATGCTGCGATTTCGTACTATCGGCACCACTTGGATGAGTCACCGAATATGCTTTGTGCTAAAATCACGGGAACGCGAATCGACAATGAATCCTTGTTGAAAGGGCGATATGACCTCCAACGCACTGCCGTTTACCGAACTGAGCGGCCAGACCATCAAAAGTTACGAGCTGAAGGAATTAATCGGCAAAGGGGGGTTTGGCGCGGTTTATCGTGCCTACCAACCGACGATTAAACGCGAAGTCGCGGTCAAGGTCATCCTGCCGGAATATGTCAACCATCCCGAATTTATCCGTCGATTCGAGGCCGAAGCCCAACTGATCGCCCATCTCGAACATATTCATATTGTCCCGCTTTATGACTATTGGCGTGACCCCAGTGGTGCGTTTCTCGTAATGCGCTGGCTGCGTGGCGGCAGTTTACGGGCAGCACTGGAAAAAGGTCACTGGCCTCTCAATGATGCCATACGCCTTGTCGATCACATCGGTTCTGCGCTGTCAGTCGCGCACCGTCACGGTGTCATTCACCGCGACTTGAAACCTGACAATATTCTCCTCGACGAAGAAAAAAATGCCTATTTGGCAGACTTCGGCATTGCACGTGACTTACAAAATCTGACCCAGATTGAATCGCTGTACGCCGCCGAAGAAAAACAGGGCATCATGATGGGATCACCCCAGTATCTTTCGCCAGAGCAGATTAGAACCGATCCTATCAGCCCACAGACAGACATCTACAGTTTTGGAATTCTGATTTATGAAATCCTGACGGGCAAAACACCTTTTCATGGCCTGCCAATTTCAACGCTCATTACCAAACATTTGCAGGAACCCCTACCCTCCTTAAATGAAATCCGCCCAGACCTCCCCGATGAATTAAACATCATTATCAAAAAGGCAACGGAAAAGAATCCCGAAAATCGCTATGCCAATGTACAGGAATTGACAGCAGCTTTCCGTAAAGCCCTTCTGGCAAGTGATGCAGGCCTCCTTCAACAGCGAACCATTGAACCTGATGTCGCCGAACTTACCCGTCTGGGAATCATCACAGAAGTACCGACATTAGGTGGCGAAGCCGTTGATCTTTCCAATCCCTATAAAGGACTCCGCGCCTTTCAGGAAGCCGACGCGGGTGACTTCTTTGGTCGTGAAAAATTCATCAATCGCTTAATCGAACGCCTAAAAAAGAACGATCAATCAGCCCGATTTATTTCCGTCATCGGCCCTAGTGGCAGTGGTAAATCCAGCGTCGTCAAAGCCGGGTTGATTCCTCGCCTGCGCCGTGACACCATTCCCAATTCATCTGATTGGTTCTATGTTGAGATGACCCCCGGCGATGAACCGCTTGAGGCATTAGAAACAGCTTTACTCAGAGTCGCTGTTAATCCGCCCGAAAACTTGCGGGAGCAGCTTCGAACCGATGAAAATGGCCTGACACGGGTCGTAAATCGGATACTTCCGGGGCATACCAGTCCGCTCGTGCTGGTGATTGATCAATTTGAAGAAGCCTTTACCCAGGCTGAGAATGAGGATGAGCGAGCGCATTTCCTCAAAATTATCCTTAACGCACTGGGTGATGCCAGCAGCCGTTTGCGCGTCATTACCACCCTTCGCGCCGATTTTTATGACCGTCCCCTGCTCTACCCTGAATTCGGCGAATTGATGCGTGAATCAACCGAGGTGATCCTACCGCTGAATCGCGACGAGTTGGAAAAAGCGATTATCGAACCAGCAGAAAAAGCGGGGTTGGGATTGGAAGTCGGGCTGGTAACGGCCATTGTCGCCGATGTGGAAAAAGAACCGGGTTCACTGCCGCTGCTCCAATATGCCCTGACGGAACTCTTCGAACGCCGCGATGGTCGCTGGCTGACGCTTCAGGCCTATAAGGACATCGGTGGGGTATCAGGCGCGTTGGCACGTCGCGCCGACGAACTCTATGCCATGCTCGACAAAAACGGAAAACGCGCCGCACAGCAGATGTTCCTCAGGCTGGTCACAATCACCGAAGGTGCAGAAGACACCCGCCGCCGCGCTCAACAAAGTGAATTGCTGGCTTTGCAGGGCGACGAAAAGACCATGCAGGACATTATCGACCTGTTCGGCAAATTCCGTTTGCTCACATTTGACCGAGATCAGACCACTCGCTCTCCAACTATTGAAGTTGCCCACGAAGCACTCATTCGTCAATGGCAGTTACTGCGCGGGTGGTTGCAGGATAATCGCGAAAATCTGCTCATACAGCGTCGCCTGACAACAGCCGCCGAAGAATGGTTCAATTCCGGCAAGGATGACAGTTATCTCGCATCAGGAACACGACTCGATCAGTTTGAAATATGGTCGAAAGAAACCGAACTCGCTCTCACTGGCGACGAATTTACCTACCTCGATGCCAGTCTGGCGGAGCGGGTGCAGCGCCGTGCGGCTGAGGAAGCCCGCAAGGCTAAAGAAGCTGCCCTGGAGCGCCGTTCACGCAATTTCCTTCGTGCCCTTGCGGTAGTCTTAGCGATCGCAACCATTGGCGCATTAGGACTAAGCGCTTTTGCCTTCAATCAAAGTCAGGTTGCCGATCAAAATGCGTCCACTGCCACCGTTGCTCAGGGCGAAGCGCTTATTCAGGCAGACAATGCCGCCACCGCCGCCGCTGTGGCAATAGCGAACGAAAATGAAGCGCATAGTTTGGCATTCAGTTCCGGCGCACAGCTTGCTTTGGATAACAACAATACGGATTTGGCAATTCTGCTGGCATTACAGGCCAATGAAATCGGCACGCCCAACGTTCAAACCCAGCGCACCTTAGCCGAAGCTGCTTACGCTCCCGGTACACGCCGCGTTTTTAGCGGTCATACAGATCGTGTTACCAGTGTGGCCTACAGCCCGGATGGCAAAACCGCCATTTCCGGCGCACGCGATAATTCTGCAATCCTCTGGGACATTGCAACGGGCCAAATCCTTTACCGTCTCGAAGGACATACCGATTGGGTATGGAGCGTCGCCTTTAGTCCAGATGGCAAGACTGCCCTCACAGCATCGCAGGATAAAACACTTATATTGTGGGATCTGGGAACTGGGAAGGCCATTCGCACCTTCGAAGGACACACTGATGCTGTTCGCAGTGTCGCTTTCAGCAGTAATGGCACACAGGCACTTTCCGGATCAGCCGATTCAACACTCATCCTCTGGGATGTAGCAACCGGGGAAGCGATTCGGATTTTCCAGAACAACAGCCCCATCTATACCGTCGCCTTCAGCAAATCCGGTTTCACGGCCATTTCGGGTGGCAAAGATGGCGTTGTTACCCTGTGGAATGTCCAGTCGGGCGATGCACTCATTCGTTTCGGCGCAGATGGCACAGGCCACACCAGCGAAGTTTGGAGTATCGCCTATACGGCTGATGAACAGGGCATTATTTCAGCATCGGATGACAGCACATTGATTTTGTGGAGCTTCGAATCGCCGCAGCCAGTGCGCCGCTTTGTCGGGCATAGTTCTCGCGTAACGAGCGTCACGCTTAGCCCGGATGGCAAAACAATGGCATCTGGCAGCGAAGACAACTTTATCATCACCTGGGACATCGCAACGGGGACAATTCTCCACCGATTCATAGGACACACATCCCTTGTCTACGCAGTCGCTTATAGCCCAGATGGCCTGCATCTGCTTTCTGGTGCATGGGATAATACCCTTCGCCTCTGGGACTTGGAGAATGGCGCACAAGTCCAAAATTATCAGGCTCACACCGCCCCGGTTTTAGGTGTCGCCTACAGCCCGGATGGCAAATCGGCTATCTCTGCTTCCGCTGACAACAGTCTAATTGTGTGGAATCTACAAACAGGCAGCCAATTACACCATCTCGAAGGACACACCGCCGAGGTAAATGCGGTCGCTTTCAGCCCGGACGGCAAATCTGCAATCTCCGCTTCTACCGATACAAGCCTTATTCTGTGGAATCTGGAAACAGGAGAAATGATACGCCGCTTCGGAGGAGCAGGGAGTAATGAAGGACACAGTGATGCAGTCTGGGCAGTTGCCTTTAGCCCGGATGGCAAAAATGTAGTCTCTGGTTCGCGCGACAATACCCTCATCATTTGGGATGTTGCTACTGGAAAGCAGCTTAATCGTCTCTTCGGGCATACCTTTCACATCACAGGTGTCGATTACAGCCCGGACGGAACCCAAATTATTTCCTGCGGTTTCGATAATGTGCTCATTTTATGGGATGCCGCAACAGGGAAGGAAATTCGCCGTTTTGAAGGCCATACGGATTGGATTCAAAGTGTCACTTTTAGTCCAGACGGTAAACAGGTTTTGTCTGGTTCTGCCGATAATAGTCTGATCTTGTGGGATGTCGCCAGTGGTAAACGTATACGGCAATACGAAGGCCACACTGCACAGGTATTCAGCGTCGCCTTCAGCCCAGACGGCAAATATGCCGTCTCTGGCTCGGCAGATTCAACCATCATTGTTTGGGATGTCGAAAGTGGGGCTGAACTGCGCCACTTTACAGGGCACATCGATGAAGTAAAAAGTGTTGCCTTCAGCCCGGACGGGTTATCTATCCTGTCCGGTTCGGGCGATACGACCATGCGTCTGTGGCGAGTATCTCTGTCGCTAGAAGAGCTGATTGCATGGGTCAAATCTAATCGCTATGTGCGTGAACTGACCTGTGCCGAACGCGAGTTATATGATGCCGAACCGCTCTGCCCCACCCCAACACCCGTCTTTGGGCCAGGGAGTGTCTAAGCAAAAATAGTGCGCTTTCACACCAGCCTGACTCCGAGAATATTCCAATCGGTCTATCAGGCTGGTTTTTATGTCCTTCATGGTCTTATAACAGTGGTGTAATACTTCAAGTTTGGGTATCATCCACAAACTATTTATCGCGCCATCAACAGGTAGAATCATGACTACACAAATTCCCATTGGCAAATTTCGTGCCTTGCAGCAGTGCAGCACACCCAATGGTGCCTTGTCTGTTTTCGCGCTCGATCATCGTGGCAATTTGCGCCAGGTCTTACGTCCGTCTGACCCGGACTCACTCCCGGATGCCGAACTAACCGCCTTTAAGAAGGAAGTCATAGCCGCCCTTGCCCCCGCTGGATCAGCCGTCTTACTTGACCCCGAATATGGCGCAGCACAGTG
The DNA here is from genome assembly GCA_044226645.1 of Aggregatilineales bacterium. Classification (GTDB taxonomy): domain Bacteria; phylum Chloroflexota; class Anaerolineae; order Aggregatilineales; family Phototrophicaceae; genus CFX2. The sequence continues at coordinate 16,334 of JBGAGR010000004.1, forward strand.
CCTCGCGGCGGGTGTCATTCCCGGTCATGTCGGCCTGCTGACCGCCGTTGAAGAAACCGGCTATACAGGTGATCCCATCGCCCGCCAGAGTCGTCTGCTGACCAATTGGAGTGTTGCTAAAGCCAAGCGCTTAGGAGCATCCGGTGTCAAACTGTTGGTCTATTATCATCCGGATGCTCCCAGTGCCACGCAAATCGAAGACCTCATTCAGCAGGTTGTTGAAGATTGTGCCGCCAGTGAGCTTCCCGTTTTCCTCGAACCCCTCTCGTATTCACCTGACCCCAATTGTAAGAAACTTTCGCCGGATGAACGCCGCGCCGTGGTCATCGAAACTGCGCGACGGCTGACAGCGCTCGGTGTAGACATCCTAAAGGCCGAGTTTCCGCTGGACATTACCGCTGTTACGGACGAGGTCGAATGGGAAAATGCCTGCGCTGAATTATCCGCGGCCAGTTCTGCCCCCTGGATACTCCTTTCCGCTTCAGTCGAATACGAAACCTTCGTTCGACAGGTTACAGCAGCCTGCCGCGCCGGAGCATCAGGTGTCGCCGTAGGTCGAGCCGTATGGAAGGAAGCAACAACGCTGACAGGGGAACAACGGGCAGCTTTTCTAAAGAATATTGCTTACCCGCGTATGTCACGCATCACAGCCTTATGTGACGGACTAGCCCGTCCCTGGAATGAAATCTACAGTGCCCCGGAAATTACCCCCGGTTGGTTTGCAGGATATTAGAGCCGATTCATGAACACCTCCATTCTGCTCTACGATGCCCGTATCATCACCGACCTTGCTGTCATCAAGCAAGGCTGGATGCTGCTGAGTAATGGCAAAATCGCGTTATTAGGACATGGTGCACCACCAGAATTTCCTGACGCGATGCCCATTGATGCGCATGGTCTTACTGCCATACCCGGTTTTATAGATGTCCACGTTCATGGTGGTGGCGGATATGAATGCATGGATGCCACGCCGGAAGCACTCCAGCATATGGCGCAGTTCTACGCACAGCATGGCGTTACATCCTTTTTGGCGACTACCTGGACAGCCCCCAGCGAAAGTATTCATGCCGCGCTGAAATGCATCGCTGATGCACAGGGTCAGCAGCCGGATGGAGCCACCATCATCGGGGCGCATCTGGAAGGCCCATATTTCAACCCCAAACGCTGTGGCGCACAAGACCCGAATCAAATCCGTCGCGCAGGCAAGAAAGAAGCCTTAGGCTTCCTCGACTATGATGTGATTCGTCTTTTAGCTATCGCGCCGGAATATGATGAAAATCTCTGGCTGATTGAAGAGTGTGTACGACGTGGCATTACCGTTTCCGCCGCCCACACCGATGCGACCTACGAAGATATAGTTCGCGCGGTTGAACTTGGCCTTAGCCAGTCCACCCACACCTACAATGCCATGACTGGCCTGCATCACCGTCAACCTGGCACGCTTGGCGCTGCGATGGCACTCCCCGAAATTTCCTGCGAACTTATCAGCGATAACATCCATGTCCACCCTGTGTCGCAGCAAATCCTGTTTATGGTGAAGGGTGCGGAGAAAATCATCCTTATCACCGATGCTGTACGCGGCGCGGGAATGCCAGAAGGCACAGTTTACGAACAGGACGGACGCAAAATCACCGTCCGCGATGGCGCAATATACTTACCTGACGGAACTTTAGCAGGCAGCGGTCTGACAATGGATCGCGCCCTTCACAATCTCATGCAGAACTCTCATCAGCCGCTTGAAGCGCTCTGGAAGACCAGCAGTCTCAACGCCGCCCGTAATCTGTATATCGCGCATCGTAAGGGCAGTCTCGAAATCGGCAAGGATGCCGATGTCATTCTGGTGGACGACTCAATCACTGTTGACCTAACTATTGCCGAAGGCCGCGTGGTCTATCGAAGGAAAGCATAAATGCTGCACATTGAACAAGAAATCGCCGAACAACCACAAATTATCCAAAATCTGCTGGAGCGTGAAGCACAACGCGCCCAACAAATCGCCGCTGCAATCCGTGAATTCAGTCCCGCTTTCATCTACATCGCCGCACGTGGAACATCCGACAATGCCGCACGTTACGCTCAATATTTGTTTGGTGTTCATGCCCACCTGCCTGTTGCCTTAGCCACTCCCTCTGTTCATACCCTCTATGAAACAGCCCCAAATCTTTCGCGTGCTTTAGTGATTGGTATTTCCCAGTCCGGCAAGTCAGAAGATGTCTGTCAGGTCATTACGGACGCTCGCCAGCAAGGGGCATTGACCGTCAGCATCACTAATGAACCAGCTTCACCAATTGCTCAGGCCGCACAATTTCACCTGCATCTGAATACAGGCCCGGAAGTCAGTGTTGCCGCTACCAAGACTTATACCGCCCAATTGTCAGCCGTTGCGCTACTTATGGCGACACTAGTAAACAACTCCGAAATCCAGCAAATGCTAGCAAAGCTCCCGCAGTTTGCTTCCGAAACACTTACCCTTTCCGAACCGATTGCGGATTGGGTTCAGCGCTACCGCTATATGGAACGCTTCGTCACCATCGGACGGGGTTACAACTACTGTACGGCATTCGAAATCAGCCTGAAAATTAAAGAACTTTGCTACGTCATGGGTGAAGGCTACAGCGAAGCCGATTTCAGACACGGGCCATTTGCACTCATTGATCCGGGCTTTCCGGTTATTGTCGTAGCGCCAGCGGGAAAAACCCGCGCTATCCTGGCTGATTTCCTCACCAAGCTCAAAGAAAGCGAAGCCGAAAGCATTGTTATCTCCAATGATACGGAAATTCTGAGCTTTGGTCGCAAATCAATGTCGATTCCCAACAGCATACCAGAATGGCTCTCGCCCGTTGTATCGGTCATACCAGGTCAGATATTTGCGATGCGTCTCGCCATCGAAAAAGACCACAATGTCGACCAGCCCAGAGGCATCAAGAAAGTAACGGTAACGCGCTAATCCCCCCACTATTGGGGGATACTGATGAACACAAAATACATTTATAGTGGATTCATGATGAACACAAAAATATGCCCTTCCTGCCAAAAAGAAAATCCATCTGATGTTCAAGTTTGTGTGCATTGTGGGGCACCAATGGTTGCCTCCAAACAATCCAACACAACCATTCCTGTCCCGGAAAATGTAGGTCGCATAAGCCATCCAGAGCATATTGTCCAGTTGGTGCGCCTCTATGCGGACATCATTGTTTTTCAGGTCTTAGGGAACGAACAGCCGATTCTCATCAAAGAACCTACTAGAATCACCATTGGACGCTTCAATCCGGGCGAAACACCCCCGACTATTGATTTAACACCTTACAGCGGAAACCTGCTGGGCGTTTCCCGCCTCCATGCGGTTATTACCCGTTCACCCAAAGGCTATGCCCTCGAAGATCTTGAAAGCACAAACGGAACGTGGCTGAATGAAGTCAAATTAACGCCGCATCAGGCCTATGATTTGCGCAATGGCGACTTGATCCGTTTTGGACAGCTTGCGGTCTACACCTATTTCCGCATGGGTGATGCGGCTCCGGCGCTTGAAGAAACAATTCGGCTGAAAAATCAGTTGGCGGACACAGCCTTTAGACTCACACCGCACAATCTCGAAACTGCAATTACGCCCTATCTGAATGCGTTGGCAGGAGTACAGAGTATTTGTGCCAAACTGCGCCAGCAGCCAGAAACTGATGTAGCCATCACCGCTGTCAGCGCGGATGCTGAAAAAGCGCAGGTAGAAATCAGGCTGATCGGGGCAAAGCAAGCAGTTCGCCTCATAAAAGAGCATATTGCTCCCTGGCGCGAAACCTATACCGCCAAAATTGCTTATCTTGCAGCCAAAGGTGCAGCTTCAGAGCAGCCGGAGAACAATGGCACGACCGGACAGTTACGTCGCGAAATGCGTGAAGCCGAATTAGCCCTGGCATCACAAATTCTGGCCGAACTTGCACCAGGATATTCCGAAGATGAACAAAAAGCTCAGGTAGAAAAACTTCTGCCCTATCTGCACACATTGAGCTTTAGTGCGCTGCATATTGTCCCAACTTAATCAAGTTTCGGTTTGGGTTTGTTAACTGTTTCTTTTGCTCGAAAGCTCACTATAGGCGATAATTCACACATATTTAAGGAAAAGTGTGTGAACAATGCAGGTCGAGCAAACCGAATTTCAGGATTTAACCGGCAAAGTTATTAAAGGTTATGAAGTCCGCCAGTTGATCGGCAACGGCGGGTTTGGTGCTGTTTATCGAGCGTATCAGCCTGCTGTTGAGCGTGATGTCGCCATTAAGGTCATTCTCCCCGAACACGCCAACAACCCCAATTTCATCAAACGCTTTGAATCAGAAGCTCAGGTCATCGCCCGTCTGGAACATTTGCATATTGTCCCGCTCTACGATTACTGGCGCGAGGTAGATATTGCCTGTCTCGTCATGCGCTGGTTAAAAGGCGGTAGTTTACAGGACTCGATAGACCAGAATGGCGCATGGGAGATTGCACCCGCTGCACGTCTCCTGGATCAGATGGCCAGTGCTCTATCAACAGCTCACCATAGAGGAGTCGTCCACCGCGATCTAAAACCAGCCAACATTCTGCTGGATGAAGACCAAAACGCCTATTTAGCAGATTTCGGCATTGCCAAGATTCTTGGCCCGGAACCACAGGTCATGACTGAAGATGATCGGTTTGGATCACCTGCTTATATTTCTCCGGAACAGGTCATGGGCGATCCAGTATCCCCTCAAACAGATATTTACAGTCTCGGCATCGTTTTATACATGCTCTTGACCGGACGTACACCTTTCCTTGATCCAAGTACGACTACCGTCATCAAACGCCAGTTGAGCGAACCCTTACCCCCGGTGCAAAGTGTGCGTCCCGAACTGCCCCACGCTATCAATCTTATCATCTGGAAGGCCACTTCCAAGCGCCCGGAAGCCAGATACACCGATGCGCTCATGGTCGCTTCGGAATTCCGGCAGGTGGTGATACCAGGCGGAATTCCCACTGAGATTATCACACGCAATTTGTCAACGCCCTCACCGCAAAATATCACCGTGCCGCCGGGTGGGCGAACCCTCATTGTCGAAGTTTCGCCTGAACCAACCAACCCCTATAAAGGGCTGCGTGCGTTTCAGGAAGCCGATGCAGGTGACTTCTATGGACGCGAAAGCTTCGTCGAGAAGTTGATCGCGCGTCTGAAGGAAAACACGCCCAACTCCCGCCTTTTAGCGGTGATCGGCCCCAGCGGCAGCGGCAAATCCAGCGTTGTTCGTGCGGGACTCATCCCTTCGCTACGACGTGGCGCGTTAGTGAATTCCGACGAGTGGTTCTATCTGCAATTCATCCCCGGTGCAAACCCACTTCGCGAATTAACTGAAGCACTCTTGCGAATTGCGATCAAACCACCTGAAGCACTGTTTGAAAAACTCTCCACCAATCCTCATGCTTTGGTCGATGCTGTTGACGAAATACTGCCGCTCAAAGACGATGAACTGGTACTCGTCATTGACCAGTTTGAGGAAATTTTCACCCAGGTCACGAGCGAAATCGAGCGAAACCACTTTCTCAATTTGCTCATTGCCGCTGTCTCCGCGCCCAATAGCCGCCTGCGCCTCATCCTGACCTTACGTGCCGACATGTATGATCGCCCCCTGCTCTATCCCGACTTTGGCGCACTCCTGACACAGCGCTTCGAAACCATTCTACCGCTAAGCCCGGAAGAAATTGAGCAGGCTATCGTCGGCCCGGCAGAGCGCATCAACATGCGCTTCGAACCCGGTCTGGTATCTACCATCATTGCAGACGTTAAACAACAACCCGGAGCTTTACCCCTGCTCCAATATGCCCTGACAGAGCTGTTTGAAAATCGTGATGGCTTTCTGCTCACCCGCGAAGGTTACACCAAAACAGGCGGAGTATTGGGAGCACTGGCTAGCCGCGCTGATGAACTCTACGACAGTCTCGACTCCACCAGCCAACAGGCCGCCCGACAAATGTTTCTGCGTTTGGTCACATTGGGAGAAGGTGTGGAAGATACCCGCCGCCGTGTTCTCCGCTCCGATCTGAACGCCATCGCACGCGACAAACGCGTTGTTCAGGAAGTCATCGATATTTTCGGCAAACACCGCCTGCTGACACTCGACTATGAACAGGGTTCGCGCGCACCAACCGTCGAAATCGCCCATGAAGCTTTGATTCGCGTATGGGGACGCTTGCGTCGTTGGCTTAATGAAAGCCGCAATGACCTGCTCCTGCACCGCCGCCTCAATGAAGCCACTCTGGAATGGGTCAAAGCGGACCGAGACCCCAGCTTTCTAGCAACAGGTTCTCGTCTTACCCAATTCGAGACATTAACTATTTCCCCAACTCTGATCCTCAACGATGACGAATCGCGTTATGTTTGGGCGAGTGTAGCCTCCAAGCAGCACGCCGAGTCACGTCGCCGTTGGCTCATGGTCGGGCTGGGAGTTTTTGCTGTCTTCGCCCTCATTCTGGCAATTTTCGCCCTCGACCGTCAGGCTGCTGCTGAAGCGGAAACCATACGTGCAGATCAGCAGTCACATGTATCTCGCTCTCGTGAACTGGCAGTTACCGCCCTCACTGGAGTCGAACAACCCGATCTTGCCCTGCTCCTCAGCCTGGAAGCACTAAATGCAGCCGATACATTCGAGGCTCGGAATAGTCTGTTATCAACGCTGCAAGCACGTTCACAGGTCACAACTTTCTTGCGAGGAAACTTTAACGGTGTTCGCGCCGTCACTTACAGCCCTGATGGTCGCTTCCTCGCTTCTGGAGATCGTGATGGAGACATTACGTTGTGGGATGCAGCTACACACCAAACCTTAGCAACTCTAACTGGGCACTCCGACTTTATTAACAGTTTGGCCTTCAGCCCGGACAGTACCATGCTCGCATCTGGAAGCAAAGATAACAGCATCCGCTTATGGGATGTCAAGACATATCAGCTTATTGGTGAGCCGCTTCTGGCATCTTCTAGTGATATTGATGTGTGGAGTGTGGCCTTCAGTACTGATGGCAAGATTCTTGCTGCTGGGGAAGAGGATGGAAGCATCGTTCTTTGGGACACCGCCACACGAAAACAAATCGGTCAACCGCTAATCGGTCACACCGATATTGTATTCAGTTTGGCTTTTAGTAGCGATACGGCCCTGCTGGCATCCGGTAGTGCCGATGGAACTGTCCGTTTATGGGACACCTCGACTTGGCAGTCCCTAACCGATGAACCCATGAGAGGTCATACAGGTTTTGTTTTTACCGTGGCTTTTAACCCGGACAGCACCATTCTCGCGTCAGCAGGTTCTGACAAAGACATCATTTTCTGGGACACCTATACTGGAGAGAGAACTAGTACTATTCATAGTGGGCATTCTCAGGAAATCCGCAGTCTGGCCTTCAGCCCGGATGGTCGCTATTTTGCCTCTGGCAGTCACGATGGCACGATCCGCCTCTGGGACAACCACACAGGTGAGCTAGTCGGCAAGCCCCTCATCGGGCACACCGATCAAGTCTGGAGTATCGCTTTCAGCCCGGATAGCCATACCCTTGTCTCAGGATCATTAGATCGCAGTATTATTCTCTGGAATATTGAGCCGCAGGCAACCCTCGGTCACATTCTGGATCGTCAGGCCAGCCCCGTTTTGACAGTTGCCTACAGTCCGGATGGCACACAGTTTGCCAGCGCCGGAGGTAATATTTTAGGGAATACCACTGGAACAGATGACAATGCTATCCACATCTGGGATGCTACCTCCCATACCGAAATAAGTTCGTTGAACGGCCACACTCTCTATGTCACTAGCATTGTCTACAGCCCAGACGGGAAATTTCTGGCTTCAGGCAGTGGCGATCACACCATCCGCCTCTGGGACACAGCGACAGATGCAACGATCCGCACCATTCAGCCACAAAATCCCGGTCTCTATCTCGCGCTGGCCTTCAGTCCGGACGGCAAAACCCTTGCCTCAGGCGGTGATGATGGAACCATTACCCTCTGGGATATTCAAACTGGCGATCCCATCGGTTCTCAGTTGGTCGGGCATACAGACACTATTCAAACACTGGCCTTCAGCCCGGATGGCAAAACCCTCGCGTCCGGTGGCTTTGATCAGACAATCATCTTCTGGAATGTCGCGACGCAAAGCATGATAGGTCAGCCATTGACTGGGCATAACGGTGTTGTGACAACAGTTGCCTTCAGCCCGGACGGCAAAACCCTCGCGTCCGGCAGTCGTGACAAAAGCATCCTCCTATGGGATGTCACCACCCGCCAGACCATCGGGCAACCGTTGCTAGGCTACACCGACGATGTTGATTCAATTGCCTTCAGCCCGGATGGCAAATTGTTAGCCTCTGGAAGTGCTGATAAAACCATTGTTTTGTGGGATGTTGCAGAGAGAAAACGTCTGGGGCAACCCTTTGTAGGACATACCAATCTCATTATGGCTATTGCCTTCAGCCCAGACGGCACGAAATTGATTTCCGGTGGACAGGATGACACCATTATTATATGGGATACCGGCCTTTCGTCGTGGAAGCAACGTGCCTGTACCGTCGCCAATCGTAATCTCACCGACACAGAGTGGGATCGCTTCTTTGGCACAACGCCTTATCATCAAACCTGTGACAACTTACCAGCATAAACAAAACAGGGGGTGACTTACCCCCTGTTTTTCCATTTAGCTCACTGATTTCTGCTTTAACCCTGCGGTGTATCCGTAGGTTGGAACTGCGGAGCCTTCTTAGTCGTCTCCGGTGTTAACGATAGAACAATCGGAGTTCCAGTCGCAGCGGCATCCGTTGACGGGTCGTCTGGGTGGATATCAAACACCTCATCCGTCGGCTCAGCAGTCGGCTCGACAAGAGTGGGTTCATCTGAAGGAATAGGCGGCGCTTCCAACGGCGGTGCAATCGTGATCTGGCGGTCAAGATTCTGAACGGGCAGATTCGACACATCTTCAGACTTATACGCTTCAGCTTGGCTAGGCGGTGCAATCGGCGCGAAACTATCATTCAACTGCACCGTCACACCCGTTCCAGCGGGCACATCCTGCTCAATACCCAGCGCTTCTACGTGAGCATGACCTTCAACCGTCTTAATGATCATCTGGTTATCAGCATCGGTCTGGATAAAGGCAGTTGACCCCAGGCGAATGCGAACTTCATTAATCCACAAACGAACTTCAGCAACACCTTCTGGTGTCTGGATCAAAATCCCATCATTCGAAGCCTGAGCGCAGCTGGATTGATCCGAACCAGTCTGCAAATAGAATGCCTGCATAGGGCCATATCCAGCCAGATCAGGACGAACTGTGTTCAAGGTACTAAGATCATTTTCCCCTTGAATAAGGGAACTGTTGACCCATCCTTGACCGCCATCATCCGGCAGATTGATGGAAATCCACTGGTTGTCGTCGCTTCGTCCGTTTGCAACAACAGTATCTCCGGGCTTCAGTGTTCCCATCACAAACGATTGGTTATCCGGTTGGCGACGCACATTCACATTGCGTTTTCCGGGTATAGTGACATTCATAGTAACGAGGTTTCGAACCGCATTTTTGACTTCTACATCACCAAACAGCAGCAGCGATACATTGGCATCCTTCTGTTCGGCAGGAATGTCAGCTTGAAGTTCTACGAGTGCAACACCCCATGTCCCATTGACCACGTCCATCGGGCTGAGGCGTAAACTATCAATCTCGGTCAGATCAACCTTGTCACCGACAGTATTAAATTGCAGCGCAGCTACACCCGGCTGAGGTTGTGCATCCAACAGGACATGTCCATAGCAGGCCTGGTTACGGCTGGTACTGCTGCAAACTTCTTTAGTTGCATCCAGTGCAGTTTTGACAATCGCTTCACAATCGCCAAATTGCGTAGTTGCAATCAACGGGGCAATAAGAAGTAAAGACAAGACCATCCAGATTGGGGATCGAAAACGTCTCATAAATAACACCTTGACCGAACTTTCAGGTCGTCTGAATGCTTGCATGATCTAAACGTATTATACTCGGAAAACTTTCAGTGTGTCCACTTGTAATATACATGTCTAAACACGAACACCATAAAACTTAACGCAATTTTCACAAGTGTCTAGAAAAATTGACAAAAATCACCCGGATTTAGACAGTTGTGAAGGAGTACGCCAAGCGTTCGCGGTCAATTTCCGTGAATTTCGTAAAAAACTTCAAACTGTAAACCCGGATGGGGTAGGCCGTGATATGTCAGAAACAATTACGGACTGTAAACCGGATTATCGGTGTTGACCTCCGCGAACTGGCGGCGGTAAAGACGGGCATAGAATCCATCTAACTTCAACAAATCATCGTGTGTGCCATCCTCGATAATTTGTCCATGTTCCATCACCAGAATGCGGTCAGCCTCGCGCACCGTACTCAAACGATGCGCGATAATCAAACTCGTTCGGTTTCGCAGAACGTGCTGTAGGCCTTCCTGAATCGCCGACTCCGTCTCGGTATCAATATTGCTTGTCGCCTCATCCAGTACCAGTATGCTGTTCGGGCTGTGAATCAATGCTCGTGCCAGTGCCAGAAGCTGCCGCTGCCCTTGTGAGAGGTTAGCGCCCCCCGGCAGCAGCATATAGTCATATTGCCCCGGCAGCCGTTCGATAAACCGCGCCGCACATGCCGCCTGTGCTGCTTCAATCATCTGCTCCCGTGTCACCTTCTCATCAAATAAACGCAGATTATCAGCAATTGTTCCGTTAAAGCAGTATGGACTTTGCGGCACAACCGTTACACATTGGCGTAAATCCGCCAGACTTAACTCGCGTACATCGACGCCATCTACCAGAACATGCCCATCATTCACGTCATAAAAACGGGTTAGCAATCCCGCCAGCGAAGTTTTCCCTGCACCTGTCGCACCCACAATTGCCACGCGCTGCCCCGGCTCGATCCTGATGGTCACATCACGCAGCACAGAATTTCCTGGTTCGTAACCAAATGTAACATGATCGAAGGCAATGCTGCGTTTGAATATCTCGATTTGGGTTGGCTTTTCTGGCGAAAGTATAGTTGGCTCGACCTTCAACATCCGCGCCAAGCGCTCACCCGCCGAAAGCGCCTGCTGAATCTGCGCGAATTGCTCCGAAAGCTGCAAAATCGGATCAAAGCTCTTGCGTGTATATTGGATGAAGGAAATCAGCATCCCTAACGATGCCCAACCAGCCAGTACGCCGAGTCCGCCACCATATAACACCAGCGCCAACCCAACAGTGGTCAACAGTTGCAAAATTGAGGAGTAGTAGGTGTAATAGTCGCGGATTTGCATATGCACATCGCGATATTTCCGATTGATGCTATCAAACTCGCTGCGGCTAACTTCCTGTCGCCCAAAAAGCTGAACGACCAGCATTCCGCCGAACTGCTCATTAATGAATGCCAGATATTCAGCCACAACCTTATGAAAAAGATTCGACTGTAGACGAATTTTCCGCCGGAAATATACTGTCACACCGGTCATGATTGGCATAACCAGCAAACCAAGAAGCGCTAACCGCCAGTTAATCGCGAACATCACCAGAATGATACCCACTACCGTCACCATATTGCTGGCGACAATTACGATACTGGTCGAAAGCAGTTCCGTCAGTGCCTCAATATCATTCGACATGCGCGACACAATTTGTCCTACAGGTGTCGTATTAAAAAAGCGCATATCCTGCCGCAGGATGTGTTCAAATAACTCCTGTCGCAAATTCACCAGCGCGTTCTGCCCAACAGTTTGCAGCAGATAGGTATGTCCAAACCGCAGCCCAAAAAGCGCCAGAGTAGAAACCAGGTAGATGAGTGCATAAGGCCATATGCCGTTTACATCACCGCTTTGAATCGGCCCATCCACCGCCCGTTGAATCAGATAAGGCGGCAGGAGCGAAAGCACAGTAACACCAATCAACATGACGAAGACCAGCACAATTTCGCGCCAGTACGGGGTCAGAAAACGTGCCAATAGCCAGAACAGATAACGATCCGTAACGGTTTCTTCGGTAGAGTCAGCTTGCGAAACCAGCGTTTGCGCCATCTTCTCAGATGGCTGACCGCCATTTTGATGCGCCGTTCCGTTCTTTAGATGGCTATAATTGGCAGCGGATGGTTGAATTGTCTCTCGCTCTTGGAGAGGGTCGGAAGGTTTTTTATCCTTCTGCATATAACCTGTCCTCGTCTTTCAATTCGCGCTCTACCATACGGGCGTATAAATCGTCCCTGGCAATCAGTTCGGCGTGAGTTCCCTGTTCTACAATGTGACCGTCCGACATCACCACAATCAAATCAGCATCTTTCACCGTAGCGATACGGTGCGCGATAATCAGACTTGTTCGCGTTTTGAGAACTTGCCTCAAATCCGAAAGAATATCAGCGGCAGTCTGCGTATCCACACTCGATAACGCATCATCCAGCACCAGTATTGCAGGTTCGCGCACAATCGCCCGCGCAATCGCTACGCGCTGCTTCTGTCCACCGGAGAGCATTACACCCTTTTCGCCCACCATCGTATTCAGCCCATACGGAAGCTGCGGCAGATCATTGCTTAACCGCGAAATATGCACCGCCTGATCGAGTTCATCATCGGTAATATTGGTCCATCCCATGCGAACATTGGCATGTACCGGCTGGCTGAACAAAAATGTCGATTGCGGCACGTAGGTCAGCGTATCGCGCAAATCTTCTAATGCCAGTGACCGCACATCAACGCCATCAATCAACACCCGCCCTACAGTTGGGTCTAGCACCCGCGCCAGCAGATTAACCAACAGCGTCTTGCCGCAACCAGTTGGCCCGACGAATGCAACCACAGTTCCAGGAGGTATAGTCAGCGTAATATCATCTAGCAGTCGGGTTCCATCCACTTCTACGCCCACATGGTCAAATGTGATTTCCCCGCGTGCGGAAGGCAGTGGACGAGCATTTTGGTCGCTGCGAATCTGTGCCGTCTGCAAAAGTGGTGTTAATCGGGTTAATGCCCCTGCCGCTTGTTGATAGCGCTGGTAAATCGTCCCCAATTGCAGCATAACCGTACTAATCATCCCTAGATAAACCAGAAATTGGACAAAATTACCCAGCGTCAGCACACCTTGAAGCGTCAACATGCCACCAAAAAATACTACCAGCGCCGTTGTCGCTTCACTAATCATGTTCGGCAGCATACCAACCGGCTCATTGCGCCGCTTGAAAAACAACCAGCGCCGACGGTACTCCATATTTTCGTCATGAAATTTCCGCGCTACCCCGGCTTCACGCCCAAAGGTTTTCACGGTTTGGATACCGCTTACTGAATCTTGCACCAGTGCTGCGACAACTCCTGCCTGTTCCTGTACCTTTTCAAATATCGGTGTCAACACCAGTCCCGCACGCATCTGCAAACTGGTCGAAATTGAGATGATAAGGAAAACAGCCAGTGTCAGCGGGAAATTGATGGTCGCCAGAAAGATAAAAGCAATAACCACCGTTGCGAAAGCACTTCCCCCTCGTGTAAATCCCAACAACAGCAAACGCCAGATCATATCCACGTCGCTGTACATGCGGGAAATCAGGTCACCCGTTGGGTAATGCTGGTAAAATCGCTGATCCAGTGTCAGCAGGTTATCAAACAGTGTTTCCCGTATATCGAAGTTGACGGAATAAGCAACTTGTCCGCTCCAGATCCTCTGTGCAAAAAAAGCAATAACCGTTATGGCAGCCAGTCCCAGAAGCAGCGCTGCATAACGCAGCAAATCACCTTCTTGTATGCCATGACTAATATTGTCAATAATCATCCCGATTAAATAGGGTTCTGCCGAACCTGAAATACCGCCGACAATCCCCGCGATAAGTGACCCGGCAGCTGCCCATTTGTGCCGCAGGATAAACTCCCACAGCCACCGCATATTGGCTTCCGGTTGCCCGGACTGTGCCCCATTTTCCCTGCTTGGTTCCAATGCAAACCTCCCGTGTTACGCGGCAGGTAATTATACACCCGCCTCATTCCGGCTTCTGAATATTGGTCATAAGTCCATTACAGGCCAGCATAACAGTGCGTTAATCGAACACGATTTTCGATCTCCGAGTATTGATGAACAGGAAACATTTTGCGCCTACCCAATCTTGCGCTATATTTCCTATCCATCACGACCTGAAAGGCAATCCGACATTGGGCAAATATATCCTCAGGCGATTGTTGCAGGCCATTCCCACCTTCTTTGGTATCACCTTGATTTCATTTATCCTGATTCTCTCAGCACCGGGCGATCCGATTACGCTTATCACCTTCCGCCCCAACATGGATCCTGCTACAACGATCGCACTCCGCCGTCAATTGGGGTTAGATCAACCCGTGATGCTTCAGTACGTCTATTGGCTCATCGGCAATGACTGGTCACAAATTGATTTGGATGGTGATGGTGTTGGAGACTCCTATGGTGTTCGTCGCGGCTTGCTGCGTGGCGATCTTGGGGTATCCCTTCAACTCAAACAGCCCGTCATAAATCTGATTGCTGAACGAATCCCAGCTACACTGCAATTAACATTATCTGCCCTGATTGTCGGCTATATTATCGGAATTCCGCTCGGCGTTTTTTCCGCCATCCATCATCGTGGCTGGTTCGACCAGTTTGGACGCATCGTATCAGTCATTGGGAATGCCGTTCCCAGTTTCTGGCTGGGATTGATTCTAATCATTGTCTTCAGCGTTAATCTCAAATGGCTGCCCATCGGTGGTATGACCGATTTCACTCGCTCGGACAGCAGCTTCAACCTTTGGGATTCACTTTCACATATGCTCATGCCTGTTACGGTACTGTCGCTCAGCACCATCGCGGTTATTTCTCGCTTTATGCGTAATCAAACCCTTGAAGTGCTTGGTCAGGATTATGTCCGCACCGCCAATGCCAAAGGCTTGAGCAGTCAGGCCGTCCTCTGGAAACATGTTGTCCGCAATGCCCTCATGCCAGTTGCTACTCTGCTTGGCCCTGAATTAGGCACACTGCTCGGTGGTGCTGTCATCATCGAACAGGTCTTTAGCTGGCCGGGAATGGGCAAACTCGTTATCACGGGAGTTTTTCAGCGTGACTATCCCCTCATCATGGGTTCAGTAGTCATAGGTGCATTGCTGTTTATCATCGGCGTTTTGTTCTCCGACATTCTCTATGGCTTCCTCGACCCACGTGTCAAGCTAGGATAATTATGAACGAAGTTGTCGTTCTCACTGCCTCTACCTTCAATCAACGCTCGCGCTCATTCTGGGAAGATGCGCTGCGCTCGATTCTGCGTGACAAGCTGACTCTCCTGGCCTTAGGTGTTCTCGCCCTGCTGACCATCATCTGCATCATCGGGCCACCCATCACTGAAAATGTTCTCAAACTCGACCCGAACCAGACGCGCGTGATTGACCGCTACCTGCCCCCCGGTCAGAAACAGCACATTCTCGGCACAGATCAATTAGGACGCGATCAGCTCATTCGCCTGCTCTATGGGGGTCGCATTTCGCTCGCCATTGCCTTCAGCGCCAGCATCATGTCGATCACCATCGGCGTTACCCTTGGACTTATTGCTGGCTTTTACGGCGGCAGAATCGACGATTTCATCATCGGATTCATCAACACACTGAGTTCGATCCCGACTATTTTTCTGCTGCTCATCGCCTCAACCCTCTGGACACCTTCTCCGGAAGTGCTGATAGTAATTCTGGCGCTCTTGGGTTGGGTCGGAACCTGTCGGCTTGTGCGCGGTGAAGTTATCGCCATGAAAGAACGCGACTTCATCCTCGCTGCTCGTGCTCTGGGTTCATCAGGTCGTTGGCTCATCCTCCATCACATCTTGCCGAATATTCTCTCAATAGTGATTATCGCCCTCACCATCAATGCCGGGTCATTAATTCTGGTTGAATCCGGTTTGAGCTTTTTAGGCCTGGGCGTTCAGCCGCCCACCGCGACCTGGGGCAACATGCTCACCGACTCGCGCGATTATTTCGTGAAGGGTGTTCATCTGGTCGTCTGGCCTGGAGCATTGATTACCCTGACTGTCTTATGCTTTTACCTCGTTGGCGATGGACTGCGCGATGCGCTCGACCCGCGCAGAACGATGTCGCGTCAAACTCAAATTCGCGCTTTTGTCCTAATTCTTGCTGCCATCGCGCTGGCTGTCGTCCTTTTCATTGGCAACCAGCCCGATAATCGTCTCGTCAACACCTTCGAAAGCACCAACACGTTTAGCTTCAAATATCCCAATGGCTGGCAGTACATTATCCCCGAATACAATGTCCTCCTGCTCGGCAAACCGCAAACGCTAGTCAATCAGCAGCCGGGACCAACCCTCACCATCCATCGCGATCTCGTCCTCACTAATGCCGACAGTCTCGAAACAGCACTCAACATCTACCTTCAGCAAGGCCCCCTTAGTGCTGGACAGGCATGGAAGGCCATCACAGAAACGACTTCTGTCACCTTAAGCAACCTTCCCGCCCTCGCTATCGAATTACAGGGCAGTGAACGCCCTGCCTGGCCTGAATTCCACAGCCGTATCACTGCTGTTCGCGCCCGAAATGGCAATGTTTACCTGCTCACCTTGAGCGTCCCGCAGACAGATTGGGAATCCAATCTCCCCGTACTTGAATCCATCCTCAACAGCGTCACCATCACCGAATAAAAAACGAGACGTGCCTTTCGACATGCCTCGTTCCATCAAACAGATAAGTTACAGAGGTATGAAATTACCCGCCGACAGTGAACTCGTTCACATGCTGCGTGAAGCCATACAGACCCCACCACGGTCCCGGATTAAATCCACCGATTCGCTTGTTCATAATTTGAATCAGGTTTGGTGAAATCGTGAAATCATACACCACCTGATCTTTTTGAATCTGCTGAATCTGATAATACAGCGGTGCGCGGTCAGCCGTCTTGCATCCCGGCATCGTCCGTGCTTGATCGAGCAACGCGTCATATTCCGGATTTACATAGGATGTCGTATTCAACCCCGAACCGGGGACATCATTATGACTATAGGAAAGCCCATAAGCCAGATTATCGGGATCAGGCGGCGAATTACCGGTATTGCTCAACACTGCAATATCATAAGTCTGTCCGAGGAACACGTCGTTCAGGTAAGCTGACCATTCCAGCTTTTGCACCTTCACATCCATGCCCAAACGCGACAGATAATCCTGCGCGACCAGCGCGGTGGTCTCGAAGTAAGCCAGCAAATCGCTGTAGCTGATCGTGAACGACAGCGGCTTGCCATCCTTATCGCGGATACCGTCGCCATCCGTATCTTTCCAACCCGCTTCATCAAGCAGTTTAGCGGCTGCATCCGGGTCAAACGGATACGGTTCGAGTTCCGGGTTAAATGCCCATGTCAATGACGGCACAACCGAACCGACAATACGTGTACCACCCGTTGACCCACCCAGCGTCTCTAGAATATCATCCTTGTTGTAACCCATCGCAATCGCCTGCCTCACACGGATGTCGCTGAAAATCGGGTGTGGGGTTTGTTCAACCAACTTCCCATCCGCATCATAGGCGGGCTGCGGATTGGTCGGGTCAGCCCAGTTCAACGCCAAAAAGCCTGTGTTGTGCTGCGGAAACGCAAAGAAATTGATGTTGTCCTTGTTCGGCAGTTGCTCGAACTCGTCGCCGCGCATCGAAGCGTAATCAATTTCCCCTGCCGCCAGCGCTTGACTCAAAACCGCTGGGTCTTCGATTACGCGGTTCACCAGAAACGGAATTTGTGGTGTGCCACCCCAGTAAGTCGGGTTCGCGTGGTACTTCTCGAATTCGCCCGTTTGCGCATCATCCAGAATGTAGGACCCGCCGCTGATGTCCGGCTTCGTATTAATCGGATTTGTCTCAATATCGCTGAAATCAGGCGCGAAACGGTAAGATGGCACCACACGAATATCCGCGAAATTGCTCCACACCACGCAGCTTGGCGAGGTCAGCGTGATTGCAAATGTCTTATCATCAATCACATCGAACGCCGCAATACCAGCAACACTGCTCTTATAGGGCGACGCAACTTTGTCTGATTTGATTGCATCCACCACAAACTTGACATCAGCGGACGTAATCGGCTTCCCGTCACTCCAGTTGGCATCATCCCGAATGGTAAAGGTATAAGTCAGGTTATCGTCAGAAATTGTCCAGCTTGTCAGACCGGGAATCGGCTCTCCGGTGAAGCTGTCCGTTTCAAAAAGCTGCGGCCACAGATAATTCGCGGCAATAACCGATGCACCATCTGTATACAAAATTGGATTAAATGAGGTCAGATTGCCGATATTGCGGATGACAACCGTATCATCATTTTGCCCCATGACTGTCAGCGGCAGCACTATAAACAGGAGAACAACCAAAAGCAAGCTATAACGCTTCATACCATTCTTTCCCCTTCTGCTATAAATAAGTGAAACAAACCCGGCAGGTGAACAAACCATTACCCCCTTTCATTCATCATCAGATTAATCAATTCTAGTCATTCTTACGTTCTGCGCAAAAATATTGCATACAATCGCTAAATTCCGATTGAATATCTTGTCTACTTCCACCGCACCTCCACCGTTTGCCCTTTTTCGGTACTTTCAATCGCCGCCAGCACCATCGCCAGACTCTTGATGTTGTCGCTGCAAATCGTCTCCGGATGCTGTCCCATCCGGACACAGTCCACAAATTCCGCGATCAGTCCAGCGTGTCCGCCGACACGTCCGTAATCCCCATCAGATGGAATCGCGGCATCTTCATGCTCGGAGAAAAATCCGCCCGTTTTCGCTGCGCACTGCGCTTTCATCTGCGCACCTCCATGCCACAGCGCTGTTCCCTTCGCACCCACAATACGCCAGTCAGACTCCCACGTCGTCGGCAGTCCTTCCGCACACCAGCTTCCACGATAGGTATACACCGCGCCGCTGCTCATCTCGAAAATCGCTACCGCCGATGCGCCATGTGCATACCACGAACCGTTGGGATTCCACTCTTTGCAGTAAACCGATACCGGGTCAGCCCCACACAGATACCGCGCAGCATCAAACGTGTGAATAGCCATATCCAGCAGTAAAACATGCTGCATCGCATCCCTGAATCCACCGAAGTGTGGCGCGATATAAAAATCGCTGTTGATTGTCGTAATCTCACCCATCGCGCCCGACGCTAAAAAGTGCTTCAGCCGCCGGATATTCGGGTCATACCGTCGATTCTGAATCACGGCATACAGCTTCCCGGCAGTATCCGCAGCCGCTACCATCTGCTGTGCATGTTCCAGTGTATCGGCCAGCGGCTTTTCCCCCAGCACATGACATCCATGCTTCAGTGCCGTCAAGGTCACGTTAAAATGGGCTTCTGGCACCGTACAATCAAACACCATATCCGGGGCAGTCTCGTTCAGAACAGTCGCTAAATCTGTCCCAACAACCGATTCTGCCGTTCCGAACTCCGCCGACTTAGCCTTTGCAGATTCTTCATTCAAATCCACAAATCCAACCACTTCGAGATTTGGGATTTTCTGCGCGGCACTTAGCCATGCTTTGCTCATCCCACCGCAACCAACCATCACCGCCCGTAAAACTGTATCCATAAGTGACCTCGCTAAAACGCGATCTCGTGTCCAGCTTCGGACGATTCATAAATCGCTTGCAGGATTTTGACCCCCATCAATCCCTGTTCACCTGTAGTTGACGGGGGAGTTCCCGCCCGTAAGCTCGCCGCCAGATTTTTCACCAGTAATTCATGTCCGCCTGCTCTGCCAAATCGCACCGTTGGAATAGTGGTAACGGGTTCGCCTTCAACTTCACTGTAAAAACGCAGCGTATCCTCATTGCGATAATTGCGAACATGCAAAATGGCTGTTCCCTCACTGCCCTGCAATTCGACGCGGAAAGCATCCTCATTTGGCTGCCCATGTTCCGCCCATGTCGCATGAAGCACCATATTCGCGCCATTATCCAACCGTAGAAACGCCACGCCACCATCTTCCACTTCAAACGCCGGAGTCTGCGAACCCGCACGCCATGTTTTCAAACCCTCTTTCCCGAAAACGCTGCGTATATCCCCGCTCACCGTTTTCACGCCGGGGAATCCCATCATCCACAAACCCAGATCAAGCACATGCACGCCCAGATCAATCAACGCTCCACCACCGGAAAGTGCTTTGCTCCCAAACACACCCCATCCGGGAATGCCCGTCTCCCGTCGCCAGCTTGCGTTCACATGATAAATCTTGCCCAGTTTTCCGCTCTGCACCATGTGGTAGACCCACTGCGAATCAGCGCGATAGCGGTAGTTGTAACATACCATCAAACGCTTGTTGTTACGTTTCGCCGTTTCCACCATCTGTTCAGCTTCCGCTACTGTGATCGCCATCGGCTTCTCGCAGATCACATTCACCCCAGCTTCCAGTGCCGCAATCGATGCTTCTGAGTGCAGCGCATTCGGCAAGCACACACTCACAATATCCAGGTTCTCTTCCGCAAACATCTTCCGAAAGTCCGTATAACGCCCATCAACCTTCCAATCAGTTGCGGATTGATTTAGACGTTCCTCGTTCATATCGCACACCGCCACCAGATCAGCATCCGCGCTGTTCAAATATCCATCAGCATGGGCTTTCCCAACCCCCAATCCAATAATCCCGGCACGTAATTTTCGTTCAATCATCTTCTACTCCATTGAATAAAATGCCAAAACCGTGTAATTATAGCCCCCCGCCAATCACACCCGAAAGTGACAAACTCCTATATGGAATATTGTCATATCTCCAATTAAACTGCTTGACACAACTTCATGGACACTCCCTAACACAGCTCTGATTGTCATTTCCTCGTCGGCCTTATTCTTCGAAGCAAAGACCGCGCAGAACGCTTTGTCTCAATTTGCATCTATTCAGTGGGAAATCGTCGCTGGCAGTGCTTACCCCAACACGGGCTTGTCCCTGCAAATCGATTCGACAATTTCCCATCCTGACGGCTATCAACTAACCGTCAGCGAATCAAGCATCTCCATTATCGCAGCCGATGCAGCCGGAGTTTTTTACGGTGTATGCACTTTCCACCAATTGTTGCAGCAGTACGGCAAAAACTTACCCCATCTGACCATTACCGACTGGCCGGATTTCCCTGCGCGGGGCGTCATGCTCGACATCAGCCGCGATAAAGTTCCTACACTCCAAACCCTGCTTGATCTGGTTGACCGCCTCGCCTCATGGAAAATCAATCAGGTTCAGCTTTACATGGAACATACCTTCGCCTATCGCAATCATCCTGAAGTGTGGGCACAGGCATCCCCTTTCACAGGCGAAGAAATTCTCGAACTGGATGCTTTCTGCCGCCAGCGCCATATCGAACTGGTTCCCAACCAGAACAGCCTCGGCCATATGGAACGCTGGCTGAAATTCGATAAATATCTTCCGCTCGCCGAATCACCTGACGGCTTCGAGCCACCCTGGGGTGGACACTTACCGCCCAGCACCATCAATCCGCTTGATCCCGGTAGCCTCGAATTGATTACTAGCCTGTATGACGAACTCTTGCCACATTTCACCAGCAAACATTTCAATGTCGGGGGCGACGAACCCTGGGAGCTAGGCAAAGGTAAAAGCAGGCCAGAATTCGAAGCCAGAGGTGGGCGGGTTTATCTCGAATATCTGCTCAAACTCTATAAGGAGGTCACAGCGCGGGGTCATCAGATGCAGTTCTGGGCAGACATCATCATGCACTACCCGGATTTGATACCTGAACTGCCCAAAGATGTCATCGCCATGCCCTGGATATATGAAGGCGGCGAAGTTGCCGAAAGAGAATGGAATCGCCAATTGGCATTAGTACAAAGTGCTGGAGTCCCTTTCTACGTCTGCCCCGGCACATCCAGTTGGAACGGTATCGCAGGCCGCAGTGATAATGCGCTCGCCAACCTCAGCATGTCAGCGCGTCTTGGCCTCCAATACGGCGCGGTAGGATTCCTCAATACCGATTGGGGCGATAACGGTCACTGGCAGCCGCTTCCAGTTAGCTACACCGGATTTGCTTACGGTGCAGGGGTTAGCTGGTGTTTCGAGACAAACGAATCACTGGACATGCCCTCTGTCCTGAGCGCCTTTGCCTTCGATGACAAAGCCGCCGTCATGGGAAAAATCGCCTTCAATCTCGGCAACATCTATCACATCATCGGCCCGGAACACGTAAATGGTCAGATTCTCGCCTACGCGCTGCAAATTCCACGCGAGGAACTAACCGCCAAACTCACCGGATACGAAGCATGGGGGCAGCAGGCTATCAACCTGAGTTCGGGTGCGCTCCGCCAGTCGATTAACAGCATCGACACCATCATGAACGATCTCGAAAACACCGCCATGACTCGCCCGGATTCTGATTTGATTGCAGGTGAATTCCGTCAGGCCGCTGATTTATTGCGCCATTCCGCCCGTCGTTTGCTACTGCTCAACGGCGACTCGAATGATACTCCTCAGGAACTTCTCGCTGAGCTTCAAGACCTCATCGCCCGTCAAAAGGCAAACTGGCTTGCCCGGAATCGCCCCGGTGGTCTTGATGACAGCATCAAACGCTTCGACCCACTGATTAACGACTACAAAAGCATGATCTGACTTCGCAGAAATGAAAAGCCCCTCGCCTTAGGGAGAGGGGTTTGGGGTGAGGGCTAATATCCTCTATTTACCCCTCTTCACTATCAACTTTTTCGCCAGCGAGAAACCGATTCGCCGATTCCACCAATCGAGGACGAATACTGCGGAAATCAACACTCGCCTGCTCCATCCCCAACAGCACCCCACCCACAACAGGCGGCGCAGTCAACGGAACCAGCCTCGCTCCCGGTGCAACCGCCCGAATCGCCTCGCCCATACTCTCGGCAATTAACGGACTGCCCTTGTAAATGCTGCCTGTCAACACCACTTCAAATTCAAGATTCTCGAATCCAAGCTGTCGAATCACACCGATTCCGAGGCTTGCTAATTCGCGCCCCATCCAGCGCAAAATTTCCTGCGCCACTTCATCGCCAGCATTCGCCGTCTCAAAAACCAGCATCGCCGCCGATTGGTCGAGGTGGTATTTTCCTCGCGACAGTCCTTCCAGTATGTGCATCACATCCGGCGCACCGAGATAGGTAAGGAATTTCTCCGTCAGCAAGGTATCCGGGCCACGTTTCGCCCACGATTTACTCACCGCTTGCATGGCGTGAACTACCAGATCAGCTCCACCACCGTGTTCACCCGACCAACCCCCGATTCCAGAGACACGCCCTTCACGTCCCTGAGAGTCACGTCCCCGACAGTTATTCCCCGCCCCGGCAACCACGCTCACACCCCATCCGTTGCTCGAACCCGCGATTAGCCCGATAGTGGCATCGTTGACCAATTCGAACGGCGCTTGGATACCCAGCTTGAGAATCTCTTGCCTCAAGGGTTCCCGGTCAGAAGGCCAGTCATAACCTGCCAGCCCGAATCCCATTCCAGCAATCTGATCGCTGGTGATTCCAGCGGCTGTAATCGCATCATTCACAATCTGCTTCAGAACGACACCAAATCCCGCGAATCCCAGCCGCTCATGATTACCAGAACCTGCCTGCCCCGCGCTCAATACATTCCCATATTCATCCGCAATCAGCGCATGGCTCTTGGAATTTCCGGTATCTACCCCCAGAAAATAACGTGTCATGACCGCATTAAATCCCGCAGTACTCGATTGCCAATCACATGAATGCCTTTATGCTTGATGAAATCGCGCACTTCTGTACTCATGAAGGCATGATAGTCGGCTACCCGGCTTTCCCAATCCGGTGCAATAGCCCGCAGCTCAGGAGTATCGTGTGCCGGATGCATATAAAAGTGCGTAATTCCCGGCTTCAGTTCTTCCAATGCCTTTTTCGCCTGCCCAATCCGGTTATCAGGCAAATCGAGACGCAAACCAACCTCATAATCCAGCAGCGGCACACCCTGTTCTTCCAGTTCATTTACGGCCTTGACCGCCATCGCGGTTAGTTCCGCATCCAATCCGAGCCGCTCAAATCCCACTTGATCCGCCCGGAATATAATCGTCGGCGGCAGTTGATAGTGCATCGCCAGTTCGTGATAGGCCGGGATAAATTTGACATGTGCAATTGCCCCCATATGGCTGTCCATATGAGTCGGATCAATACCCGCTGCCAGTGCCCGGTCAATTTGGGCTTTCATTTCAATCCGCCCCGCTTCAGGAACAGCATTTTTGTGCAGTGCCGGTTGTCGGCGGTTGAAATACCCCTCATCATCCAGCAATCCCGATGCCGGGTCATGCGTTGAAATTGGTCCCCAACGGTATCCATCCCACTCACTGTTCAGCGTCAGATGAATTCCCATATCAATTTCCGGATGTTCCCGGCAGTAAGCCGCCGTCTGTGGAAACCAGGGACACGGAACCATCACCGCCGCCGATGAAATTAGCCCGAAATCGAGCAGATCATCCAGCGCACTCAACGTCGCCTGACACATCCCCACATCATCCACATGCAAAATCACCACCCGGTCATTATCAGCCAGACCGAGTTTCTTTAAAACAGGATTTGGTCGCAACATACACCTTCTTGAATAATCGAAAATAACATCAAACAAATAATCCAATGTAGGGGCGCAGCAGTGCTGCGCCCTCTTATGATTCTCTACTGAAACTGCGGCAGATACGCCTTATTCGTTTCCAGCAAATCATCCAGCACGGCTTGTACCTTATCCGCCGATGGCCCCAGCGGATGGGTCAGCAGTGCTTGATAAGCGGCATTTTTATCCCCATGAACCGCCGCCTCGACGGTCAGGATTTCATAGGCTTTCACCTGCGCCACCAGACCGAAACACGCCAGCGGAAGCGGATCAGTCGGCAGTGGATGAATACCCTTCGCATCCACTCTGCACGGCATTTCCATCACCCAATCTTCGGGATACCCTTTCACCGCGCCCCTGTGCGGTACATTCACTTCATGAATTTCGCCCAGATCATTATAATGAGCGGTCAGCAGTTGCGTCGCCAGCGTCGAATAATACGCCCCACCCCGTTTCATCAAACCCGGTGGCGGTTCCGTCCGGTCAGGTTCCGCATATTGCTTCAGCAGTTCGTCTTCGATTTGCATAACAGCTTCCGCCCGTGACGGCGGCCATTTTTGCTGTTCAGCAAGTTTGTCATCTGTGTAGTAGAAGTATTGCAGATAATAATTCGGCATCATGCGCAGCGACTCAATCGTTGGCACATCCCAGGCCGGATGCTCGGATGTTTTCAGGTCAGCGATATACTTCTCGATCACCTGAGGCCACACATCCTCACCATCCACTGTAAAGCCCCGGTGCCAGGTCAGGTGATTCAACCCCAGCGTATCCAGTTTCGCCTGTGCTACTTCAGCGTCGAATCCCAAATCCTTTAAAATCCGCATCTTGGTCGTAATCGGCACGTTGCAAACGCCGACTGATGGCACATCCGGCGCATATCGAGCCAATGCTTCGGTATTCAACCCCGCTGGATTCGTGAAGTTCACCAGCAGCGCCCCCGGAGCCAGTTCACGCATATCCTCAGCAATCTTCAGGATAACCGGAATCGTGCGCAGCGCTTTTGCCATGCCGCCTACGCCTGTTGTCTCCTGCCCAATCAGCCCGTGCCGCATCCCCAGATATTCATCGCCCTTCCGCGCTGCCATCCAGCCGACCCGCAATTGCGTCAGGACATATTGCGCACCTTTAACTGCTTCCCGCTGGTTAGTGGTCAGATGCACTTCAAACGGCGCACCCGCTGCCTGTACCATCCGCTGTGCGAATTTTCCAACAACATCCAGCCGCTCCTGCAATATATCCATCAGCCAGAGTTCGGTAATAGGGAATGTCTCCGTCCTAGCCAGAAATCCGCTCACCAGTTCCGGCGTATACGATGACCCGCCCCCGATAACTGCCACTTTCATATTTGTATAAATCCCTTCATGTAGCGCCACAAGAGCGCCGTATAACCAGTTCAGTCGGCAGCAGCGTCAGCCGCTCCGCCTGACCAGTACGAATAAAACTCACGAGTTGGCGAACTGACTCACGCCCTACCAATTCACTCGGCGCACGAACCGTCGTCAGCGGTGGGGTCAGATGACGCGCCACTGGAATATCATCAAAACCGACTACGGCGATGTCCTCAGGTACACGCAAACCCGCCTCTTTCACCGCCGCCATCGCCCCAATTGCCGATTCATCATCTCCCCCGACGATCACATCAATTTGAATTCCGCTTCCGAGTAGTGCCATCGTTGCTACACGCGCCTTTTGCTCATTAAATCCACCTCTTGTAACCAGCGCCGCATCAAATGGAATCTCGTGTGCTGTCAGACTTTCGCGATAGCCCATTTCGCGCCAGTATGAATCTTCCTCATCCTCTGGTCCCGCTAGAAAAGCGATGTGCCTGTATTCACGCACCTCAATCAGGTAATCGACCAACCGCCGCGCCCCATTCTTATTCTCAATCGTCACACACGGCACATCTACCCCATCCGGCGGCGAACGATGCAGTAGTACCAATGGAAATTTTGCCTTATAAAGCCGTCTGATTTCTCCCGCATCCAGACTATCTGTGAAAACCAGCAGTCCGTCTGCATTGTGTTCGCCCAGTGCATAATGGGGTTGTTCAGCCGCGTCTTTCGAACGATGCGTACAGTGAATCAGCAGATCAAATCCATTTTCCCGCGCCCCTGCTTCAATTCCCCGCAGCATCGGCTGGAAAAAATCACCGCTGATTTCGCGCAGCACCAGACCGAGCGTATTTGTTCTGCGGCTTGCCAGTCCACGCGCGGCAGCTTGCGGCGCATAATTCAATTCAGCGATAGCGTCCCAGACTTTCCGCGCTGTCGTCTCCGCCACTGGGCCAGTATTATTCATGACGCGGCTGACGGTAGCGGTAGAAACTCCCGCCCGTTCTGCCACATCTTCAATGGTTGCTCGCGAATAATCTGCCATAATCCCAACTGATGTAAGCGTTTACTGTAAGCGTTTACACAGCTTACATCCAATTATCTTTCACGTCAAGATTTGTTAATCAGTCCACCCATTACCGCATATTTCTACGCCTTGCTATAATCATCATAAGATGAACACGCGCCATCTGCATTAGGAAAAGAATATCCATGAATTACACTGCCGAAACTATGCTCATCCGCTCTAAAGATACTGGAAGCACGGGTGTTTTTGCGCAAATCTCTGCCCAGCAAGCCGGATGGGAGTACCTCAATATGGCAGCCCGCCGACTCAACAAAGGTGAAAAATGGCAGTCCAGCACAGGCAACTTTGAATACGGTCATGTCATTCTGGGCGGCAAATGCCACATTCGCAGCAGCAAAGGTGATTTCCTCAACATTGGCGGACGCGCCCAAGTCTTTTCCGGCAAACCCTACGCCGTTTATCTCTCGCGAAATACCGATTTCGAAATCGAAGCACTCACCGATAGCCTCGAAATCTCCTCCTGTTGGGTCGCCACCGATCAGGATCATCCCGCCCAGTTGGTCACGCCCGATAAGAGCGCTGTCGAACTGCGCGGTGGCGGCAATGCCTCCCGCCAGATCAACAGTATCTTCCCTCCCGGTTTTGATTGTCACAAACTGGTCTGCGTCGAGGTCTACACGCCCAGCGGCAACTGGTCAAGCTACCCTCCCCATAAGCACGATGTCCACCGCGAAGATGCCAACGGCAATGTCCTCGAAGCCGACTTGGAAGAAATTTATTTTTACAAAATCGACAAACCCGGTGGTTATGCCTACCAGCGCGTTTACACGGATAATCGCCATATTGATGCTGTCATGATGGCGCGAAATCACGATATGGTACTCGTGCCGGAAGGCTATCATCCTGTCGTCAGCGCACATGGCTACACCACTTATTACTTAAATTGGCTGGCGGGGTCAGCCCAATCATTAGCGAATACCGATGATCCCGAATACGCCTGGATTAAAGGCACATGGACGGGTTTAGACCCCCGTCTGCCTATCGTGACCTGAAGGTTTGATTTAGAAATACGAATTATGAGGAGGCCGTTATGAAACTAAAATGGTATGGGCACGCCAGCTTTCTAGTCACTGCCGACAACGGGATAACCATTATCACTGACCCCTATACGCCGGAAACCAGCGGCTATCTGCCCGTCACCGACCAACCCGACATTGTGGTCATTTCGTCGGATAACGACCCCTTCCACTGCCGCGCCGACTTGATTCCCGGCAAACCAACGGTTATCAATGCCTTAACACTTGCCCAGAACGAAGGTCAGCGCGTCGAAAAAGGAATCTGCTTTCAAGCCATCGCCTGCATGGAAGCCCTCGACCACCAGTATCATGACCCCGACCAGAACGGCATGTACCGCTTCGAAATCGACGGTGTTCACATCGGACATATGGGCGATATGGGCAACGCCCTCAGCGAAGAACATCTGCGTTTCTTCGCCGGGATTGATGTCCTGCTGGCCTTAGCGGGTGGTCATCCTACTATTCGCCTGGACGACCTCAAGACCGCCATTGATTACATTCGCCCCAAACTGGTCATCCCCATGCACTTCCGCACCCTGCGCTACAAACCACGCAACACCTTCTGGATTCAATCCTTCCTGAACTATTTTGCCGATGATGAAGTGGATTTTGCTTGCGATTACCAGACCACAATTGACAAGGGCAATCTACCAGAAAAAACACGCATTCGTGTCCTCACACACGGATGTTAAATACACCGACACATCAAAAGAGGCTTTTATGAAAACGACCCGTTTAACGATGGCGCAAGCCCTCATCCAATTTTTGCAGAACCAGTATGTCGAACGCGATGGTCAGGAAAATCCATTTTTCGCTGGTTGCTGGGGCATTTTCGGTCACGGCAATGTCGCTGGCATCGGACAGGCTTTACAGCAGTATGCCGATACCTTCCGCTACTACCAGTGCCGCAACGAACAGGCAATGGTACACACAGCCGCCGCCTACACCAAAATGAAAAACCGCCTCCAAACTTTCGCCTGTACCACCTCCATCGGCCCCGGCGCGACCAACATGATTACGGGCGCGGCGATGGCAACTGTCAATCGATTGCCCGTACTGCTCCTTCCCGGTGATATTTTTGCCGAACGCCTTCAAGCCCCGGTCTTGCAGCAGTTAGAATCCGAGCATTCGCAGGATATTTCCGTCAACGACTGCTTCAAACCCGTTTCGCGCTACTGGGATCGAATCAATCGCCCGGAACAATTGATTACTGCCCTCCCCGAAGCCCTGCGTGTTTTAACATCCCCTGCCGATACAGGTGCAGTCACACTCGCGCTCCCGCAGGATGTTCAGGCGACGGCTTTTGATTACCCATCGCACCTGTTCGAAAAGCGTGTCTGGCATATTCCTCGCAACCGCCCGGATGTGAACAGCCTCCGCCGTGCTGTTGAATGGATTCGTGCCAGCAAGCAGCCCATCATCGTCGCAGGCGGTGGGGTCATTTACAGCGAAGCCACTGACACCCTCAAGGCATTTGTTGAAAAAACGGGCATTCCGGTTGGCGAGACAATGGCTGGCAAAGGCTCACTGCCTTACAACAACGCTCTAAACCTCGGCGCGATTGGCGTAACTGGGACGCATGGAGCCAATATCCTCGCCCGTGAAACTGATCTTGTCATCGGCATCGGCACACGCTACAGCGATTTCACCACCGCCTCCAAAACCGGATTTCAGAATCCCGATGTGAAATTCATCAATATCAATGTTGCCGAATTCGATGCCTACAAACATAATGCACTCCCCCTCATCGGTGACGCAAAGGTAATTTTGGAAGAACTTACCGCTGCCCTCGAAGGTTTCCGAACCGCCGATTCATATGTCGCCCGCGCCAAACAGTACAATGCTGAATGGGATGCCGAAGTCGAGCGCATCTACAATCTCGAACACGGCCCGCTCATCAGTCAGGGCGAAGTTATCGGCGTAGTCAATCTGCTCTCACGTCCCGAAGATGTCGTCTTATGCGCGGCAGGCAGTCTCCCCGGCGACCTCCATAAACTCTGGCGTACCCGTAATCCAAAGGGCTACCACCTTGAATACGGCTTTTCCACCATGGGGTATGAGATTGCAGGCGGACTCGGGGCGAAAATGGCGGCTCCCGAACGCGATGTTTATGTGATGGTCGGAGATGCGTCTTATCTGATGCTTTCAACAGAAATCGTCACCGCCGTACAGGAAGGGATAAAACTCAACATCATTCTCATCGACAATCACGGTTTCGCCAGTATCGGCGGACTGTCCAAATCCGTTGGCAGCGATGGCTTCGGCACAAAATATCGCTATCGCACCGATTCCGGCCAGCTTGATGGCGAAGTGCTGCCTGTCGATTACGCTGCCAATGCCGAAAGCCTCGGCGCGAAAGTCATCCGTGCCCAAAGTCGTGATGAACTGGCGGATGCTATGAAAAAAGCCCAGAGCATCGACCAGACCGTCTGCATCGTCATCGAAACAGATCGTCGTCAGCGCGTCGGTGGTTACGAATCCTGGTGGGATGTCGCGGTCGCGGAAGTCTCAGAAAATCCCGCCGTGCAGGAAGCGCGTAAGGGCTTCGAGGAATCGAAATCGAAAGAACGCTGGCCTCTTTAATGGACATTGATCGCCTTGACCATCTCGTTCTGACCGTAGCCGACATCGATATCACCTGTGACTTTTACAGCCGCGTCATGGGGATGCAGATCGTCACTTTTGGCGAAGGTCGTAGAGCACTGCAATTCGGTCAGCAGAAAATCAATTTACATCAGCGGGGGAAGGAGTTCGAGCCAAAAGCGCTCACACCAACCCCTGGCTCGGCGGACTTGTGTTTTATCACATCCACGCCGCTCAATCAGGTTATGGAACATCTTCGGGACTGCGGAGTAACCCCACTTGAAGGCAGTGTGCGCCGGACAGGTGCACTCGGCCCAATCAACTCGGTCTACTTCCGCGACCCGGATGGCAATTTAATCGAAGTATCAAACTATATAGAATAGGGGCACGATACATCGTGTCCGCTTACCAACAAGGACAACAACATGACTCTCAATTTTGGTGTGATCGGCGCAGGACGCATTGGCAAAGTTCATGCCGAGAATCTGGTCACACGCATTCCTGATGTGAACGTGCTGGCGATTGCCGATGTAGCAGAGCAGGCGGCACAGGAAGTCTCCCGCCGTCTGCATATTCCCAAAGCGACTGTCGACTATCGCGAGATTTTGGCTGACCCGGATATTCACGCTGTCGCCATCTGCTCTGCCACCGATACCCATTCGCAAATCATCACCGAGGCGGCGCAGGCAGGCAAACATATCTTTTGTGAGAAACCGATTGATTTTGATGTCAAGCGTATTGATAGCGCCCTGAGTGCAGTTGCAAAAGCGGGTGTCAAACTCCAGATTGGCTTCAACCGTCGCTTTGACCCCAACTATGCCCGTGTCAAACAAGCTATTACCAGCGGCGAAATTGGCGATCTCCATATGCTGCACATCATCAGCCGCGACCCTGCCCCACCGCCCATCAGCTATATTAAGGTTTCGGGCGGAATTTTCCTTGACATGACGATTCACGACCTGGACATGGCTCGATTCTTAACTGGCAGTGATGCTGTCGAAATTTATACCGTTGCAGGGGTCAAAGTCGATCCTGCCATTGGCGAAGCAGGCGATGTCGATACTGCGCTCATTGTCATGAAATTCGCTAACGGTGTAACGGTTACAATCGATAACAGTCGTAAAGCCGTTTACGGTTATGACCAGCGTGTAGAAGCCTTTGGTAGCGGTGGAGCCATCAGCACCGATAACGTTTACCCCAATATGGCGACCATCAGCACAGCACAAAACATCCGCCGCGATTTACCGCTCAATTTCTTCATGCAGCGCTATACCGAAAGCTACGCTAACGAAATTCAGGCATTTGTTGATGCTGTAGTTAATGACAAACCCGTTCCCGTGACTGGACATGATGGACGTGTACCCGTCATCATGGGACTTGCAGCCAAAAAATCGCAACTGGAAAATCGTCCGGTACTTCTGAGCGAAATCACTGCATAGAACGATCTAAAATGGGTGGTTTATGAACTGAACCGCCCATTTTTCCCTCAAGGTTTATGGATTCATACCTGTAAAACAGGTGAATAACAGGTGCTACGGGAAGCGTGGCGACTTTACGGGGGTCAGCCGCCGAAATAAGAGCATTTTCTTAACCAGAACACCCGTTCCATGTTAAACTATCATCAATCTAACATCGTTGCGAAAGTGTGTGTTTTTATGTCGGTGAATTTTGAAACTGCGCGTCAAATGGCGCTTGCATTGCCCGGTGTAGAGGAAAAAATGTCGTACTACCAGACTCCCGCCTTCCATGTGCGGAAGAAATTTCTGGCGCGGCTGCATCAGGAAGAAGAAAACGCGCTGGTCTTGATGGTGGGCGATGTCGAGCAGGACATTTTGCTGCAAATCGAACCGGATGTGTATTACATTACCGATCACTATCGCGGTTCCGGTGCGCTGCTGGTGCGGTTAGCCGCCATTGATCCAGCAGATTTACAGGAAGCGCTTGAAAAAGCATGGCGCAGAATCGCCCTCAAGCGTGATATCGCCGCTTACGACAGCCGCCAACCGAATTTCAGCCAGCCTTAATGTGGATTTTTGCCAATGGCGGCAAAAACACAGGAGTATTTGCTGCCGCCACCCCCTACCGGATCGGCGGCAACAAGATAGAAACCTTTTTGCAGCGAAATCAGCGGCGGCAAAAATATCCGCCGCCGCCGCGAAACCATTTTCTAACGAAAGTTAACTTTCCGGTGACTGATGACTGTGGACTATCGACTTTTCACTTAGGACGAATGACCCGTTCAGCGATGAGCTTCTTGTAAAACGCCAGCAGTTCGGTATCCTGCTCATCGCCCCACACCATCGGAATGCGGCTCATATGCATCCCGAAACCGTCCAGTCCACTCACTGTCTGCGATAGTCCGATTTCAGTTCCATAGTAAATTACCGGGGGGTTAGGCAAACTCATCTGGACTTCAGCCGCCCGTTTGAGCGCCTGTTTATCGCCTTTCGCACCCAGCAAGAAGCGATCCATATCGTGATTATCGACAAAGGAAGGCATCAGGAAATCACCCGGAAAATAACGCTGATGACGCGCTAAAAATCGCTCGAATTCCGCTTCCGACCACTGCCCACGCGCGAAGGTTCGCCGCATCGCGTCACACAGATGGAAATCAAGCAGCCCATCCAGCCGCCCAATATACTGCTCCTGCATGGTCGGCGCATCGACCACTTCACCGAAGCAGAAGCATTCGGGGTTCAGTGCCTTACACGCCGCCTGGAAATCCGTCCAGAAATCCGGGCCGGGGCCATCGGCAACATCGAGCCGATAGCCGTCAATCTTGTATTCGCGCATCCAGAACAGCCCAATGTCAATCAACCAGCGCCGCGCTTCCGGGTTAGCCACATTCACCTGTGGCATGGACGGCACGCCGAAAAATGAGCGGTAGCCCACTTCCGAATCATCGAAGATGAACCAGTCGCGGTACAGGCTTTCCGGGTTGGAATGTGCAGAGAGAAAATAAGGGTGCAGGTGCGAAACATGATTCAGCGCAATATCGAGGATGACCCGAATACCGCGTGCATGTGCTGTTTCCACAATATGTCGCAGGGCATCATCCCCGCCCAAACGGGGTTCAACATGCTCGTAATCGGTCACATCGTAACCGTGATGCGTCGGGCTGCAAAATACGGGGCTGAGCCAGATGGTGTTCGCACCCAATTCAGCCACATAATCCAACTTTTGGGCAGCGCCCCACAGCGTCCCACCGCAAAAGCCGTTCAAATCCTCGGTTTGCAGCCAATCGTGTCCTTCACCGGGGAAAAAACGATCGACAAAAATGTGGTAAATGATCGCCTCGTGCGCCCACTTGGGCGGCTTCAGGCGGTCAATCGCACAGGTGAATGTGTATGGCTTCTGAGGATCACCCAGACTGAGATTGTTCAGCACCGTTTCTCCACGAAAGAATGCCGCTGTAGCTGTCTCGGCTGCCGCTTTCGCCAGAGGCCAATCGGCAAAGACCTCTTCGCCATCCCCGAACCATGCGCCGATGTGATAACGCAGCATAGTATTTTCCGGCTGACCGGGCAGCGTGCATACCCAGCGCATCTGGTAGCCCCAGCTCACGCTGTCCCAGCTCACATCCTTCACTTCGAAAGATGCGACAGAACCATTTTTCGCTATGCCATGATCTCCGGCGGGTTCGCTCCCGTCTGTCGTGTAATAGCATACGATGTGGTCAGCGCAAAGATCCACGCCGAGCGTAACAGTCAGGGTAATCGGCTGACCCGGTTCGGGGTTGCGCGGTTCAATAAGGTGCTGGTGCTGCAATCCGCGCCGTTCACCCCGGTGATGGATCAATTTAAGCTGGTCAGTTGCATAAGTACCAAAAATGAATTCTTCCATGATGTCCTGAATCGCCAGTTTATAAAAAATAGGGCGCATGGTTTGCGCCCTTACCCAATTTACCCTTTGACCGCCCCTACTGTGAGGCCACCCACGATGTATTTTTGCAGCGATAAATACAGGATGACCACCGGAGTCGCGGAAATCAATGAGCCAGCCGCGAATACGCCCCAATCATCCGTAAATTTAGCTGAGACGAAGTTGAAGAGGCCAACCATCAGTGTCCAGTTATTGCGGTCAGACAGCACGACGCGCGCCAACAGAAATTCGTTGAACGTGCCGACAAAAGATAACAGCGCGACCACCGCGAGAATGGGTTGAATAAGTGGAAAAATCAGATAGCGGAAGGTCTGCCAGTGGGTTGCCCCGTCAACCAATGCCGATTCATCAATGTCACGCGGGATGGTGTCATAAAAGCCCTTCATCAACCAGGTGTTCAAGCCCATCGCGCCACCCAGATAAATGAGAATCAGTCCACCATGCGTGTTAAGCGAAAAGAAAGGAATATATTTGCCGATTTGCAGGAGCATCAGGTACAAAGCGACCATCGCCAGCAAGTTCGGGAAAACCTGAATCAGCAGAATCGTCTGCAAAAGGGTTCGCCGTCCACGAAAACGAAAACGCGAAAAGGCATAGGCGCTCAAGGTGGTAATCGCCAGACTCAGAACTGTCGAGGTAACAGAGACGACAGCGGAATTACCGATCCAACGCCAGAAAGGAACCTGCGGATTATTCAGCAGCTTATTGAAGTTCACCAGCAGGTCATCAAGGCTTTTCACATTACGCGGAATCAGCGTTTGTGTGGTCATTGAACCGCTAGGATTGAAGGACGCTGAAATGATCCATACCACTGGAAAAAGCGTAAAAATGATGATAAAGACGATGAACAACCAACGCACAATCTTCAACGCGATTCGCCGATAGTCCGGTGCAGGCGAGCGGGTTGAAACAGCAGTCAGTGAGCCGGGTTTTACGACACTAGACATTATCGCCAACCTCCTCCCAGCGCTTGCTTAAGCGGAACTGTATCAGGGACAAAATACCAACGATGAAGAAGATCACAATTGCTATGGCTGATGCAAAGCCAAAATCGCGTGTTCCACCAGAGCCGAAGGCAAACCGGTAGGTGTAACTAATCAGGTTATCGGTATGCCCTACCGGGGGCGCACTGGTACCCACCATTGAGGGGCCGCCCTGGAACATCGCTTCGATAATCATGAAATTGTTGAAGTTGAAGATGAAGGAACCGATCAGTAATGGGCCAACAGCAACCAGCAGTAATGGTAGTGTCAGGCTCCAGAACTTGTGCCAGGCATTAGCACCATCCACCTCTGCCGCTTCATAAATGGAAGACGGAATGGACTGCAATGCGCCGCTGCAAATAAGCATGAAATAGGGAAATGAAAGCCAGAGGTTGACCAGAATAATCGCTATTTTTGCCCAACCGGGATCGGTGTACCAGGGTGGTGCCCAACCGAACAGTTTCACCATGTTGGCGGTAATGACTCCACCGTTCGGGTTGAGCATTCCGCGCCAGATGATGATGCTAATTACACCGGGAATAGCATAGGGAATAATCAAAATGGATTTGACGAACTTAAATAAAATCGATGAGCGTTCCAGGACAAGCGCGACCAATAATCCCAGCGCAAAGGATGTCAAAACAGAAAAAAGGGCAAAACCAATTGTCCAGAGAAAAACCCGGATCAATGGGCCGCTAATTGCGATGTCACTAAACACACGGGTAAAATTCTGTAAACCAATCGGCACCCAGTAACCGAGCGGGGCTTTATCTCCATTGGCAGCAATGAAATCTCCGCTCGCATCAACGGCAAAATAGGAAGTATTCGTTGCTTTGTCAATCAGCGCATTTTGAGCCGAATCAAAGACCCACTTCGGTTCAAAGGGGCCGGCCTCGTTGCGTGATTTGATACCAATAGGGGCATCTGCCGTACCAAATTCCATATCCTGAATATCATTGAGGGCTTTAAAACGGTCACCGCCTTGCAGCAGCGTATAGCCGTTTATTGATGCCGGAATGCCGTCTTTATCATATGGGGCTTCACCGCTTTGGTTGGGTGTAACAGCCAACAAGGGTTGATCTGGAACCGCAAAGAAGGTGGTTCCGTCCTCAACCGTTAACCAAAGCGCGTAATTCCCGGTTTCATTGCGAAACACTGACCACTTATAACTGGTTCCACCAGGGGGCAAATATTTTTCCTGCGCCATCAGCTCGACTGCGGCTTCTCTGGTATAACGATGCCCATCGCTAAAGTTGGTAAAGGCAATATAGACGGTATAGATTAGAGGATATATCGCCAGCAGCGCCATCAAAACCAGACCGGGAGCCATCCAGCGCAAAGGCCATAAGCCAGGCCAGAGATTGATCGCTGTCGCAGCCAGCGCCGCGAGAATAAGCCCTACTGCCAGAAACCAGTTGCCGTCCTGCCCGATGCCCAACGCCAACCAGATTGCGATCACATCCAGAACAGCAACGCCAACCAAACGGATAATAAAGCCGATAATTGAGGACGCGATGAAAGGCGCTTGTGGTGCCTTCCCCATGTCAACCTGTACAGCAGCCATCACAGCCTCCTGACAGTGCCTAAGTTAATTTTTATAGATTGTCCATCATTTTTCGTAAAAAGAAATATTTCAACGAAAGTGAGGGCGAGCAAATGCCCGCCCTCGCCGTAACCGATATTTAGCTTCCGGACGAAATAGTCAGAATGTTTGAAGTCGAGTCGAACGAGAAGGTCACAGGTGTGCCGTCCGAAGCGACGTTGAACTTCAGATTCGCGCCGTCTTTCTCGCCGTTTTCGCCATAGTTGAGATCCCAACTCATGTTGACCGCGACTTTAGCTTCGTAGTCGCCTGCCGGAATAGCTGTGGTCTCGAAGGTATAAACGCCATCGCCATCCGGGTCTTCCAGCCATGAACGCAGGCAGTCCGGTGCCCAATCTGCCGAGCAGCCAATCTTGGATTGGAAGCTGCCGGGAACCGTCGCGATGACTTTGTTCACGCTGTCTGCAACCCAGTGTGTCTTGTTGTCATAGACGAATGTGACATTACTATCTTCGGCAAGTGACAGTTTCACGTTCGGGCCATCCTTATCTGCCATGCCACCGTAGTTTTCATCCCAGGCATTGTTGAGAGCGACTTTATATTCATAATCGCCAGCAGGCAGTGCAAAGGTGCCCATCCAGACATCACTATTGGCATTGTAGGCCAGTTGAGTATCGGCGCAGTCCGGTGCCCAGTCACCGGGGCAACCCACCTTGCTTTGAAGCGTTCCGGGGATAGAAACATTCTGTGGGCCATCTGCCGGGGGTGTATCACCGACAGCCGGGCCAGCGGTGACAGGGGCTTGTCCGCCATTCGAGATCAGATCACGAATCTGGGTCGCCGCATCTTTAAAGGCCTGGTCGGGTGCGACCTGTTGTGTAACAACGAAATTGACGGCGTTACCCCAGGCCCCCCAAACGGATGTCATGCCAGGAGCAGCGGGGAGCGGGTATATACTGTCTTTGCCAGCGGCATCAAATGCTACCAAATCAGGGTCTTCCAGCGATTCACGCAGCGGCTGGAATGCTGGTGGACGCGGGTCAACATCGTACATGGCTTTCATCGGGTCTTTGGCAGCCATGAAATCCAGCAAGAAGGATTCAGCCAGAAGTTGATTTTGACTAAAGGCGCTAATCATGAAACCCTGTCCACCCAGGAAAGGCTGTCCTGCCCCGGCGGGGCCTGCGGGAATATTGCTGATAGCATAGTGCACACCAGATTGGCGGATACGTGGCAGTGCCCAGGGGCCAGTCATCATCATGGCCGCCTGCCCGGTTTCAAACATGTTGTGCATAACATCATAATCGACAGCCGGGGGAATATAGCCAGCCTTGACCATACCATCCAGCCATTCAGCAGCGGCTAATGAGCCATCATTGTCCAAACCGACATCGTTATAGTTATATGCGCCTTTATCATCAACGCTGAAGAGATAGCCGCCGAAGGCATTCTCTATCGGGAAATAATGATAGGAATCAGCGCTTTGAATCATGTAGCCGTACTGAGACTTCTTGGAATCGACCAAATCTTTGGTGATTGTTTTGACTTCATCCCAGGTTTTAGGGGCATCCGGCACCAGGTCGGTATTACGGAAGAACGCCAGATTCTCGATGGCATAAGGCATGGCATACAATTTGCCATCGTAGGTAAACAGCTTCAACGAAGTGTCGGTGAATTCCGAGGCATGATCCCCCAAATCAATGGGTAACACGGAACCATTCTGCACCAGTTCGCCCAACCAGTCGGAAGTCGCAATCAGAATATCCGGGCCTTCCCCAGCGGGGCCAGCAACAGGAAGATTGGAACGAATGTCGCCCATACCAATTTCCTGTACCTGAACGGTAACACCGAAATCATTAGAAAATTGGTCGGCAAGGGGTTGAAGCGCGGGACTGCGGGTATTATCTGCCCAAATCAGTAAGTCAGGTCTATCCTGAGCCTGTACGGTCAGGCTGAGGCCAAAGGTTAGTACAACAACAGCCAATAACCAAACTAAATAACGAATACGCATGGTTTTAAACTCCTTGTAACTCAAAATTTACAAGCGAAGGCGCAATAACGTCTTCTTTAATAGCATCCTGTTGACCGATTATTCAGATTACTCATCTACATCTAGCGATTTCACGCTCCTTTCGCCATTCTTCTCGCGTATTTCAAGATCAGAACGCAAACTGACACGCATTTTCTCCAGTAGTATATTCAACTGCGACTGCTCGTCAGGCGATAAATGAGCGATTCTCTCGATAAGAGAACGGTCATGTGCTTCAGTTGCCTGCTCACGAAGCACTTGACCGGATGGGGTCAGAACCACTTGCTGAGCGCGGCGATCATCCGCATGAACGACACGACGAACCAGCCCTTTAGCTTCCAACTTATCAATTAAGCGGGTGATGGTGCTGCGGTTACAAATCATCTGGTCGCTGAGATCGGTCAGCCGCCGACCATTATCGACATCCAGCAAACTCATGAGCCGATATTGTGCATTGGTCAGACCATATGGGGAAAGTACGCAACGATCAATAGCATCCAAAACGATATATACGTCATGAATTAGACGATAATCTCGCTGGGCAGAGGGGATTGATTTTGACGCAATGGTAAACGAAGACATATCAACCCTATCGAATGTTGCATATGCAACAGTTGCACTTGTGCCGTTTATAGCGCTCGACCAGTTCAGTGTCAAGCAGGCTTTTGGGCAAGCTGCATAAACTTAAATCTTAAGGCATTCAGAGCAAGAAAAAGTATACACTATGTACAGTAATAGCTTAGGTGTTTGAAAAGTACTTGCCAATCATCTGAAACTGATATAAAATTTTCCGTGAAAAGTGAAAAAAAGCACATAACTTATTTGTAACAACCTGATAGCGCAAATGGGCAGCATAAAGTTGGCGTTATCAGGTAAGTTGTTGTATTAGTCCGTTTTCACGACCCCTATCTTCACATTGAGCAGGAGAACCTATGAAGTCTTTCTTCACCCTGTTAACCCGGCTTTCGCTACGATTCCGCCTGGTTACTCTCGCCCTCATGGTCATCTTATCCGTGTTGGGTGTCATAGCGGTTACACAGCTTAAGCAGGAGCTTTTACCGTCTATATCCTTACCTCAAACCATTATTTTGTCACAAGTCTCCGGCATGACGAGCGACCAAGTGCTGAATGTATTGACAAAACGGCTTGAGACAGCCCTTAAGGATGTTGACCAGGTGGTCAATATCGAGTCAACCACCACAGGAGCATTTGGCAGCGTCATTACAGCGCGAAATAACTTCGGTGATAACCAGCAAAAACTAAAACAGAACATCGAAGCGGCTCTGAGTACCGTATGGTTGCCTTCCCGAAGTATTCAACCAGCGGCAGATCAGAATCCACAGGAATTTGCCAAATCGCTTCTGGCAGATGTTACACCAGACATGCTGATTTATCTGGCGCAAAAAGACCGCAACTTCCTGTTCCAGCTTACGCCGGAAGTCTGGGGAGCCTTTTCCGACGACACAGTGCGTCAAACTCTGGCGTATCTGGCATCGCAGCAAGAACAAACCGAAAGCGACAAAAGCGCACTTCAACAACTCATCGAGCAGGAAATTATCCCGCAGATTGAAACATTGAATGTAGTCGCCAATGTATCAGTGAGTGGTGGGCAAACCCTTCCCGGCGAACAAACTGCTGATGCTGCTTCCAGCGATACCACCGCAGTCGCTCCTGTCAGCTTACTGCTGAAATTATCGCCCACTGTATGGCAGGTAGTTGCTCCCAAAGCTGGTCTTTCAGGCGATTTGAACGATGCTGCTGTCAATACACTTAAAGAAACAGCAGTTGAAATCCCGTCCAGCGCACCGACATTGCCCGATAGCTGGAAACAGGATCATTTCAGCAATACCAGCGATGTGTTGGAGATGCGCACACTGACTCGCAGCGTGGCAGCTGTTTTCAACAACTTCTATACTGATGGGCATATTGTCGGCCCGCTGGGGCAAACGGATGATCTCACCCCAGATACTATCCAGCAAATGCTGGCTATTGATCCCACAGTCGTCCAATATTTCAAAGCCGAGCACCTGGTTGCGATGTCGCCGGATGTTTTTGCTGCACTGCCGGACGACTTTATCGCCAGTCTGGATGGTCTGACACGTGATGAACTGGCGGCAGCGGCACTTGCAAAAACTCTGACGGGCAAAGAAACTGCAGAACCGCCGGTTGATCTACCTTCCGCGTGGAAAATTTCCCCCCCACAATTGATTAGCTTCAGCTTCGATGACATTCCGCTCGCGAGCTTTAGCGTCTACAGTACAGGTGCTCTGCCTTCCACTGACGGAAATACGAGTAATGATTCGACAAACGCAGTCGTTACGGCAACACCAGAACCCACAACACAAGCAAGCACAGCGACTCAAACTGACATTCCTGAAGGGCCTGCACTGCCACCCATTTTCCGGCTCATGGGGGCACAGTTCCAGGCAACCATCGACACCGCCGATGATCTCATTAACATTACCCTTCCAGACGATATTGCGAAGCAGTTAGGACAGTCGACGATGCGCGCGGCTGATCTGATGAATTTCATCATTCTGCTCGCTCATCCAGAACAATTACCGCCTGGAACGCAGCAGTCGCCCATTCCGATTAACCCGCAGCAAATCATCGGTTCCCTGAGCGCGGACGCAGTGGCATTCATCGTGAAATATGACCCCAAGTTCATTTCCAATCTACAAGGGGAAGTGTTCAATTATTTCAGCGATGATGTACTTGCCCTTCCGGAAGTTGCACCACCATTGGCAAGTGTCTGGAATACATTGGCGGATCGTCCCCAGTTCAAGGATCAACCTCTGCGTAATGCAGCGGATTTGCTGACTCTGGGTAATGGTAAGGCATCAACTGCCCTCAACACTCTGAACTCAACCGTGCCGGAACGATTCGCCGGTTATGAAGTCCGACTGTTTGACAGCCTGACCCCAGCTACCGCACGTTATCTGGCATTGCAAGAACCTGGCTTCTACAAGAATCTCGATAAAGATGTTCTGGTGAAGCTCTCGCCAGAGGTACTCAGCCTCCTGCCAGAAGATGTCCTTTCAAGTCTGGACAGTGATACTGCAAAAACGGTTGCAGCCATTGCAAATGGCACGGAACAATCGGCTGGTCAGCAGCTTGCAGCCCGCTATGAAACCAATGTACCGGAAGCCGATCCGAATGCACCGGCACTTAATGCTGACTGGGCTTTAATCGGTAATTTCCTCGGTCATGAGATGAATACGGCTGACGACTTTTTCCGCTTCTTCCCGGATGCCGCCGTTTTCATTAACAGCCTATTCGATAGTGCGCAGGGTCTGGCATTCGCGCCGAATCTGTTAGGAAACATGTCGGCTGATGCGATTGATTATATGGCAAAACGTGATCCCAGTTTCCTCGGAAAGCTGCGATCTGAAGCCCTGCAACTGCTGAGTCCAGATGTCCTGGCTACGCTGCCTTCCGATATTCAGGAACTGGCAAAATCGGGCGGAACTCCATTCAAGCCGACTTCCGCGGTAACACGCACAGATGGCAATAACAGTTTCCTGCTCACCGTTTACAAAACTGCCGGGTCAAACACAGTCGAAGCCTTCCATCGCGTTGAAGATCAGCTCAAGAAACTGGATGAGGAAAATGACTCGATCGGAACCAGCGTCGGTTTCGAGCAGGCCAGTTTCATTGAAGAATCGATCAGTGGTGTTGCACGTGAGGGCGGTCTGGGTGGTATTTTCGCGGTAGTCGTGATCCTTGCTTTCCTGAGTGCAGGTGTGTGGGGACGTTCTGGACGACGCACCACCGGGCTTATTATCACCGCGCTGTTTGCAGTCTTGTTGGGGGCACTGGTTCTATCCGGATCAGAAGCAGCGGGTGGCAGTCTGCAATTGGCTTTTGAGCAGGTTGACGTTCTGATTAAGGGACTGCTCATCCTGGGCATTATCGCGGGTCTGTTAATTTTCCTGTGGCCCGGTCAACTTCCCTACCCTGCATGGCGCAGTACCCTTGTCGTGAGCGTGAGCATTCCGCTCTCACTACTAATGGCGATGTCGCTGATGAATTGGCTACCACCGTTCGTCCACAACCTTATGGCTCCTTCAGCC
The DNA here is from genome assembly GCA_044226645.1 of Aggregatilineales bacterium. GTDB lineage: Bacteria > Chloroflexota > Anaerolineae > Aggregatilineales > Phototrophicaceae > CFX2. Next base: position 59,421 of record JBGAGR010000004.1, read on the forward strand.
GAGAACTCTCAGCTTTTGAGTTTCGTCATTCGGTTATTCCCGTCCAGCATTACTATCAATATCATGACTCTCTCCGGCCTGACAGTCGCGATTGGGCGTGTAGTTGATGACTCGATTGTTGTGCTGGAAAACATCTTCCGTCAGATGCAGGAAGGCGGCGACAAAAAAGAGGCGATTATCACGGGTGTACGTGATGTATCGGTAGCCATTTTCGCAGCAACTGTCATTACCGTCGTGGTGTTCCTGCCACTCGGTCTGACCGGTGGCATCATCAGCGAATTCTTCCTTCCCTTCGGCCTGGCAGTCACCTATGCACTGCTGTCCTCATTCATCGTGGCAATTACCGTTGTTCCTGTGTTGGCTTATCTGTTTGTCAGCACAAACGAAATCGTCGAAGAAGGACACGAAGGTGCATTGGAGCGCATGTACCTCCCTGTGCTGCGTTGGGCACTGGCGAACAATCGTAATCGTTTCATCGTCCTGATTATCGCTTTTGTCAGCCTGATAATCGGTGGTGTTCTGTTCGGAACCCGTCCCACGACCTTCATCCCCGGCTTAGGCGAACCGCAGATTACGGTCAGCATCAACCTCCCTGTTGGAACCAAAATAGTGGATACCAACGCCAAGACGCTTGAGTTTGAAGACTTCATCAAAACCAACAATACAGACGGAGACTTGAGTAAAGTCCAGACAACCGTCGGTAGCGGTGGTGCAAGTCTGGCTTCGCTCATTGGCGGCGGCGGTGGTGTCTCAGAAAATATCGCCAGTATCACTATCGGCGTAGAAAACCAGAAAAATCTGGACAGCTGGGCACAGCGTATTCGTACCGAGGCTGAAAACATCTTCGGCAAGGATAATGTTAAGGTATCGGCGGCTACACTCAGCGATCAGGGATTCGGTGGATTTGCACTCGTCCTTAGCGGGCCGGAAACCGATCTTCAGGCAATAAACCAGGAAGTTGTCGATACACTGAACAGCATTCCCGGCATTACCAATGCCGCAAGCAATTTGCAGCAGGCCAGTGTTGGCGGCGGAGATGACGCACCGACGACATACATCCGCATCGATGGCGAATCAGCCGTCAGCTACAGTGCGGAACTGGAAACCGAGAACACGCTTGGTGTCACTCAGCAAGCCATCACGAAAATCAAAGCACTACCTGACCTGCCTGCGACCATCAAGGTCAGTCAGGGTTTCCAGAGCGATCTGCAAACACAGGGCTTCCAGAGTTTGTTTGTCGCAATGGGCATCGCCATCTTGATCGTTGTAGTCATTCTGATGATTACTTTCGGGTCAGTCGTTCACTGGTTCGACATCATCCTGAGTATTGTTGTGGCACCCGTTGGTGCGGCAGTTCTGCTCACGGTGACGAATCGTGTGTTGGGTATTTCTGCCCTCATCGGTTTGCTGATGCTCATCGGTATCGTGGTCACGAATGCAGTTGTGTTGATTGACCGGGTGCAAGCCAATCTACGTGAGCGTAAAATGAATGTTCACGACTCGCTGATGGAAGCGGGCGGTCGCCGTTTGCGTCCTATCCTAATGACAGCATTAGCGACAGTTTTCGCACTTACACCACTGGCGATTGGCCTCTCCAAAGGCGCAATTATCGCTTCTGAGCTGGGTACCGTCGTCATTGGTGGTCTCGTAAGCAGCACTATTCTCACGCTGATTATCGTGCCGGTTATGTACAGCCTCCTCGCTCCGCTGCATAAGCGGCTGGCGCGGTTGGTTGGTGGCGGTAAAGACGGATAAATAAAAGCAGGGATGGGTTTTTGCGACCATCCCTGCTCGTTCTCGTATCGAGTGGAACCGGCATCAAGCCGGTTTTTTTGTTATTCGGCTGTTGGAATTTCAGACTTTACTGGAATAAAGTCCAGCCGTTCACCGACCACTTTAAACGCATGAAGTGCGCGATCCAGGTGTTCTCTACGATGTGTCGCTGTATAGCTTGTTCGAAGTAGGCCACCACGAGGAGGAGCCGCTGGAGAGACAACGGCATTGGTATAAACGCCTTCTTCAATCATGGCATGCCAGGCAAGACCAACTCGAAAATCCTCGCCCAAAATGACCGGGATAATCGGGGTATTGCTCGAGCCGGTATCGTACCCCATCTCGTTCAAACCTTTACGCATGTATTCTGCATTGTCCCACAGATTCTCAACATGCTGCGACTCGGTTTCCATAATATCAAGCGCGGTCAATACAGCTGCTGCGTTCGGCGCAGGAAGTGCTGCGGAGAAAATCAGCGAACGAGCCTTATGTTGAATGTAGTAGATCACATCGGCATCACCCGCAATGAAACCGCCGATGGAAGCAAAGCTCTTGCTAAATGTTCCCATAATCAGGTCTACTTTATCAGTCAGACCAAAATGGGCTGCGGTACCCCGACCATTTCCGGTGACACCAATGCCATGGGCATCGTCCACCATCACGCGCGCGCCGTACTTCTCACATATTGCAATCATTTCCGGCAGAGGCGCAATGTCACCGCCCATGCTGTAAACTCCGTCAACAACCACCAGCTTACCAGCCTCAGCCGGAATTTTGCTCAATACGGTTTCGAGGCTTTCCATGCTGTTGTGACGGAAACGCTTCATCTCACACTGGGACATAACACAACCGTCTACGATACTGGCATGATCATCCTTATCCAGAATGACATAATCGCCTTTTTGTAAAACGGCTGTCAGAGCACCAACATTGCTTTGATAACCTGTCGAGAAGACAATAGCGGCTTCTTTCCCAACAAATTTTGCCAAGCGCTTCTCAAGTTCGAGATGAAGTTCAAGCGTCCCGTTTAAGAAGCGCGATCCGGTGACGCTTGTTCCGTAGCGCTTTATGGCATCAATAGCAGACTGGCGAACGCGCGGATCCGTAGTCAGCCCCAGATAATTATTGGAACCCAGCATAATGACTTCTTTGCCATTAAGAGTTGCTGTCACACCCTCTGAATCACTGAGTGCCTGAAAATAAGGGTACATACCCACTTCGGCGGCTTCCTTAGCCCGCCGAATGGTTTCATCCTTGTTGATTTTATCAAATAGATCAGCCATGAAATGGCCCCCTTTGGCTTTTAACTGCAAGTTTACTGTGATGATCTGACATATCCTGTATAACCCCGTAATCTTTAAACAGGTTTGCCAGCCAAAACTTTCAAAACTTTAACAACGAATTGAACGTTTGGCAATGATTGGCTTACTGGGTTGGTCACATAAGTTCCACTTTCAGGGAAACTGCTCATCTTTTTTAGCAGATGTGCTCGAAATCCAACTTGCATTATCCACTATGCAGGCGTTACAATTTCAATCGTTGTGAAAAGGTTCTCAAACGCGGAGACATGCCATGTCCTCATTGACAGTACGCCGACTCGTAGTCTGGATTGTATCCTTCGTTCTTGGCTTCGTTACCACTTACCTGTTGGTAGTGGTGGGCTTTCCCATCCTGAAGCCGGAAGCAGCAGGCATCACACTGGATAAGTTCGGATTCGGCTATTTCATTGTTAGTTATATCCCAGTTGCACTCATCTTCGTCACCTGGCTGGATGCGCTATTGGGTACCAAAATTTTGCCAGATTAGTTATCAAGGTCTGGGAAAATCAATGACGCAATCACGGGGGTGGGTTCACAAACTCACCCCTTCTGATTATCCACTCGAAAGCAAATACGCCAACCCGCTCACACCTGTATCTCCACTCACTCGCAATCGTGGTAATTCAAGGCGATTATCTGTCGTTTCTGTATCCCCATGCTCAGTTGTCACAGCACGCCAGACCCCAAGTTGACCCAAAACACTGAGTGTTGCATCGTCGTAATGCCCTACTGGATAGGCGAACATTCGCGGTTCTCGCCCTATATAAGCCTGTAAACTCTGAATACTTCCCAATAACTCATATACGAGAAAATCATAGTCGCGGTTCCGCAAATCCTGATGTGTTTTAGTATGCGCTTCCATACTCATTCCTGCATCAGCCATTTCACGTATTTGCACCCAATTCATATAACCCGATGACTGCTCATCTGCCCTCCCCGTGATAATGAAGAATGTCCCTGTAAAGCCATACTGTTTCAAAATAGGAAAGACATTGACATAGTGATCGATATAGCCATCATCAAAGGTCAATATGATCGGTTTGGAGGGCAAGGGAGTTCCATTCAACAATGCATCATCCAGTTGATACAGTGAAATGGTGGTGTAACCCTGTGTTGTGAGGTAGTCCATGTGCGCTCGAAACATATCAGGCCGTACCGTAAGATCGATTCGCGTTGCGTCAGCATCAGCAGGCAGCTCGCTAACATAGTGATACATCAATATTGGAACATGGATGCGTCGAAGTGTGCCGTCCCCTATGGGTAAAGCAGTATCGATAGCGGACTGCTGCCCCTTTACCGTTACGCCTCCTATACAGGTTAAAATGAGAAAAACGACAATCGCTGGTACACTTTTGCTCAACATTCGTCGATTCATAGGTCACATTCACAGGAAACTTTATGTCTATCAATGCGTTCACAAAAGCGGTTGTTCGCTATCCCATGTCTAATCTCTGTGATGGCCTGACCACACAGACTCTGGGAATACCGAACTTTACGCTTGCTCTAGAGCAGTATAACGCCTATCTAGATGCATTACGCACCTGCGGTTTGGCAGTTTCGGCTATTCCCAGTGATCCTGCCTACCCGGATGGCTGCTTTGTAGAAGACCCAGCCGTTATTTATCGCGATCTCATCGTTATTACGCAGCCGGGAGCAAAAACTCGTTTGGGTGAATCTGCATCCATAGTTGAATTCTTTCAGCATCAACATGTGGTATATATCACTGGCGAAGGATGTCTGGATGGTGGAGATGTCCTATTCTGCACAGATCGGGTGTTAATTGGTCTATCCGAACGCACGAACCGCAACGGCGCGGAACAACTGCGCAATCTATTGACTGATTATGATTCAACACTGCGGGTCGATTTTGTTCCAATTAGCGGCGTATTACACCTCAAAACTGGAGTGACAGAATTAGCACCGGGTAGTCTGCTTCGTTCGCCTATGATGTCTACGGATTATGCATTCGATTTTGCCGAAAATTATTATCTACCTCAAGAAGAAGCGCATGGGGCGAACGTTCTGCCCATCAACGACTCCGTGTTGATTATGGACGAGTATCCAACCGTTGCGAAATTCGCAGAAAAGCACTACTCAAAGGTATTTGCATTGCAAATGAGCGAATTTGAAAAAATGGATGGCAGCCTGACCTGTCTATCATTACGTTATAATGGTTAACCAATCAGACAAAAGCTATCAAAATACGTCAAGTTCGTTCCAACTTGTACCTTTTTTCACCAGTCTGATAGTTTTTGAGAGTCTGCCGCCGCTATGATGCGGCACATGAACGCTCAAATTCACACCTCACGCATACCAGGTTTTTATAAACGCTCACTGGCAGAACGCGCTGCTGTCGTCGCTCAATGGGCAAATTTGACTCCTCAGGAACAAGCCACTTTACTGGGGATCAGCGGCCTAAATGTGTCACAGGCCGATAACATGATTGAGAATGCTATCGGCATCTATGCGCTGCCGATGGGGGTCGCGACCAACTTTCTCATCAATGACCGCGATTATCTGATTCCGATGGTGATTGAAGAGCCATCAGTTGTTGCGGCGGTGAGTAACGCCGCAAAAATGTTCCGTGAGGGCGGTGGATTTATCACTTCCAGCGATGAGCCGATTATGATTGGGCAAATTCAGGTGTTGGATGTGCCCGACATTTACGTCGCAGCGGGTGCCATCATGGCGCAGAAAGCGGCGCTTCTGGCGGAAGCTGATCGGGTTGGAGGCAGCATCGTCAAACACGGCGGCGGGGCGCGCGACATTCAGGTGCGTCCGATTATGAACACATCAGTCGGGCCAATGCTGATTGTGCATTTACTGATGGATACCCGCGACGCAATGGGCGCAAATGCCATCAACACAGCCGTTGAGCATCTCGCTCCATATATCGAATCGATCAGCGGTGGACGTGTCAATCTGCGCATTTTGAGCAACCTCACCGACCAACGCAAAGCGCGCGCTGAAGGTGTGATTCCGGCGAAAGAGTTAGAAACTACATCTGTAAAAGGCGGTGAAGCAGTAAAAGCCATCGTTGAAGCGGGTGTTTTCGCGGAAGTTGACCCCTACCGCGCCACGACACACAACAAGGGAATCATGAATGGTGTGGATGCGGTTGTCATCGCGACGGGCAATGATTGGCGCGCGATTGAAGCCGGGGCACATGCCTATGCAGCTCGTAATGGTCAATATACCAGCCTGACGAAATGGTGGCAGGACGAAAACGGCAATTTACGCGGTTCTATTGAGTTACCGTTAGCACTCGGCATTGTCGGGGGAGCAACGCGCGTCCATCCGGCGGCAGGGTTAGCCCTTCGTATTCTCGGCATTCAATCGGCGCGTGAGCTTTCCGAAGTCGCTGCGGCGGTTGGACTGGCACAAAATCTGGCGGCAATTCGGGCTTTAGCAACTGAAGGTATTCAGCATGGGCATATGCGAATGCACGCGCGACAGTTAGCCGTTGCGGCAGGTGCAAGCGGCGAAATGGTTAATCGCATCGTGCAAACGATGATTGAAGAAGACAATATCCGGTTGGAACGGGCAAAAGCGTTGGTACAGGAGCTGAGTTAAAATATTATAAAGCACAACATATTTGCCAATTCCAACTGTTTTTCAGGCACTACGATATAAGGATATAAACAAATGTCCCTGAACGGAACACGGTCTCAAAAATCGAATCTCATGCGGCCTGACCGCGAAGTCGGTATTGTCGGTTATGGCGCATACGTCCCGCGCTACCGACTGCCGGGGTCAGAAGTTGCGCGGGTATGGACGAACGGATTGGGTGGAAGCCCCATTATTGAAAAAGCGGTTGCAGGACTGGATGAAGATGTCACAACCATGTCCGTCGAGGCCGCGCGTAATGCGATTGCTCGCGCAGGTATCGATCCGTTGTTGATTCGCGCCGTTTGGGTGGGCAGCGAAAGTCACCCCTATGCGGTCAAGCCAACCAGCACGATTGTGGCGGAAAGCATTGGCGCATCCCCTAACATTCAGGCGGCTGATTGGGAATTCGCCTGCAAAGCCGGAACCGAGGCCGTTCAAGCATCTATCGGCATGATCGGCAGCGGTATGGTGGCCTATACTCTCAGCATCGGGATGGATACGGCGCAGGGTCGCCCCGGTGATGCATTGGAATATACAGCAGCGTCCGGCGGTGCAGCGTTTCTGCTCGGCGCAGCGGAGGAAGCCTGTGCGGTCTATCAGGGCAGCTACAGTTTTGTCACGGATACACCCGATTTTTGGCGACGTTCGGGTGAAACCTATCCCAGTCATGGTGATCGTTTCACCGGCGAACCCGCTTATTTCAATCATGTTGTCTCAGCGGGGCAAGCGCTGCTGGATATGATGGGAACGACAGCCAAAGATTACACCTATGCTGTTTTCCATCAACCCAATGTCAAATTCCCCAGCCGCGCAGCAGAAATGTTAGGCTTCACAGAAGCGCAGATTAAAGATGGGCTATTGGCGGGTGTGGTTGGCAACGTTTATTCCGGCTCTTGTATGCTCGGTCTGACCGCCGTACTGGACATCGCCAAACCGGGAGACCGGGTATTGATGGTCAGTTACGGCAGCGGTGCGGGTTCAGATGCCTTTGACATTCGCGTCACCGAGCGCATTAAAGAAGTCAGCAAACGTGCTCCCGGCACCCGTGACTATATCAACCGCCGCACCCAGATTGATTATGCGACTTACTGCCGTTTTCGCGGCAAGCTGAAAAGCAGCCTGCGGATGCTGGCAGCCGATGTTATCAGCGAGACACTCAAGGATGCTGGTCTAAAACAGGTTGATGCTCTTTATGTGGGCAATGCCTATGGTGGTGCTTTCAGCAGCCAACTTCATTTGGGTTCACTGATAACCGATTATGCTGGACTTTCTGGCGTGGAAGCCTATTCGATTGAAGCAGCAGACGCTTCCGGCGCGGCGGCGTTACGTACAGGCTATTTGGCAGTAGCGTCTGGCGCGGTTGAAACAGCACTGGTTGTTGGAGTCGAAAAATCAACAGATACGATTGGCAGTGCCCGTGTTCAGGCGCGGAGTGTCAGTCTGGATGCAGATTATGAAGCTGCTCATGGCGCGACTTTGACTTCACTGGCTGCCCTGCTGATGCGCCGTTATATGCATGAGTATGGACTGGATTTGAATGCATTCGAGGGCTTTAGCATTAATGCTCACGCTAACGGTGCACTCAGTCAATACGCAATGTATCGCAACCTGATTAAGCCGGGGCGCTTCGCCAAGGCACCCATGGTCTCCGAACCTGTAAGCCTGTTCGATAGTGCGCCAGATGCCGATGGTGCCGCAGCCGTCATTATCACCAGTTTGGAACGTGCAGCCGATTTAGTGCCGCAGCCAGTTCGCATTACTGGCAGTGCTGTCGCAACCGATACACTGACTCTCAATGATCGGGATGACCTGCTCTATCTGAAGGCTGTTAATCTATCCACACATAAGGTATATACTCAGGCTGACATTCGCCCGAATGATGTTAACCTATTCGAACTTCATGATGCCTATACGATTTTGAGCGCCCTCACATTAGAAGCAGCGGGATTTGCACAGCGGGGAGAAGGTTGGAAATTGGCGCACAGTAACACCATCGGTCTGACTGGTTCACTACCCATCAGCACTTTCGGCGGTTTGAAAGCGCGCGGCAATCCAGCAGGCGCTACAGGGGTTTATCAGGCTGTCGAAGCGTGTCTGCAACTGCGAGGACAAGCTGGCGCAAACCAGGTCGCCAATGCAAAAACCGCATTAATCCAAAATATTGGCGGATTAGGCAGCACAGTGGTTACCCATATGTTGCAGATATAGCTCAAGGCATAAATATCAATGAATGGCCTATCTAAGCTGGTTGATTTGCACAAGTGCTAGTTTTTGAGACCAATTCCTGAGAGCGTGTGATAGCTTCTCAAGTGGGATTGATAGGTTTTGATAGCCTTCCGGGTTTATGATTTTAAGCAATTCGTGCAGAAATGCACAATGTTTTACACCAGTAAGGAGCATAGATAATGCAGATTTCACGACATTGGCGTTTAAACTCCCAGCGGTACCGTTTACAGGGTGTACGTTATGAAAATGGCGCTGTCAGCCTTCAGTCACGCCCTGCCCCGCTGAATACACAGGAACACCATAATGAGCAGCTTGAAACCAAAGAAGTAAAAGTTGCGTTGAAAGCCGCCAGCTAACCATGACGACAGAGCGTAAGCAAGTCGAAATTCAGCGCGAGCAGTTTACTTTCGCAGGAACGGGTGAAGTCTATAGTTTCACGACCCTGCAAGAAACGCCAGAAAATTTCGACGACCAGGCTCCATATATGTTGGCACTCATCAAGCTGGACGAAGGACCGCTGATTACCGCGCAGCTAACCGATGTTGATGAACAAGTGGCAATTGGAGATCGTGTCGAAATGGTCACGCGCAAGCTGACTACTGAAGGCGAACGTGGCATGATTGTCTACGGCTATAAGTTCCGCAAAATTCTCCCGCGTGCTTAACGTCGAAAAGCGCCCCATACCAAAGGGGCGTTTTTGTTTGTCCACTGTCGGAAAATATTATTTCAGCCGGTTCAGAAAAATACCCATCTCATTATTGATAAATTCGGGTTCCTCAAGGCTGGACGAATGCCCCGCCCCGGGAATAATCACCAATTTGGAGCCAGCGATGCGGTCATGGATACGCTGTGACTTCAACGGAACCGTAGCAACATCCTGATCACCTACCATGATTAAGGTAGGGGTTTTAATCTTATCAATTTCATCGTAAATCCCCTTACGTTCAATGACCCCGGTCACAGCGCGGGTTATCCCCAAGCGATTGGCGGAGGACAAACGTCGCTTTAATTCTTCGCGCTGACTCGAACGTCCCGCGTCGTTGAGCATTTTCTGTCCTAAGAGAATCCGCATCACACGATCTGCTACTACACCCGGTCCTAACCAACGGGCGACAAAATTCAACATCCTGTACTTCGGAATATTTTCCTCAGGTTCAGGGTCAGCCGTAGTTTCCAGTAATATCAGCGATTTCAGGAGTTCGGATTGACGGGCGGCGATGCGCATTCCCACAAACCCACCCATTGAAAGACCCACGAAATGGCAAGGCGCACAACCCAAAGCCTGAATAAGCGCTGCGCCATCCTCATAAACCATCTCCATATCGTATCCGTCAAGAGTAACTTCACTCTGTCCCTGCCCCCGATGGTCATAGCCAATACAACGATAACGTCCCTTAAAAGCCGCAACCTGCGCATCGAACATTCGACAGCTAAACAAAACACCGTGCGAAAAAACGATGGTTTCTTTGTCCACTTCGCCTGTGTCTTCATAATAAAGTTCTGCGCCGTTCACCCGAATTGTTGGCATCAATCGCTCCTGACAACTATTCATAACCGAATTTTACTTATTAACGTCATGAATATAGCACCTAGGTAGGAACATGGACTACAGATAATTGCAATTCTGAGATAAACTATGGCGCATATAAATGGCTTCTTCGGAGGGAGGGCTTATATTCATCTACACCACTGTGTGTTATTTTTTTGATAGTTTTCAGTATTACCTAACATCATGGAGATTTTTCCAATATGCGTGAGTTAAACTCTACAGAAAATATACTCATTGTCATTGTGTTGGGCATTGCCATCGCAGGTCTGATTTACGCCGGTTTGCTGGCGCGTCAGATCTTGAGCGAAGGCAAAGGCTCGCAGAAAATGCAAGAAGTCTGGGGTTATATCAAGACCGGAGCAAATGCCTACCTGCGTTCACAGCTCCGTATCATCGCCGTTTTGATTGCTATACTTGTGGTCGTATTATTCTTTAGCGTCTACATCGTCAATCCCACACCCTATGCAATCGAACATTTCTGTCCTGAAGTCGCAGATGAAGCGCGTTCATCAGTGGACGCAGCAGCCGTTCAAGCCGATGTTATCACGAAAAACGCTGGCATCGCGGAGAGCGAGCTTAACCTACTGAAGGAAAATGCAGTCGTCTATGCCGAAGAAGCGGCAATTGTAAAATTGGGAACTGAAGCCGGTAAATGCGACTCAGCGCGCATTAATATCGCACTGGGACGTTCAGGCGCATTCCTGATGGGTGCGATCTTCTCGGCGCTGGTTGGTTTTATCGGCATGAACATGGCTGTTCAAGGCAACGTGCGTGTAGCAGCAGCAGCCGTTGATTCCAAACGTGGTTATGGTGATGCACTTCGTATTGCTTACCGTTCAGGAACCATTACTGGTATGTTGACCGATGGTCTGGGTTTGTTCGGTGGCACAATAATCTTCATCATTTTCGGTATTGCTTCGCCAGACGCTCTGCTGGGCTTTGGCTTCGGCGGCACCTTATTAGCGTTGTTCATGCGTGTCGGCGGCGGTATTTTTACCAAGGCAGCCGATGTGGGTGCTGATCTGGTTGGTAAGGTCGAAGCAGACCTGCCCGAAGACGATCCCCGTAACGCAGCGGTCATCGCTGACCTGGTCGGTGATAATGTTGGCGACTGCGCCGGTATGGCAGCCGACATCTTCGAAAGCTATGAAGTAACTATCGTTTCTGGCCTGATTCTCGGTCTGGCAATGTCAACCGTAACCCGCAGCCCCATCTGGATCATCTTCCCGCTGGTCGTGCGTGGTATCGGGGTGCTGAGTTCGATTATCAGCACTTATCTGGTCAAATCGACCTCCGGTAAAGATGCTCTGAGCGCGATTACACGCGGTTTCTACAGTGCCGCTGCCATCAGCGCTGTGATGTTCGGCATTTTTACGCTCGCTTACATGCACGACACCAACATCAATAGTGGTGGAATCGTCTGGCAGCCATTAGCAGCAGTCCTGATCGGCGTACTATTGGCAATTGTCATTGATAAAGTCACCGCCTACTTTACTGATACAGAACACGAACCTGTACAGGAAATTGCGCGGAATACACAAACCGGTCCTGCAACAACCATCCTTAGCGGTCTTGCTTCCGGTATGGAAAGCAGCGTTTGGGCGATCATCGTCATCGCGGGCAGCATTCTGGCAAGCGTGGCGATTTTTGGTCTTTTCCCCATTACAGACGGCAATGGTGCACAAATCGTGGACACCTTCACTGCCGTTCTGTACGGTGTTGCTATGACCGGCATCGGTATGCTTACTCTGACTGGCAACAATGTGTCGATGGATGCTTTCGGCCCAATTTCAGACAACGCTCAGGGTATTGCTGAACTGGCAGGCGAGAGCAGCGGCACTGGTGGCGAGATTCTCAATTCACTGGATGCTGTTGGTAACACCACCAAGGCTATCACAAAGGGTGTTGCTATCGGTTCAGCCGTTATCGCTGCGGTATCGCTGTTTGGTTCATTCCTGACCGACACCCGCGTCGTACAGTTAGGTTTAGGGGTTCCACTGGAACGCACCCTCTTCGGAACAGGTATCAATATCGCCCAACCTATTGTTTTCATTGGGTTCCTGATCGGCGGCGGCTTGATCTTCCTGTTCAGCAGCTTACTCATCCGTTCCGTGAACCGGGCGGCATTCCAAATGATCGGTGTTGTTCGCCGTCAACTTCGCATTCCCGGCATCATGGAAGGTACCAAAACGCCAGACTATGCGGAATGTGTGGATGTATCTACCCGGGCGGCGCAGCGTGAACTGCTCCCCATCGGTATCGTCGCGGTATTGACCCCAATCGTGGTTGGTTTCCTGCTTGGCGCACCCGCTCAAGGTGGCTTCCTGGCGGGTATCATCCTCGTTGGGCAGTTGATGGCTGTGTTCATGAGCAATGCCGGCGGTGCGTGGGACAATGCCAAGAAATACATCGAGGACGGCAACTACGGCGGCAAGAAATCTGATGCTCATAAGGCATCTGTGGTCGGTGACACCGTTGGCGATCCATTCAAGGATACAGCAGGCCCGGCACTGAACCCGATGATTAAAGTTGTCAATCTGGTCGCACTGCTGTCCGCCCCGCTGGTGGTTACAGCCGCCGAAAACGCGGATAGTCGTCTACCGATTGTCATTGTGATGCTCGTGCTTCTCGCTGTCATTTTCTGGGCAATTTTCCGCAGTAAGCGCACTGATCCTGAAAGCCAGAAAATGGTCGAAGCAGTCGCAAAATCAGGCGGCGATTAGGCTAATCCCTAACAAATCCTGAAAGTCCAAGTCAGTTCATGATCCCCACTCCAAATAGTGGGGATTTTTGTTGAATAACATACCCCGCATTATACTTAAGATGGTTAGTATAAATGAGTTACCAGGCAAAAACACCACAATACATCTAAAGAAGCCAAAGTTGCTATACTGAACAGCAGATTATGAGCATTCGTTGCCACCACAGCACATTTAAGAAGCACTGTATAAACATCTACCGGAATCCACAATGAGTATTCGATATCCAACCAAACCATTTGGGCAACGCGGTGAGCAACTCGCCGCAGCTTTTCTGCGAGAGTGTAACTATGAAATTGTCGCGTCCAATTGGCGTTGTAAGGTTGGCGAATTGGATATTATCGCACGACAGGCCAATGTGCTGGTTTTTGTTGAAGTGCGTACACGCCATGCCAATTCGTCTGAACCAGCCCTCGAAAGCATTACGCCTCGTAAGCGCGCGAAACTCATCAAATTGGCTCATACATATCTGGAAGCAAATAATTTAAGCGAATGGCAGTGGCGAATTGATGTAATTGCCATTGGTATACCTCGTGAAGGAAAACCCATTATCGAACACATTGAGGATGCTCTTGATTGGTAGAAACGCCCCTCTCATTGTTATCCTCGGCCCGACGGGGGTAGGCAAAACTGGACTGGCGATTGAGATGGCAAATAAGCTAAATGGCGAAATCATTGGAGCTGACAGCCGGCAGATTTACCGTTATATGGACATTGGTACAGCCAAACCCACTCAGGAACAACGCGAACAGGCCCCACACCATCTACTGGATATTGTTGATCCTGATGAGCGCCTGGCTTTGGCACAATACCAGAAAATGGCCTATGACCTCATAAATGATATTCATCGCCGCGAACGGATCCCCCTTCTAGTGGGTGGAACCGGGCAATACATTACGGCGATTGCAGAGGGATGGTCTATTCCTGAAGTCGCCCCAAACGAGGCTTTACGGATTGAATTGGAAGCATTCGCGAGTCAAAAAGGTTCTGAAGCCCTGCATCAACGCCTTATGACCCTCGATCCTGCTGCCGCTGCAAACATTGACCATCGTAATATACGGCGGGTTGTCCGGGCTTTGGAAGTTTGTATCGAAACTCAACAGCCAATCAGTGAACTTCAACAAAAACATCCCCCACCCTACAGAATCCTCTGTTATGGACTTACGCTGGATCGAGATCGTCTTTACGAACGGGCTGATCAACGTGTTGACCAAATGATGGAAGCAGGGTTTTTGCAAGAAGTACAGAGTTTATTGGACAAGGGATATAATCGACGATTGCCATCTATGAGTGGGTTGGGCTATGCTCAACTGGCGACCCACATCCTAGACAATGTTCCTCTGGAAGAAGCCATTGCCATTACAAAATTTGATACGCATGATTTCATTCGCCGCCAATATACCTGGTTTCGTGGTCATAATCCGGGAATTTTGTGGCACAATATGGGACAGGTAGAATCCTCTACCATTATTGAGAGCGCTGTTCAGTGGCTTCAGGAGCAAACCTGACCGTATGCGTTATTTTCGCAGTTCCAATAATCCTAATACGTTGGTAGCAATCTTTATGCTGGTTCTACTGGCCATTTTTGCCGGCCCAGGTATGCTGCCCAATTTGCTTCCATCGCTTTTACCAGGCGCAGATGAGAGTATACCATGTGAGTGGCTGCGTACTGGCAATGATCGGGCAGAGCATCAATCTTTGTTAGGTCGCAGCATCGAAGACCCGCTCTCGATTCGTGTTCGCCCGTCCGCACTTCCGAACCAGCCAAGCCAATCGCTTGACATCGCCATAATTATCACCAATCACTCTATCGGCACCATCGCGATTTATTTCAATCACGATTCTCGATTTCGCGGTCAATTGGGGGACGATGGGCAAACAAGCGGGCTGGGGTTAGTCTTCAATTCTGCTGGTACTGTAGCACAGGGATCCTCAAGCGGCGGGTCATACCCAGAGGAAGACATACGTCTGCTTGGCCCCCGTCAGAGCTGCGTACATCATGAAATTGTGCCATTTGAACAAATCCCACAATTAGGGCTAAGCCAGGCTCAAAATACCGTGAAAGCTTATTATCGAAATACATCGCGCGGTGTTTCACAACTCCAAAATGGAGCAACTCAACTTATTTATCAGGATCAGGGGTTATGGACGGGGGTGGTCGAATCGGATGTTGAAGCGATTCCCCTTGCTGGCAGTTAAGTTATAATCCGATTATCATTAACTGGAATTATACGTCTAAGGGAGAGATACCTTCATGGCCGGCCAAGATACTGAGCATCCCATTCTCATTGTCCAGGATGAAAACCATCCAATACAAAACTGGACGATGACAAATGATGATGTCACGCTGGGACGAGGCGAGGAATGCGATCTCGTTCTGGCTGAACGTCAAATTTCCCGGCAGCATATTCGTATTTACAAATACGGCGATGCATACCGTATCAAGGATTTAGATAGCAAAAATGGTACATGGGTTAACGGGCAGCAGTTAAAGGGCGAACGCGATCTCCACGATGGGGACGAGATTCATGTTGCACTGGCTGTGCGGATTCGCTTTATTGGCTCAGGTGCAACCAGCCCATTGGCAACTGAAGTTCCCGCTTTCGTGAGAGGAACACTTCGTCTTGATCCGGAAGCACGTCGTGTTTTTATTCGCGGTGTAGAACTGAATCCACCGCTCAGCCTGCCACAATATCGCCTATTAGAGCTACTCTATGTTAACTCTGGGCGCATTTGTACCCGCGATCAGGTGATCGAAAATGTCTGGCCTGAAGCAATGGGCGAAGGAGTCAGCGAGCAGGCAATTGATGCGCTGGTACGCCGGCTGCGGGATCGTCTGATGGAACTTGACCCGCAAAATCAATATGTCATAACCGTTAGAGGGCATGGCTTTCGTCTGGAAAATCCTACCGAATAGCAGTTTTGATTATGGAAAAGAAATATCGTTGTTCCGACATGACCATCGAAGAACTCGATGTTAGCCAAGAGTGCCAAGAAAACTTTTACCAAGCAGGCTTCAGCAACCTTGGCGATTTCCTTGAGTTTTGGGGTCAACACGGCGGCGGGCGAAGCGGAGCAGTTTGGGAACCGGCCTTCCGCGACTCCTGCTTCCAAGAGTGGGTGAAAGCGCTTATTGCAATTGACTGCTGGGAATGGCCAGAAGATTTGCAGTGGTTTGACGACTTTCTGTAACCAATACAAATACTGGAAAAACAGAATCCGAGCAAAACAGTGAGGAGGCACAAACCTCCTCTAATTCAAAAATGACCTAAGAAATCGCCTTCTTTATCAAATTTCAGCTACGTTGACAACCCGACCTTTATGCTGAGACAGTGTAGCCGCAAGCGCAGCCTGAAGCGCAGCACGCGCATCTTTTGGCGTTACTGAAGGGGGTTTCTGATCACGTAAACATTCCACAAAATGGTCGATCTGCGCTGTATAGGCGGGACCAAATCGTTCAGGAAAATGTGGCACAACATCATGGTGAGCGCCATCACGATTGAGTAGCAGCACCTGCGTCTCCTGAAGGTAGCCAATCTGTAGAGCACCTTTCGTACCGACTACATTACATTGAATGTCATAGCCATAGTGCGCCGTACGGCTGACCTCAACGTTGCCCAAACCACCTCTTTCAAAACGCACATTAATCATGGCGTTATCGACATCACCAACAGTTTGCAGTTCGGGATAAACTAACGAGGCAACTTCGGTGTAAACGCGCTGAATTTCGTCTCCCATCAACCAACGTAGCAAATCAAAATCATGGATACCCATATCCATAATCAAGCCACCGCTGGCAGCAGGGTTGGCATATTCTAGGCTGGTGCGGAAAGGATCACGCCCAATAGAACGCACCATAACGGGATCACCAATTAAACCCGCATCAATTTGCTGTTTTGCCTTCGCGTAGGCTTTATCAAATCGGCGCATAAAGCCAACCTGGAACATCACACCCGCTTTTTCGACGGCAGCAATCATATCGTCAGTGGCTTGCAGCGTGAGCGCCGTTGGTTTCTCGCAAAAAATCGCTTTACCTGCTTCAGCCGCCGCGATAACCACTTCGCGATGTGTACTGGTTGGCGTAACCACAACAACCGCATCAACACTTTTATCGGCCAGCATTTCGTGATAATCGCTGTACGATTTGACACCACTGTGACGATCCAGAAAAGCCTGCGCCGCTTCGGGACGACTATCAGACACAGCAACTAATCGGGCATCTTCGACCTGAGTTGCCACAAATGATCCATAGACACTGCCCATACGGCCCAGTCCAATTACCCCAATCCCAACTTTAGCCATTATTTTTACCTCAATGGTTAAAATGAAAATCAACTTCGATTCATTTGAAACAAGAGTGCTCCTAAATGTTCTGCAATTTTGCCTAAAACTTCAGCGATCATAGCCTAACTCACTGATTTCGCCCAATAGAAAAGCACTCGCAAAAACCAATGTAAATCGTTAAGATTAGTGTTGCGTATAACTATTCCATAAAATAGTTCACAGCAAGGACTAGCATTACCAGCTATGCCGATGTCGCAGTCATTCAAAGATCGCTTATTTCCGAGTTTGCCAGAAATCGCCAGTCATTTCGGAACCCCCTTTCATATTTATGACGAAAAAGGTATCCGTGAAACATGTCAGCGATTAAAATCTGCCTTTTCGGGCGTTGATGGCTTTCGCGAATATTTCGCGGTCAAAGCCCTGCCCAATCCACATATACTCACCATCATTCTTGATGAAGGCTTTGGCTTCGATTGTAGTTCGATCCCGGAACTCGTCCTGAGCCGCAGTATAGGGGCTTCTGGCGAAGCGATCATGTTCACTTCAAATAACACCAGCGCGGAAGAATTCACCGCAGCCTTCAGGGACGGGGGCTGCATTCTCAATCTGGATGATATTTCGTTGGTTTCTAAACTACCCTCTCTCCCGGAACTCGTGTGCTTTCGCTACAATCCAGGTTCACGCCGCAGCGGAAATGCCATCATTGGTAATCCCATTGAAGCCAAATATGGCATCAGTCACGACCAATTCCTAGAAGCGTATCGTCTGGTTCGTGATTTGGGAATCAGGCGTTTTGGCCTACATACCATGGTGATTTCCAATGAACTCAACTACATATCAATGGTCGAAACCACTCAGATGTTATTGGGTCTAGCCGAATGGGCGTTGTCTGAACTCGAAATATCATTCGAATTCATCAACATTGGCGGCGGATTGGGTATTCCCTACAGACCCGACGATAAACCCCTTGATCTGACAGCAATGGAGTGTGAAATCACTGCCCTACTGCGTCAATTCCAGGAAAAAAGTGGCTATACACCTAAGCTCTACATGGAAAGCGGGCGCTTTATTACCGGCCCACATGGTGTTTTGGTTGTCAAAGCCATCAATCGAAAAGACACCTACCGTCACTATATCGGAGTTGATGCGTCCATGTCAGCATTGATGCGTCCCGGCATGTATGGAGCCTACCATCACATCGAAGTTCCAGGGACAAAACCGTCTACAAACCATTATGTGGTAGACGTAGTGGGCGCACTGTGCGAAAATAATGATAAGTTTGCTGTCCAGCGTTCGCTACCCCCCATCCAAGATGGTGATCTATTGGTCATTCACGACACCGGGGCACATGGACATGCAATGGGATTTAACTACAATGGAAGGCTGCGCCCAAAAGAACTTCTCCTGCAAAAAGATGGCTCAATAGCCCTTATTCGACGGGAAGAAACACTTCACGATTACTTAGCAACGCTGAATTTTGAAGCGAACACTTTTGAACCCCTGAGAAAGTCGATTAAACTCTAGATACATGACACGACATATTCCGACTCCCGAACTGCTGGAAAATATTCTAACCCGCATCCCCGAAGGTTTTATCCACAAATCCGAACTTTCGAACCAGGTGGTCGTTAACCACAATAAAGGTGATGCCATCAAGACCGCCGTTACAAATGGTAGGATTGGTCAGTATCAGAATTATTACTTCGACATCCATCGCATGACATTGGAGCAACTGCACCAGTTAACGCCCTGGTGCCGTCCTTCAATGCCGCATATCTCCAGAGATGGCAGCGTGCCCGGCTCAACAGTCCTGGAAGCCCGTCATAACCGCGAACAACAACTCCCAGAGCTAATTGATGTTGACGCTTTACAGGTTTTCAACCGTATGCAGTCTACACCCGGCTATATTGAGGCAGATGCATTGGCTGACTCAGAATCGGCTAAAGCCGCACTGGAACGGCTGTTAGATGCAAAGATTTTGCTCAAGCATCAAAATTTGGTCTATGACCCTTTGCGCTTAACCTTGCGCTCGATTCAAGTGGTGATTCGGCAGCAGCAGCAGAGTGCTGTTCGGCAGGAAATTTCGAATTATCTCGCCACCAAACCCGGTCTAGTTGCGCTGCATACAGACCTTCAGGAAACGCTTGGTAAGGGGAAAGTGAATGAAATTATGGGCTATGGCGGCCTGAGAACATTCACGACACAAACCAAAGCTGGATTAACATTTACCTGGGTATCCCTCAAAAGCAGCGATGATACACAAGCCCGTAAAACTGCACAGGAATACACACGGCAGCTTGACGAAGCCTGGGAGGATGAGCGCAATAAGGAATGGGAAGCCGTACTGGAAAAGTGTGGAGATGTCCTGCGCGAAGGCGCGCGAGATGGCAAAACACCGCATCTACGTGTAACGGCTCGTTCTTACACGATTGACAGCGCTGCGAAACGTGTTGGCGTTCGACTGCGATCCCTGGAACGAGCGGTTCGCGCCGGACAAATTGAGGCATTCCAGGATCCAGATGGTAAACAACGCATCTCAGCTGAAATTATCGAAAAGGCCGCTAACAATCCCGAATTTGCCGAAATCATCACAAGCCACGAAATTCTGAATGCTCGCGATATTTCGATTGTATGTGGCGTTACCTATCCCACAGCACGCAGGAGACTGCAAAAAGCCGGGATCAGCCGTACCGATCCACGGTGGGGCGAAGTACGTGGGAAATGGGACTTGCCAGCCACTTACAAAGAGTATCGCGTGCAGCTCAAGACCAAAATCGAAGAATGGCGATCACAACGCGAAGCTGAACGACAGGCAGAAATTGAACGCCGCAATGAAGAAGTTCGACAAGAGCAAGAACGCCGCGCTGAACTGCGGGCTAAACTGGTCGCGGCCTTCCCTACCTGGCGACACGCTGGTCGCGCTGATCAACGTATTCTGCTGCATATCGGTCCACCGAACAGCGGCAAGACTTACGATGCACTTCAAGCACTTATGGAAGCAGGTAGCGGTTGGTATCTCGCGCCATTGAGACTGCTGGCCTTCGAAATATTTGACCGACTGAACCAACAAGGTGTACCCTGCAACCTGTTGACCGGGGAAGAGTTTATCCCGGTAGATGGTGCGCGCATCACAGCAGCGACGGTGGAGATGTTTAACCCGCATCAGAGCGGAGATTGCATCATTATTGATGAAGCGCAAATGCTGGCTGACCCGGATCGCGGTTGGGCGTGGACACGCGCAATGATGGAAGCACAGGCTGCGGATATACACGTCATTGGGCCAGAAACCGTGCGAAAATTGATCATCAAACTGGCAAGCTCGGCTGCTATCCCGATTGAAGTTTTCGAACATGAGCGTTTGACTCCCATCAAGATCGCGGACAAGTATTGGTCACTTAATCAACTCCCTCCCAAAACGATTCTGGTCGCGTTTTCACGACAGATGGTGTTGGGACTCAAAACCGAACTAGAACAGATGCGGCGCAGTGTTTCGGTGGTTTACGGCAATCTACCGCCAGAAGTACGAAGGAAGCAAGCAGATCGATTCGCCAACGGGGAAACTGAAATCTGTGTCGCAACCGATGCGGTTGGCATGGGTTTAAATTTGCCAGCGGATTACGTCTGCTTCTACGAAGTGACCAAGTTTGATGGTCGCAGCCGACGAGTGCTGACCCCGGCGGAAGTTCAACAAATCGGTGGACGCGCCGGACGCTTTGGACTATCCACAGCGGGTGAAATTGGGGCAACGCGCCGAGCCGATTTAAAGACCATCGCTGAACTTTTTACTAAGCCGGCTCAGGTACTCACTCATGCGCGTGTCGCGCCGACGGTAGAAGATTTAGAACTGATACCGGGCAGCCTCGCCAATCGTTTAATCCAATGGGGGTCATTAGGCTCGATTCCGGATTCACTGCGCGGCGCAATCGACATCGCGGATATGGCGGAACGGGTTGAACTCGCCAAGATGCTTACTGACCGCGAAGTTAACCTGCTCGGTTTAGCAGCCGCACTGAAGCTGGTCAATGCACCAACGCGCAAGGAAAGCCGCGAATACTGGTATCGCTGTGCCCGCGCGATTCTGACCGATAAGACGATGCCATTCCCACCCGTCGCACCCGTTGAAGTGAATGATAGTGTTGAACTAGAAGCGATTGAGTATTCCATCTCCTGCTCAGATATTTATCTGTGGCTGGCACAACGGCCCGAGTTTAACCCGTTTGGCCCACATGAGCCTGAAGTGCGGGTGATGCGTGGCGAATGGTCGCTGCGGATTGATGAAGCGCTTTTGCGTAAAATCAACACCATGCGGCGCTGTACCCGATGCGGAAAACCGCTGCATCTCAAGCACCCCTACGGCATTTGCGATGACTGCTTTTATCAGCAGCGGTACGGTGCAAATGCTGAAGTAAACGATGAGTATTTCTAGCCATTAGCGATTAGCAAAAGCGAAAAACTCATTTTTGTCATCGAGAATAGGGCACTGTAGTCCGTTCGTGTAAGCCGGTAATGATGGGACAAATTTTAGCTCCACACTAACGGCTAACCGCTCAGGCAAAGAGTCTAAAATTGAGAGTGAAGCGTGAAAACTTCAAAACGGGTTCAACATCCAAGGCAACACTCTCAACTTCAGGATTAGGCTTTTTGCATTTCGAGATATTCGTCTGAAATCACATCCGATTGTGCTACGCCGAGAATTCTGAGCATCTCCTGAATACGATCGGCCTTATTTTCGGCATCGCCCAATGACCAAGTGCGGCTTTTGATCTCGATATAGGTATCGGGCAGCTCCGGTTGTAACACCCGATCCATGTTGACATAGAACAGCACTCCCTGATAGTGAATATGCCAGCGGCGACGATCCTTGTGCAGTTCGCGCTCGCCTTCCGGACGGAAATACTCGCGGTAAAAACGCAACGGGCGATCCGCCTTCGAAATAAAGCGCGAACGGGACAGCAGAACCGTTGAGTGAAAATCGCGTTCCTTGCTGGGCGTAGTATAGGTGAGACGACTGCGCACCGATTTCACTTCGCCATTATCATCGACCAAATCATCTTCACGATAACGGACACGTCCTTTGGATTCATCAGCAAAGAGAAAATAGGTATCGTACTGACGATAGCGATGATGCAGCAGAATTTGCACATCGGGATGGGTAAGCAGTTTTTGGATAAGTGATTCATCATGTAGAACCGCTTTGGCCTGCACCTCGAAGCTTTCGCCACGTTCCAAGCCACCAATGACCAACAGCTTACTGAGCGTATCTTTTTGCTGTTCAGCCAGAAATGCATCGACTTTGATCGCATATTCCGCAGCGGCCTTGAGCAGAGCCGCTTCATCCACTGTCAACAACTCACGATCACGCATCAACCAACGTCCATTGCAGAGAACATGACGCACATCGGTGCTTTTGCTGGCGTAGACAATACGTGAATAGACAGCGTTGGTATCCCTATTGAACTGCGGCATGTTGTGAGCGGGTTCTGCATCCACCGTAATGACATCTGCCAGTTTGCCGGGTTCCAGACTGCCAACATCTTTCAAAAACAATGCATCGGCTCCCATACGGGTTGCCATGAGTAAAGCCTGACGGGCCGGAAGTGCGGTTGGGTCATTCGCAGCGGTCTTGCCCAGAATAGCAGCAAGGCGTACTTCTTCGAACATATCCAGATCATTGTTGCTGGCGGGGCCGTCTGTACCGATACCAACAGTTAAGCCCTGCCCCAACAACTGTGTCACAGGCGCGATGCCGGATGCCAGCTTGAGGTTACTGGTGGGGCAGTGCGCGACGGTGGTGTCATGCTCACGCATGGTCTTCATCTCATTAGGCGTGACATGGACGCAGTGAGCCG
Source organism: Aggregatilineales bacterium (assembly GCA_044226645.1). GTDB lineage: Bacteria > Chloroflexota > Anaerolineae > Aggregatilineales > Phototrophicaceae > CFX2. The sequence goes on from JBGAGR010000004.1 coordinate 82,789, forward strand.
CTAATACTTTCGCACCAAGCAAACCCGTCTCCTCAACCCAAGGAACAACGGTTTCGCCGTACAGCTTAAGGCTGTCGTCCTGTTCCAGTTTCGTTTCCGCGATATGTATCAGCACCGGAACATCATATTTGGTAGCGATGCGGGCGCAGTCGCTCAAAAGCTCCTTAGTGACGGAATAGGGCGCATGAGGTGCAACGGCTGGCGTAATCAACGGATGGTCATGCCACTCCTGAATAAAACGTTCGACATATTCCAGACTTTGTTCGTAAGTTTCCGCATCGGGTGTTGGGAACTTCAGGATAGACTGCCCCAATACACCGCGTAAACCCGCGTCGGCTGTAGCTTTTGCGACATCGGCCTCGAAGTAATACATATCGGCAAAGGACGTGATACCACTGCGGATCATTTCAGCACAAGCCAGTCCCGTTCCCAAACGGCAAAACTCCGGCGTGACAAATTCACGTTCGGTGGGCATAACATAGCCCATCAACCAGACATCCAAGCGGAGATCATCCGCCAAACCACGCAGGAGCGTCATGGGCACATGGGTATGGGCGTTGACCAGCCCCGGCATGATATATTGACCTTTGCACGAGACTACTTTATCCGCTTCATACTGAGCGGCGAGATCAGCACTTTTGCCCATCGCAACGATTTTTGCACCCTGGACTGCTACCGCTCCATCATGAATGATTTCAAACTGCTCGTTCATCGTGACCACGATGCCACCTGTGAGCAGTGTATCGACCCGTTCCATAACAAGCCTCCTCCCAAAAAATTTGCGGGATTATAGCGTTGATATGGGGTTTGTCCAGAACCAGCGTGCGCCAGATGCCTATGAGCCAACCCTTATGTTCTCGGTATATGGTCATTCCAGAAGAAAGGGTTATCGTGAAAATTCATGAAGAACATAACTTAATTTCGGTTACGAACTATTTCCAGAATCGAATGGCAGAATGATGACACGCAATCTATGACTGATTCCGCCCTGATTAAGGCAGGGAAGGCGGAGTTTGAGGGAAAATGATGGCGGCGGCGGCGAAGGCGGAAGCCTTTTCCGCCATGTGTATATGCGGTCGAATTAATTGACAACAATCTATCAATGAAAATATCCGTATCCTATTCAGCAAAGTAACCAATGCCTGAGCTAAAATGATCGAAGGAACCTTCCATTGGTTCAAAGCGGAAATTTGTATGTTTGTATTTTCTTGCAATCTGGAGTACGAGTTCTGTGCAGAAGTTTATACGAGGATACAAATCGACATCTCGAAAAATTGGTGAACCATCCCATGACTTGGGCAGCATCCTGAATCCAGAACCGACAGATGGTTCTGTTATGAGGTAATGACAATCCAGTGCTTGTCGAATTACTCGTAAACCACTCGCTTTTAAATCGATTTGGCAACGACCATCGATTTCGACCCGATAGTACGTGGGAGAAGATGTATTCTCTAATTCCTCAGATTCCACCTCAACTATTCCCACAGGGTAAGTATAGAAAGAAGTGATTCCGGCGGCTTTCCAGTCGTTTATGACGGTTTGTGAGACAATAAGAAATGGATATGCGCCGCAGCCGAGAAAATCAGGATATTCGCTGCCCCCTTCTATTGTTACGTCGAATGCCCCGCTTGGATAGCGCTCTCTCACCCCATATTCAGGGCAAATACGATCTATCATCTCGGACTTGGCATGAATGCTGATTGCCCATGGAAACTGACGGTTATAGGATGAGTTATGGCTAAAAGTATAGAAGTTCTGATTCATCCAGGATTTCTTTCTACCCCTAGAGTCACTTACAAGTTCATTGTAGCACATATTTTCTACGAAAGGGTTCGAGTATTCAAACCGAAAAACTGACGGGAAAGGGCGTAACCGTTGCGCGTTCACCTATCCTCACGTACACTTGCTCTAGGTTTATGCCGTCTCGTAATTGAATACATGATGCGCATTTTTCTGAGAGGGCGCTTCGCGACGCGCCCCTACGCAAGCCGATAATTTGTCATCTGCAAT
>JBGAGR010000304.1:0-9078 GCA_044226645.1 Aggregatilineales bacterium
GCGCGATTGAGAAGGGGGCCGCAGCCATTGTCGGCGAACGCGATATAACCGATTTATCTGTGCCGTATGTGCGGGTGAAAAATGCACAGGAAGCAACGGGTTTTCTGGCGGCGGCTTATCACGATTTTCCATCGCGCAAGCTGGTGGTCATCGGCGTGACCGGGACGGACGGCAAGACCACCACCAGCACCCTGATTCACAGCATTCTATATGTGGCGCTGAATCGTGAGGCAGGGCTTATCAGTACCGTATCCGCTTATGTTGGTGACAAGTCAATTGATACTGGCCTTCATGTCACGACTCCGAGCGCACCCCAGATTCAGGCACTTATGGCGCAAATGGTCGCTAATGGATTATCGCACTGCGTATTGGAAATGACCAGTCATGGGCTGGCACAGGGACGGCTGAACGGTGTAGATATTGATGTAGCAGTCATGACCAATGTCACACATGAACATCTGGATTATCACGGCTCATTTGAAGCGTATCGAGCGGCAAAAGGTCGTATGTTCGAGATGTTAGGGAAGTCATATCGTAAAAAATCAGAATATAGGAAAATAGCTATCCTCAACGCCGATGACCCCAACGTGGATTACTTTGCTTCATTCCCGGCTGATGGAAAGTGGTTTTATGGGTTGGGCGAACGAGCCGATTTTCGGGCATCCCATATTAGGTATCGTCCCGAGGGAACGTATTTTCGTGTTGAGTTCACCACTGGTAAGTGGGTTGAAGAAGTTTTCACACCGTTAGTAGGTGAATTTAATGTTATGAATTGTCTGGCTGCGTATGCGGCAGCGCCATTCAGTTACTATCATTTTGATGCCGATGGCACTATACCGGAGCGCATTCGTCAGGTCAAAGGCATCCCTGGACGGATGGAGCGGATCGACGAAGGACAGAATTTCACAGCTATTGTCGATTTTGCGCATACACCAAATGCGCTGGAAAATGCATTGAAAGCCGCGAAGGGGATGCTGCAACCGGGCAAGCGCTTGATTGCGGTGTTTGGCAGCGCGGGACTGCGTGATCGTGAAAAGCGGCGGATGATGGCGGAAGTCGCTGCGCGGCTGGCAGACTTCACGATTTTTACTGCTGAAGACCCACGCACTGAGTCGCTAGATGCGATTTTGGAGATAATGGCGCAAGGAGCGATCTCGCAGGGCGGTGTCGAGGGCAAGTCGTTCATTCGCGTGAAGGATAGAGGCGAAGCATTGTATCAGGCGTGTCAGATGGCGCAGGCGGGTGATATTGTAATGGCCTGCGGCAAAGGGCATGAACAGAGCATGTGCTTTGGCAAAATCGAGTATCCCTGGGATGACCGGGATGCGATGCGTGCAGCCTTGAAAGGCCAGCCTTTGCGCACTTTGCCAACGGCAACCAATGAGGCCTGAATGCGAAAAGATCGGGTTTTCGTCGTCCTTCTGCTGCTGATTTGCGGCCTGCTGTATACCAGTGGATTGGATTATGGTCGTCCGCTGCCGGAATATAACCCCTCGACGGTTGAATACGGCTGGCTGAACAGCGCGACGATTTTTCATCCCGATGCTTATTTTTATGCCAGCATTCCGTATGCCATGCTGCTGCGCGGTATATCCCCGGTCAAGCCGAATTTCTACGAAAACCCTTCGCTGACGATTGATTTGAATCTGGTGATGTCGTGGCTGTCGAATGCGACATCGCTTTATCACGGCTCAATTGACCCTCACGCGCCGCCAGCGGATAACTCGGAATTGCAATGCGAAGTGCCTGCTCCGCCCGATTCACGATGTCAGCGGCAGATTACGCCATTTTCCGTGTATGTGGTCGCGCGATGGGTTTCGGTACTGATGATGCTCATCGCTGTTTCGGTGGTGTATACGGGCGGACGATTGGTGTTTAACCGTCGAGTCGGACTGCTGGCAGCGGCATTGGTCGGCTTTTCCCCGATGGTGGTACAGTTCGCCCATTATGAAAATCCGGGTGCGCCGACGCTGGCCGTTTCGAGCGCGGCCTTGTTCATGAGTCTGATATTGATGAAGCGTCAATCACCCTCGCGCAAAATGTATATCGCGGCGGGACTGCTGGTTGGGCTTTCGGCTTCTGCACGCTATAACGCTGGGGTAGTTGGTGTGGTGCTGCTGGTGGCGTGTATCGTCAACTGGCGGCGCAACCGTCAAATCGCTCCACCGCTAATTGGTTTGGCGGTAGTTCCCATTGGATTTTTGATCGCCACGCCAGGAGCGATATTTGAATTCCGCGTATTTTTCGAGAATGTGCGCTACATCCTGTTGTATTATGGTTCGCGCGGTGGTGGCCCCGGCTGGACAACCAGTGGTTCACTTCAATCAATCGGCTACTATTGGCGCTATGTGTTCTTGATCGTGATTGGGCCACTGACTTCCATTGCCACGCTGTTCGGATTGTTTCGACTGCTCAAGCGGTTTCGTGCAAAGGATTTTCCGTTCTGGATGGGAGTGGGGCTAGTCGCATACATGTTGGTCTACACAGGTTTCGCCCTGAGCAGCATCCGCCTCAATCCCAATTTGCTGATTCCGATGATTACGCCTGTCGCGCTGGTAGGGGCATATGGATTCGATTCGCTGCCATCTCTGAGTGTAAGGTGGGGCAGGGTGATTTTGGCGCTGGTGATGCTGGCATGGCCTGTATATTTAGCTGTGTCGGCGGCGGGGCTATTCGCCAGAGAAGATAACCGGATGCTGGCACAGGACTGGATTTACCAGCATGTACCGCGTGATACCCCTGTTTCGCTCGTAGGATCGTATAATGTGCCGCTCGATCCGCGCGATTACCCACCAACACAAGCCTTCGGATGGGCAGCGGCGGATGATGACCCATTGTGGAATGCGCCTCTGATTATTTACTCCGATTCGTATCCTCACGCGGTACTGCGCGATCTGAATCTGGTGCAAAAACCCGTTGATGCACAGGATGCTGAGACGACTTTGCAACGCCTGCAAAAAGACTGGATTGAAGTCGCCCGTTTTCCGCGTGTGTACTGGGCTGGACAGGATATACCACCGGATGACACCAGCCTGCTGCATCAGATGGAGATTGTGATTTACTGCAACCCCACCACCTGCCCGGTGAAGTCCAACTAATGGTGGAAGCAGAATAACCACATACAACTATCCAAAGACATACGAAGAATCTTTACGTTAGAAAATACTCACCGAAAAGTTTACCAAAAAGTAGCCCTTTTCCAGTGCGTTTGTGTTACGCTTCATCCATACCTGCTGTGCGGACTGTCGTGTATCTATAGAGGAGCTGATTGTTGTGCCTGCTAGCGCCTTTTCATGCTGAATATGATTAGATTTCACCCAAGTCAGGCGCAGTGTTTATTCGCCGCCGTTCGGCGGAAGTTTCCCCGTGATCGCCGCCGCCTACCCCCTCGGCGGGGCAGCAATCAGCCGAACTGCTGCCATGTGTGCGGATGCGAACGGATCACATAATTTTAGTCAAGGTCTACATCATTCAGATTTTACTTGCCTTTTCCATAACATTTGTGTCCGATAAGCGTAGAGTAGGCGTTGTGTTGACTCATTATCGCATGTGGTAAAATCCATAGGCGAGGAGAAACTATGCATGATTTAGGGATAGTCATTGTCAACTGGAATACGTGTGACCTGTTAAGGCGCTGTCTGGAAACCGTCATGGCGAGCGAGGGTGATTTCTCGTTCAAAGTGGTGCTGGTGGACAATGCTTCCACCGATGGCAGTGCCGATATGGTGCGCACGGAGTTCCCAGCGGTTCAGGTTATCGCCAGTACGATTAACGGTGGTTTCTCTTATGGCAATAATCTGGGATTAAAGGCGCTGGGGTATCGCGGCAAGGGTGATGTTGATCCGGACGCGCCGCGCTATGCACTCCTTCTTAACCCGGACACAGAAGTTCCCCCCAACGCGCTTTACGACATGACGCACTTTATGGATGCGAATCCTGAAATTGGTGTCGCCGGGCCGAAACTGGTGCTGGAAGATGGCAGTCTCGATTTAGCCTGCCGTCGAAGTTTCCCAACGCCATTGGTGTCATTTTATCGATTTTCCGGGCTGTCCAGGCTATTTCCTCGTCACCCACGCTTCGGACGGTATAATATGACGTTTGCTGACCCGGATCAGGAAATCGAGGTCGATTCGGTGGTCGGTGCTTACATGCAGGTACGGCGGGAAGCAATCCACGATGCCGGACTGCTCGACGAGACTTTCTTTATGTACGGAGAGGATTTGGATTGGGCGTTCAGAATAAAAAAGGCGGGGTGGAAGGTGTTTTATCACCCCCAGGTCATCGTCAAACACGTCAAGCGAGCCGCCAGCCGCAGGAGCAAAAAGGCGCAGTTCGAGTTCCAGCGCGCGATGCTCATCTTTTACCGCAAACACTACGAAAAGACGACACCGTTATGGCTCCACAGTCTGGTGATGCTGGGGCTGCTGGCGAAGGGCGGACGCGGACTTTGGCAGGAGATTCGTCAACCGGTACCTTCCGCCGGGTAAATTTGACCCCGGCTTCCCGTAATCATCGGATACGCTGGATTATCAACGCTGCTTTGCCTGTAATGGATGCGATGGCGTTATCGCTTGCGTTTGGTCTGGCGTACTGGGCGCGCGAGTCTTTGTCTCTTCCTTTTATTTCCATACCAGACACGCAACCTTTGTTTCTGTATTATCTCCCAACGGCATTATTGCAGGTACTTGTCATTGTTGGCATTTTTTATCTGACGCGACTTTATCATCTCCCACGCGCCATCAGCCGAATCGATCATGGACGTAAAGTTACAGGGGCAATCACGGTTGGTTTGCTGATGGTCTACGGTATGCAGCCCGTGTTGTTCAATACGACCATTTTTGAGGTTGACTACCCACGCGGTCTCCTGTTTTACGCCTGGATTTTCAGCATTGCTCTGACCATCCTTGGACGCGAAACGCATCATATAGTGCGTTCACGTCTGCGCCGCCGAGGCATTGGGCGCGATAATCTGCTGATTGTCGGGAACGGCAAGGTCGCCCGTGAAATCGCTCGGAAAATTGGTGCGAATCCCCGGTTGGGTTATAACGCGGTGGGTGTTGTGGTCAACGGCAAGACGCAAACTCGTACCAATCTCAGCAATATTCCAGTGATCGGCGTGTATCAGGATTTGCCGAATCTGATCGATTCGCAGGCTATCGATCAGGTGATTATCGCGCTGCCGGAAATGCAGCGTGAAGAACTGCTGGATTTGGTGACTCTCTGCCAGCGTGGACGGGTAGATATTAAGATTTACCCGGACATTTTCGCCTATATGGCAGGTGATCTGAGTGTCGATGATCTGGGGGGAACACCGCTGCTCACTGTGCGCGACATTGCGCTGCGGGGTTGGAAGTTAAGCCTGAAACGCGGATTGGACATTATTGGTTCGCTGTTTGGCATGATTTTTCTGTCACCTTTTATGCTGCTCACTGCATTTCTGGTGCGACTGGAATCCAAAGGGGCAATTTTTTATACGCAGGAACGTATGGGACTGGACGGCAAGCCTTTTGATGTGGTGAAGTTCCGTACCATGCAGGCTGATGCAGAAGTTGATGGCCCCGGCTGGACAGTGAAAGATGACCCGCGTGTGACCCGTTTGGGGCGCTGGATGCGCAAGACTAATTGGGATGAGATTCCGCAGTTGATGAATGTGCTGGTCGGGGAGATGAGTCTGGTGGGGCCGCGTCCGGAACGTCCAGTTTATGTGCTGGAATTTCGTGAGCAGATTCCACGCTATATGGAACGTCACCGCGAAAAAGCGGGTATGACCGGGTGGGCACAGGTGAACGGTCTGCGGGGTGATACCTCGATTGAAGAACGTACCGAATACGATCTTTGGTATGTGGAAAACTGGTCGCTCTGGCTGGACATCAAGATTATCATTCGCACGGTTTTACAAACGATCATGCGGCGGGATAAGAATGCCTATTGAGCGGGTTTGTATGCAATATAAAGTGGGACAGCGGTAGAAATCTGCCGCTGTTTGTTTTTGTGAGGGATGCTGATGGACATTAAAACCCTTGAAACCGCGATGCATGAATTTGTGCGGAGCAAAGGTTGGTACGAGCCGGATTCACCGCATCCACAGACCCCTAAAAATCTGGCGATTTCGCTGGTGCTGGAAGCCGGTGAAGTGCTGGAACATTTTCAATGGAGCGAAACCACCCCGGATAAAGCAGAATTGGCGGGCGAATTGGCGGATGTGATGCTGTATCTGCTGCAAATCGCCAGCTTGCAGGGGATTGATCTGGGTGAAGCAGTGATGAATAAGCTCAAGATTAATGAAGGGCGGGAATGGAAGGGTTAGTGGCAGTGTAAAAATAACCGATAATGGGGGATAGAGATGTTGATGGTATAAGGGACTGTATGAAACGTTATTCCTACTGCCTGATTTCATTGGTTGTAATCTTGCTATTGGGTGTAATGGTCACACAAGCAGGTACGATTTCTTATGTCCGAGGTGTAGTATCGAATCAGGCAGGACAGCCTGTTTCCGGTGCGCAGATCGTCATAAGCGCTGGAGACTGGAATATCCCGATGACAAGCGGCGCAGACGGGTCATTTGAGACTGCCGGAATCGGCGTGTCAGATGTTTATCTGATTGTGTCAATCACCATCACAGCGGAAGGATACGGAACCTATATACAGAAAGATACCGTGCTGTACGGGGGCGATACGCTCATCCTCGATCATATAGTGCTGAGGGCAGAAAATCAGGTTATTGACGATGGGGGACTGCCAACCTCGCGCGAACTGCCGCCTATATCAGCGTTGCAAAATTTCACACAAGCGCAGGGCAATTTTGCCTCACATCCTCTCTTTTTCTCCAATGATACGATTCCATCCACGATTCGGGTGGCGATAACAGACTATGCTAACTGCGGCTATTGGTCGAATGGATCGTACATTCTGTATCCCATTATCCGGGTGGATACGTTGCCTTTCCGCGATTATGTCAAAGGCGTTCTGCCGCACGAATGGATTTCGTCATGGAATGGCGCTTCACTGCGTGCCGGGGCGATGGCCGTCAAGATGTACGGCTGGTTCAAAATCAACATCGGGCCGCGTGGGATTTGGAACGGGCAGCCGTATGATGTACGTGCGGATACCTGCGATCAGGTGTATACGGGTGCTACCTATGCTTCGACCAATGCAGCCGTCGATGAAACCTGGGACTATATGATGCGGCAGAATGGGCAGGTGGTCGAAATTCATTATGTCGATGGCATTCAGGCGACCTGCGTTGGAACCTTTCCCGGCAAACCCTGTATGGAGCAGTGGGGGTCGAAAAGTTTGGGCGATCAGGGATGGTCGTGGCAGTCGATTTTGCAATATTACTACAATACGCTGCAACTTTCCGGCGGTATCACGGGAAATTACACGACACCGGATGACGGGGCGACAGTGGGGAATTCGGGCTATCTGGCGGGGACGGCCAGTGCATACGCCGGAGTACGTGAAGTCCATTTTACAGCGAACTGGGGTGGAATCTGGCGTTTGTTGGGAATCGACAGCAGCGCGCCTTATGAATATCACTGGGATTTGTGCGCATGGGGTGTTCCGAACGGCAGCGTTCAACTCGGTTTTGATGTGACGGATAACAACGGAACGCAGGTGCTTTCGCCGGAAGGCACACGCGCAATCACTGTTAGTGCTGATTGCAGCCAGCCGCGCGGCGGATTGACTGCACCGTTAGATGGAAAGCAGGTTGGTAAAAGCGTGAGTCTGGGGGCATGGGCAGCCGCCAACAGCGGTGTGCAGGAAGTGCGTTTTACAGCGATTTGGACAGGAAAATCGGAGTTCATCGTAGCGACGGATAGTGTCGCACCTTATGGCTATACGTGGGATTTGTGCGGGAATGATGTGCTGGATGGAGACATTACCATTGGCATCGAAATCATGGATAAAAATGGACAAGTGGCGATTTCACCTACCGGAGCGCGTACTGTGACCAAAGCCTCTACCTGTGCGCACAATGCTGCTCCCGCGCGAAATGTATTTACGACGGAACCACCCACCGTGACCTGGAATCGGGTGATCTGGGCGACACGTTATGAGCTGCAAGTGGCTGGCAACACGGTTTTCAACAGCCTGAGCTATTCGGATAACGCGATTTCGTCAGATACCCTTGCTATGACGCTGCCGACGTTCCCTAACGGAACCTATTATTGGCGCGTTCGAGCGTGTTCATCAACTTGCGGTTCGTGGAGTACAGTGCGCTTTACAGTGATGCTGCCTGCTGCGCTGAAGTCCGTAATAACTTTATGATAATTGATGTATAGTCTCCTGCAAGGCGGATATATGACCTGTGTCCGCCGCTTTGTATTTTCCTATTAAATATGGAGATCAAATCATGCGGATGAGCCAGTTGTTTAGCCAGACGCTCAGGGAAGCGCCTGCCGATAGCGATGTTGCCAGTCATCAACTGTTGTTACGAGCAGGATATATCCGTCCGCTGGCAGCGGGAATTTTCAGTTACCTACCGCTGGCGCGACGGGCACTGGGCAAAATTGAGCGTATCGTGCGGGAGGAAATGGATGCCATTGGTGGGCAGGAAATCACCATGCCAGTCGTGCATCCGGCGGAACCCTGGCAGGAAAGCAAACGCTGGTATCAGATTGGGTCGGAAATGGGACGTTTTCAGGATCGTTCCGGGCGGGATATGGTCTTGGCAATGACGCATGAGGAAATCGTCAGCGATTTGGTACGGCGGGAAATTCGCTCATATCGCCAGCTTCCTGCGCTGATCTATCATCTTCAGACCAAGTGGCGCGATGAGCCTCGCCCCCGTGCTGGGTTGATCCGGGTGCGCGAGTTCACTATGAAAGACAGCTATAGTCTGGACGCGGATTGGGAAGGGCTGGATAAGCAGTATGCCGCGCATTATTCCGCCTATTTCCGTATCTATAACCGCTGTGGACTGCCTGTGATTGCTGTACAGTCGGATATGGGCATGATGGGTGGCAAGCTGGCGCACGAATTTATGTATCTCGCGCCTATTGGCGAGGATACGCTGCTGGTATGTGATAACTGCGGTTATTCAGCTAATCGGGAAGTCGCGAAGTTCAAAAAGCCTAA
>JBGAGR010000305.1:0-10870 GCA_044226645.1 Aggregatilineales bacterium
CAATCTACGGTGGTCGCGACGGGATGATTGAGATCGCGCAGCATCGGCATAAGGTCTTTCATAATGGCGCGGTACTCAGTCCACGTCCAGGGAGCCTGGAGCTGGATGTCCAGGATTATCTGACGGTCATCATCCCATTCGTAGTGTACGCCCATGATTAGCTGCCTTTTACTCTATATATAGATTTTTTCCAGTATAAGGGTTATCCGGGCGGAACTGCATAAAGAAACACCCTGTTTCAGGGAAAATTCGGTGTCAATTCAAGGGTTATGGAGTCGTTGCACAAAAGATAAATATAGTTAAAGATTCGCCGTGAACATCCTGACTTAAAACCAAAAACCGCTTTGGCGAGCGGTCTTTAGTGAACACAATATTACGTTCAAAATATTTCGCCGACCTGCGTTGGCACACAGACGGGTTGCTTATTGACAGAATATCAGCATCGCCTGAAAAACGCAACCACCTTGCCAGCGCGACCTTAACCACCCCCCGTCAATCCATTCGAATAGGCGATTAGCATTCTCCGAATGAGCGATAAATCGTACAAAAGCGTCCGGGCTGGCTGGTTTGATGTTCGCGGTCATTATTGGTATCCTGTTCTTAAAACTATAATAAATATACAAAGTATTGTTTTTGGCGTAAGGTAGCTTTTTATGAATACTCCTGGGTCACATCCGGCAAATAATGACTATCTGAGTCTTATAAAGCAAGATCAATTTGCAGAAGCAGCCAAGATTCTGCAAGTAGAACTAAAGATAACCCCTGATGATGGCAAAAAACGTGCGCTCGTCTACTGTTTTACTAAGCTAGACCAAATACCAAGTGCTATTGAAATTGCAAAACAAATTGAAAAGCCTGTTGTTAACGACTATATCAGGCTTGCAGTCTGTTATTGGACGCTTTTAAGTTGGGATGAGATGTCTAATGCACTAAAAGCAGCATTGAAAATTGAACCCTCTGCCGCAGTTTATTATTATCTTGCCAGGGCAGAATCACGGGATAAGTATGACTACGAGCTGGATGATGCCACAGAGGAAATAATCATCGGTTATCTTTCAAAGGCCATCTCATTTGATGATTGCGCCGTTGAATCGTATCTGTGGTTAGCCCGATTATATGGTCGTGGAACTGTAGAAAAACGTATTGAAGTATTGCAACAAGCCTTGAAAAAATTTCCTGAAAATAAGGCTGCTCGAAGCGAATTGGTAACAACATACCTATATTGGAAAAATGATGCTCGGCAAGCATTTGAAATACTTCAGTTGCTCTTAAAACCAGATACCATTGATGATTTAACGCGGTGGTACGCCTTTGAAGCCATGATGGCTTTATCGAACTATGAGAAGGCCGCGCTTTACTTTAATGAAATCGCTTTTTCGGATACACGCGAGAAAGCACAAATTCGGGCAGACATATTTTTCCATGAAGGAAAACTAAGCGACTGGCTCGTTGCTCTGGAAGAACTCGATGACGGATCAACCGCTGAAATCGTGAAGAAGCTGTTCCGTAAAGCCTATGTAAATCTGAAAAAGGATAACCTTAACCAAGCGATCAGAGATTTCAAGGAGGGATTTGATTGGATAGTCAAAGCAGAAGATACAATCGAGTATTGGTTGTACCCCTCAATACAAAGTACCCACGTAGAATATAAACTATTTGACCCTATTCGGGATGTGTGCGAACACTTGCTTCTGTTATACGGAGAAAGCCTCTATATCACCGACGAAATTCTAGGACGTATCGTATACATTTTCTCTGAATATGGCTTATACCAGAACGATGGAGATGAGATACAAAAGCTGCTTCCTCGGAAATCGGAAGATATGTTATTGACTTCGGCTGAACTAATGGGATATCCCCCCATACTTGCGGGAGATTTGTGTTGCTATTACGTTTCAGAAGATTTACCCAAAGCAGTAGACTATCACTTAATTTTCAGCCTTTGGTCGTATGAAAATGATGTTGAATGGGATATGGAGTCACTTGAATACTGCTACCACAACGATGAAATCACTTTTGAAGAGCAGTTCGAGAAGCAATATTTAGAAATACGCGAAATCGTCTTAAAACACTTCAAACTATACCCAGATGAACCATTAGAAGAAATATTTTTCCCTTTCTACGAAAGATATTTGAGGGAAATTTTATTCAGAAAGAAGCAGTTTCAGACAGTAGTCGATATGAATCGTCGATTCGTTGAAATTACGGATGGACGGGAAGGATTATTCGATTTGGCTTATGCCCTAAATGAGTTAGGGCAAATAGATGAAGCAAAAGCGGTATACGAACGCCTTATTGGATTAGAACCTAATAATACGTCTGCGCTGAATAATTTGGCAGTAATTCACGAAAAGCGAGGATCAGTCGTTGAGGCGCAAACATTATTTGCCAAAGCAACACAATTGAATAAGTCAGAAAAATTGTACTCATCCAACCTCGAACGAGTAACGAAAAGAATTGATCAGCGAAAGATATATGAGCAACAGGCTAAAGAAGCGGTCGAGGTTATTAAGCAAAAAGCGTTGGGACTTGGAATTACGCCAGAGCAGCAAGTAGAAATAAGCGACTTATTTTGGAATAGTGACATTACATTAAAGTCTCTTCAGGCACGCTACAACCAGAACCAAATTAGCAAAGTGATTATTCCGCTATCTACTGGCGAGAAATGTCCCAACTGTTTCCTTGAATTGGTCTATAAAAATCGTACTGCGCGAAATGCCGATGAGCGAGTATGTCTTGGGTGTGGTCATCAAAGTCGCGGATGGTGTAGCTGCGAACACTGCAAACGTCTTGAAGAGGAAAAACGTCGAAAAGCAGAAGAAAAACGACTCCAAACGGCTCAGGAGGAATTTAAAAGGGTTCAAGAACAATACTGCACAACAGACTATGTTCAATGGGCGATTAACAAACTCAGTAGAAAACAGAAGGAGTTTTTAAGGGCTTTTATTGAGGTCATAAAGGATAAATCAGATGCAACCTGGCAGGATATTTGTGAAAAGGCCAGTGTGGTTTCTGAAAAAACCTATCTCAAGACACTTCAAAATCTAAAATTACTACTTACTAAGCCGGAAGGTGGTGTCATTTGCAATTCGGCTGTCACATTAGACATGCTGGAAGTTCCCAATGTTCGCCATATTTCCAAATCGCTTCGCTTTGACGTTTTTCAACGTGATAACCATACCTGTCAGTATTGCGGCAGAACTCCCCCTGATGTTGTGCTGGTTATCGACCATCTAAACCCTGTAGCGCAGAATGGGACAGATGATTTTGATAACCTGATTACCAGTTGTAGAGAGTGTAATGAGGGGAAATCAGATAAGCTGATACAAAATTTCACAGGTGGATTTTCCAAAGAAGAATGGCGGAAGCATTTACGAGATAGGCGTGTTGAGATACTCCATCAGCGCCAGCAGCGGTTGGAAGAAGTCATTCAACATTGGCAGAAAACTCTTGGGCATAGTTACCTGAAACAGAGTGATAATGAAGCGATTTACACATTCATTGAGTCATATGAACCTGACTGGATTAAAGCTGCGATTGAAATCAGTGTACGGAAAAAAGTTGATGACTACATAAAATATACGGCAGTTATACTTCGTAATTGGGCAAAAGATGGCCCACCAACTTATATATCGAACCCCGATACGCATCTATCAAGCAAACAGGCAAGCCCTAAGCAGCTTGAATACATCCATAGCCTTCTTGAACAACTTGATTTGAGGCTCGAAGAATTTTATCCGAAGCATGATTTCAATCAGCTTACCATGCTGGATGCCCGAAATCTGATACGAGCATTAACAGAGAAACTTGAGGAATAGTGGCGATTTTTCGGATAGCGGCGGCGCTGGTTCCATCCAGCCAGCATTATCAGGCGCGAGTGGCGGGGCAGGTCACGGTGGGGGAGGTGGCGCGCTATCTCTCGCAGCAGGAAGCGCAGATCGACATGAATACGCTGGAGATCGCGCGTCCGGTGCGCTTGTCGCAGCGGGTCGATGAACTGGATATTCAGGGCGGAGACCGCGTGATCATTTTCACCCATGCCCCACGTCCGGTAGAACTGCCACGCCCAACCCGTCCCGGTGACAAAATCGTGCAGTTCAGTCTGGGCGAAACGGCCATTCGTTCCAGCGGGAAACAATCGCTCATGGTCGGCAGGCCGGAAGCCGGCTTCATCCCGGATGTCGATTTACGCCACTTTGTGACCCCCAAAGCGCTGGAATTTGTCGCGGCGGATTGTCTGCGGTTGTATTTTGATGATGCCGCGCGGGTCTGGTATGCGGCGCGCAGTGGTCAGACACGCATCATGCTCGATGAACTGGAACTTGATGTGCAGCCCATTGTGCTGAACGATGCTCAGTGGGTGCGTTTTTACCGTGCTGGCGATGTGCGTCCGATTGGCGAAATGCGCGTCACACTGGAAACGGTGCAGCAGGGCGAGGATGTCCCTGTGCTGCCGTTCGGCAATGAAACGACTGAATTACGCATCGGTTTGGAGCGCGAGAGCCAATCGCTGCGCGTATCCGGGACGATTCGCGCCGAGCAGATTGCTACCAGCCTGACGCAGTACAACCGACTCCCGGTGCGCGATGATCTCAGCTTGTATATCGCGCGGCTGGTTCCGCCACAAACGGCGCTCGATATGCTGCGATTGGGTGAGGGCGGCTTGCTCTATGCCGCTCTAAAACTGCGCCATGCCCAGACCATTTTGCTGCTGCGCGATGCTCAACAGCGTGACCGGGTGTATACGCTGCTGGCAGGGCAGGGCGAACAGCTCATCGGCTGCCGGTCACAATCCGAAACCCTGCAACCCGATCTGGATGCCGATTTATACGAAGCCATCACCGCGCAGGGGAGCGACCCACGTCCATTTCAAGGCATGTCGCCGTATTATGCGCGGATCAGCTACCGCCTGGACGATCAAAGCTGGTGGGTCTGGTCGGATGAACGTTCGCAGGTTCCGCTCTTTGTGAATAATGCCCGCGCCAGCCGCAGCGCCGCGCTGCCTCTGACCAGCGGCGATGTGTTGAGCATTGGCCCCAGTCTGAGCCATGCCTACGCGCGTTTGGAAGTCGAAGTCGGCGGGTAAGCCATCGCGCGAAGCAAAAAGCGGCCTGATCGGTCAGATGTATTGCGGAAGCGGAAGCCTTGCCTTAAACTGGTGCTTTCCCATTTCTAGAAGCTCGTACCCGCTCACACAAGAGCGAAAAGTGATCTGCGCAACAATTTGTGACAGCCTGTGCAGGCACATTTGGAATTATCATAATCTCAGTTCAGCATAATCCGTTAGAAATTGAAGGTTATCTCGTGCGGGCGCAGCACTGCTGCGCCCCTACAGCGAAAGTTCTCTTCAGGATCGTTATCCCGAATTCAGGTTATCATTGTTTTTTAAGCTTCGTTGAAGCTGTTGGATTTTTCGACTCAAGGAGTAAAAGCAGATGAATGATCGCGTTGGACTGGTTCTGGGGGCAACCGGGATTACCGGAAACGCACTTGTACGCCATTTATCTGCTGCGGGGTGGTCAGTTCTGGCCGCATCCCGCCGGCCTATTCCCGCTTCTGAAAATGTTATTCCTCTCAGCATTGACCTGACCGATAAATCCGCCGTTGAGGCTGCGCTTGCCTCTTACAGCGTTACCCATGTCTTTTTTGCCGCCTACATATCGCCTTTTCACACTGCGTCGCCGGGCGATTATCGAACCATGCGGCGTATCCTCAGAATGCTGGGGGCTGTTGCGCCTTTTATGGAGTTATCTCCTGCGTTATCGAAGTGGTTTTACGCGCAGTTGGCGCGGGGCGGGTTGGCCTACGATCCGGAGCAGCTCAATTTACGGATGCTGCGGAATGTGGTCGAAGCTACCCGCGCGGCTCCTCACCGTTTATCGCATGTGTCGCTGGTCACGGGGGGCAAGATATACGGGATGCATTACTCGCCGCACATTTACCGCTATTGGCGGCAGCCTTTCCGCGAAGATGATCGCCGTCCACCGGGGCCGAACTTCTACTATGAACAGGAAGATTATTTACAGGAAATGGGTGAACACTCCGAAATCACCTGGAGTGTGGTGCGTCCGGCCTTCCTGATCGGGGATAATCCGAATGCCGCTTTTAACCTGCTAATCGGCTTGGCCGTTTATGCCTCGATTCTGAAAGCAACGGGTCGTCCATTGATTTTCCCCGGTGATGCCCGCGCAGCCGATTGTTTATTTGAAATGAGCGATGCTGATCTGGTGGCGGAGATGATGGAATGGTCGAGCCTCACGCCAGCCGCCCACAACCAGGCCTTCAACGCAGTGAATGGCACACCGATGCGCTGGCGCGACATATGGCCTGCGATGGCGGCCTATTTCGGCATGGAAAGCGAATTCCATCCCAAAGGCTTTTCGGCACGTCCCGTTTTTCAGGAGGGAGCGGCTGTTTGGGAGAAGCTGGTTCAGACGCACAATCTGGAAGCAAATCCGCTCTCCAAACTGGTTCCTGATTCAATTTTCGATCTGGTTATGCTTCAGGATTGGGATACGATCTTTGCGATGGATAAAGCACGGCAGTTCGGTTTTACCCACGAAGTCGATCATATGGACATGTTCAGCCGCCATTTCCAGCACTTGAGGGACAACCGCATTATTCCGTAGTAACCGGATAGGCCATCTCGCGGATCGAATCGGCTAATTTCAGCATTTCTTCGCGTAACTGCGGCGGATTGAGCACCGTCAGCGGACAATCCAGCCGCACCAGAAAACGCGCCGCCCATGCCAGATCATCCGCGCGGGTGCGCAGCAGTACGCCGCCTTCGACTGCTTCCAGCAGCGCCAGATCACGCGGGAGGCGTTTTTGCACGTCCTCCAACGTGGTTTTGAGCAGGGCTTCCACCATCCAGGTTCCCGACATGCTGGCGATGGTGTCCAGCAGATAAGCCAGCGGATCGAAATTCCCCGGCGGCTCAAACGTCGTGTCCAGCAGTTTGATCGCCTGTACCCGATCTAAGCGAAACGTGCGCAAATCCCGCCGCAGATGGCAGTAGCCGACGGCATACCAGAAGCCGCTGTGATACACCACGCCGTAGACATCCACCGCGCGTTCGCTCATCTCGCCGCGACTGCCACGATAACGAATCCAGATGCCCGTATGCTGGTAGGCGGCGAGACTGACGCAGGCCAGCATGTCTTCGGATGGTGACTGCGAGACGGGCATATTCAGCGTCAGCACATCCTGCAAAGCGCGGGCGCGTTCCTGTAAATCATGCGGCAGCACGCGCTGGATTTTAGCGGCGGCACTCTCCACACCAATCGCATCCGACAGGCGCACATGGCGCACGGCCATCAAGCCCAGCACAATCGCCAGAATCTCCCCATTGTTGAACATCAACGGCGGCAGTCGGAAGCCCGGACGCAGATAATACACGCCATAGCGCCCCGGCAGACTGTCTACCGGGATGCCCATGTCACGCAGCATGGTGATATAACGCCGCACGCTGCGCACATCGACTTCCAGCTTTGCCGCCAGTTCCGGCCCATTCACTTCGGCCTGTGATTGCAGCACTTCAAGGACGGTCAGCAGGCGTGTTGTTGGACTGTACATGGCTGCTTATGGAGTGTGAATCTCACTCAATATTGCTGGGGAAAATATCGCGGACAGGCAGGGTAAAACCGGGCAAAACATCGCCGCCATCGAGGGTATCGTCTTCGCCCAGAATATCTTCTGTGTCTGCCGTTAGCACGATGACCAGCCGCTTTTCAGTGTAAACCAGCCAGACCAGCGCATGGAATCCGATTGGGGACGAATTCGAGGCGACGGGCGAATGTCGTCCGATTCTTCAGGGATTTGGGCAACATCGACAATTTTGTGACCGACTACCGCGAGAATTACGAGGGCATGTCCCTGCGCCTGTTCATCCCGCAGACACAGGAATGGTGCATCTATTGGGAGGATACCCGTCAGACTGGCCTTAACCGCCCCCGTTGTCGGCTCATCAAGGATGAAGAGATTGAGAAAAGTCGATCGAACCCGCGATACCTTCAACGACAAGCCGATTATTTACCGTTATATCTGGTCGAAGATCACGCCGACTTCCGCGGTTGGGAGCAAGCCTTCGTCTGGCGACGGTGGCGACCGTGGAAAACCAACTGGATTATGTCTCACCGGATGGATTAACCGACTTTTCATACTTCGCTTTCAATGAGGACACGATATATCGTGTCCCTACCAATAACGATGAATTTAATAAACTGATTCACAAGGAATATTGACCATGAACAACACCGTCCAAACACGCGCGATGCCGTTCACGATTTCGATTTCTTTCATGGACGCTGGCAGATACACAACCGCCGCCTGCTCAAGCGCATGGAAGGCTGCACTGAATGGGATGAATTCGAAGCCACCGCCGAATGCCGCCCGATTCTGAACGGCCTCGGCAACATTGATAATTACCTGACCGATTATTGGGACGATTTCGAAGGTGCGTCGATACGCTTTTATATGCCCGAAACGCAGCAGTGGTGCATTTACTGGACGGATACCCGCCAGGTCGGGCTTTGCTGCCGCCAGTGGTTGGCTCGTTCAAGGATGGGGTAGGGGTGTTCGAAGGGCCGGACACCTTCAACGGCAAACCGATTATCGTGCGCTATACGTGGTCGAAGATCACGCCGACTTCCGCACAGTGGGAGCAGGCTTTCTCCGGCGATAACGGCAAAACGTGGGAAACCAACTGGGTGAATACCTTCACGCGGGTGGAATAAAAGCAGCAGAAACCAAAGAAGCGCTGTTCCGGGCAAGGAACAGCGCCAGTTTCCCAGTTGAGGTCCCCTTACGGGGTATTCGGTTTTAGGTTAGTATAACAAGCAGGCTATGGGCATTTTCCGTATGCGGTGTCCTTTACTGAAAAAGTATGCAATTTTGAGATTCAGTTCCGGAAAACACTGCCGGGGACTACGCAAATCGTGTGATTTGTGCTATGATTGAAGCTGACTAGGCAGCAATGCAAGTCGATTCTCTCGTGCATCTATGTCTCCAGCGCTCACAGACCACTAATCTGTGGGCGCTTTGGCTTTATTCAGTGTTTAACGCGCTAGTCTGGCGCATCTGATATAGATATTATCCGCTATGGGGGATAAAGTCAAGGGGTCTGGGGTTTGCGTTTGGCTTTTGGCCCATGCCCAACATTTTCAACATAATTCATTAAATCGGGCAGCCATAATTCATAACGGTTAGCGCGTTTTCGTAGCTTGATTTTCCGCTCTTCTTCGGGAAACTTCGCCATATGCATCGCTAGTTTCGTTACGTATTCGCGGCTGTAGCCCGTTGCCTCTGCGCTCTCGGCAACATTCACCCAAATTTCTTCGACGTTTGCTTGATCGCTCACAAATATTCACAAGTGCCCATTGCTTGTTGTTTAAGATTATAACAAGGTTGAGCGAAAAATGGGGAATTTGAGGGGAAAAATTGCCTTAAATGTGCTGCCGGGGGTTAATGTCATTGAACAAAATAGCGCCGTGTTTGCCGCCAGAGGCTGAAAGCCATCTGGCTACCCCGTGCGGCGGGAAGTACGCTAAAGCGCACTCTGACCCGCCTCAAATCGCTTGCATGAACAATCGCTTGCGCCAACAGATCAACATTCAATACTGGACAAACCTTTTTAGTCCCTTTCGAAGGGACTTACCTTTTTTGCAGCCGGATGGATTTCATCCTCCGGCGGCACACCCCGCCAGCACATTCCCCGCCTGAACGCTACAATTCCATCATCAACATGACCACGCAGCGAAGGGTACGACCAATGGCGAACGCAGAACATTTGAAGATTTTGAAGCAGGGCGTGAAGGCCTGGAATCAGTGGCAGAAGGAAAAACTAGGAATAATTCCAGACCTGAGGGAGGCAAATCTGGGCAAGGCAAACCTGCACGGGGCAAACTTGGGCAGGGCAAACTTGAGCAAGGCAAACCTGAGAGAGACTGACCTGAGAGAGACATACCTCAGGATGGCATACCTGAAGGAGGCAAACCTGAATGGGGCAGACCTGTTTAGGGCAAACCTGAGAGAGACTGACCTGAGCGGGGCAGACCTGAGCAGGGCAAACCTGAGCGGGGTAGACCTAAGCGGGGCGAACCTGAGCATGTCAGACTTGAGCGGAGCAAGATGTAACGATACTTCATTTTCTGATATTGATTTGTCTGAGGCGAAAGGATTGGAAACGATTCGGCACGATGGACGAAGTTATATTGATGTGCATACATTAATTCTCTCCAAAGGCAAAATTCCCGAAATTTTCCTGCGTGGGTGCGGCATCCCAGATGAATTTATTGCCTATATTCCCTCTTTAACGGGCAAAGCCATCGAGTTTTTTTCCTGCTTCATCAGTTACAGCCATTCCGACAAAGATTTTGCGCGGCGCTTGTTCGATACCTTACAGGGCAGGGGTATTCGCTGCTGGCTGGATGAAAAGCAGATCAAACCCGGTCAGGACATCGCGCAGGAAATTGACCGGGGCATCAAATATTGGGACAAAACCATCCTGTGCTGCTCGAAAAGCGCCATGACTGAAAAATGGTGGGTGGCTTTCGAGATGAAAAAGGCGCTGGCGAAGGAACAGGATTTGATGCGCGAACGCGGTCAGCATGTCCGCGCCATCATCCCGCTTGATCTGGATGGCTATCTGTTGGAAACTTACGCCGGGGAATATCGCTCGGAGATCATGAGCCGCAGTGTCGCCAGTTTCAAAGGCCACGAAAGCGACATCCGCATCTTTGATCGCGAAGTCGAGCGCGTGATTGAGGCTTTGCGGACGGATGAAGGCCGCGAAATTCCGCCGCCATCACGACTCTAGCTGCGCAGGGCGTGACCCCTCCCTAGCCCTCCCCGTAAACGAGGAGGGAACAAA
>JBGAGR010000306.1:0-9034 GCA_044226645.1 Aggregatilineales bacterium
TGGGTGGACGTTACCATAACCCGCACGAACGCGCACTGGCAATCGGTCATCTCAAGCGCGAATGGGCTGTCCGCAAGCTGGAAGACATCCGCGAACTGGATGTAACCTACCTGAATGAAGCCGAAACGGTGGATGCTATCGCTGCACTCTGGCAAAAAATCGTTATCGGGGGATAGATTTCTAAGGCAGCGCCTTGATGCGTGCGATGAGTAAGGATGTGCTGTGGTCAGGCAGGTAATCGATCAACACGACCTGTCCGCCCATTCCCTCTACGAGCGGACGTTCCGGCAGCAGTTTATGGGCATAATCGCCGCCTTTGACGTAAATATCGGGCTGAAGCGCCCGAATCAACCCATCAGCTGTATCATCATCAAAAATAATCACCCCGGTAACAGGTTCGAGCGCAGCCAATAATCGCGCCCGTTCCTCCGCTGGAATCAATGGACGACCAGTACCCTTTAAACGCTGGGTACTGGCATCACCATTCAGCCCCAGATAAAGTGCATCGCCCAACGCGCGTGCTTTTTCCAGATAATCCAGATGTCCTACATGCAGCAGGTCGAAATGACCATTGGTGAATACCAGCCCTTTGCCAGCCGTGCGCAGCATCTTGCGTTCCTGTATGGCCTGTTCCAGTGTAAAAATGTGTCCCAAGAGCAAAACTTTCCTAAATTTTTCACATTCAGAGGTTATGACCAGCCTTGCTGTTCGGGTTTTGCAAGGCAGTGGTGTTAACTTTAGCATAAAGCGATTTGATTTTTCATGTATACTACGGGTAAGGGTGCCGCTTCTTACGGCAGAACTTGCTCAACATGTGCGGAGTTGCGGGAACATGCCTAAAACGATTGTCGTCTTACCAACTTATAATGAAGCCGAAAACCTTCCCCTGATGGTCGATGCTTTATTAAATCTCGCCGTCGAAAACCTGAATATCCTGGTCGTTGATGATAATTCCCCGGACGGAACTGGCAAGATCGCCGAAGATCTGGCGACCAAGCATCCAGGGCGCATCACTGTTATGCATCGCCAGGAAAAGAATGGTCTCGGCCCAGCCTATATCGCCGGCTTCAAAAAAGCCATCTCTATGGAACCCGATTACATAGTCCAGATGGACTGCGATTTTTCGCATCAACCCAAATATGTTCCGCAGCTCATCGCCGCGATGGAAAACAATGATCTGGTTCTCGGCTCACGCTGGATAAAAGGCGGCAGTGTCGATGAAAACTGGCCCTTCTATCGCAAGTTATTGAGCTGGTTCGCCAACCGTGTTTATATCCCGACCATTCTGGGCATTCCGGTACATGATGCGACCGGTGGTTTCCGCTGCTGGCGGCGGCAAACCCTGATTGGCCTCGATCTGGATCGCATCCGTTCCACAGGCTATATTTTCATGGCGGAGATGATCTATGTCGCCACCCGCCTCGGTTTCCGCGTGAGTGAAGTGCCCATCCATTTCCCGGATCGCACACTCGGTACCTCTAAAATGAGCGTTAATATTCAGGTGGAAGCCGCTATGCGTGTCTGGCAGGTTATGCAAATGCACCACTCGCTCAAACCGGATATGCGCCGCACTTCCGTATACAGCTAAGATTGGGTACAATGATTTTCAAAGAGAGGGGCGACCCTCTTTTTTATTTCCAAATTTCAAACAGCACGCTATAATAACATCCAGAATCATTTAGACAGTATTGCAAACATGACCAATCGTTCTGAAAAAACCCGTATCAGCCAACTCACATCCACCTATGGCCCCGATGAACCGCCGCGTCTGGCGTTGGATTTCGGGGATTTGCTGTCGATCACCTGGCGGCTGGATAAACACGCCGAAGACCCGGCAAAAGCCCGTTATTATCGCAAGTGTGCCTTGTCGCTGGCAGCCGGGTTATCCCTTAAAACCAGCAACATTTACCGCTTGATTGAACTGACCCAACCGGGACAGCTTTATCAGCAGCTTCCCAACTCGCCTTATCGTGGGATGGATCGGCTGGTAGACGCGCAGGATCGCAAAGCTGCTATTGCCCAACTGGTGCAGTTACGGCTGGATATTCTGCGCATTGGCACCTATCACGACGAATGGCCTGTGAGCTGGCCCGGAAGCGGCATCATGGACACCGATCTGCGCGAGCGTGTCTTTGCTGTATTATTCACAGCGCTGCAAGGGCAGTACGAGAACTTTGGTCGCCTTCTGCTAGTGGTCGATATTGTCCTGAGCGATCTGCTGGTGGGGATGCACTACATGAAAGAAATCAGCCTTCAGCAGTTGATTACTGAGTTTGGCTATCCCAATTATGCAGATACCAAAATCCGCGCGGCTTACTATAGTGGAACTGCCTGACAGATTGAAAGGTGTTTCGTAATGGGCAGCCAGCCAATTTGTGGATAGAATGGTTGCTCGTGTGAAATATTTCCCCCCAAAGTTATTCCTTCATCGCATTTTGTTTTTACTGTCCTAAATCGAATAGCCACCTGCCTTGGTGCGGGTGGACACTTTGCGTGAAGGTATACCATGCACTCGGAGGGAAATTCACCTATGGAAACCCCAGAACTTTGTGTCATTGAAGGGGATGGTATTGGTCGGGAAGTCATTCCCGCCGCTGTCGAAGTCCTGCGCCGCCTTGCGCCTGATATAGTTATCCGTTCAATGCCTGCCGGTTGGGAATATTTCCAGGCATACGGCACATCCCTCCCTGAAGAGACCATCCAGGCCGCGCGAGATTGCAAAGCGGTTCTGTTCGGGGCTGTATCTTCACCTTCTTATCCGGTAAACGGCTATTTTTCGCCGATTGTTCGTCTGCGCCGTACCCTTCAGGCTTTCGCCAATCTACGCCCAACTTTTCACCTTCCTATACCCACTGCCCGTGAAGGGGTGGATTTAATCGTTGTGCGTGAAAATACCGAAGACCTGTATATCGGTCATGAACACACCGAGGATGAAGGGCGCACCGGGATTGCCGAAAAAGTCATCACTCAGGGCGCGACTGAACGAGTATCCCGGCTGGCTTTTGAACTGGCAGTACGGATTAAACGCAAGAAAGTCACGATTGTCCACAAAGCCAATGTGTTGCAGCAGTCGGACGGTCTTTTCCGCCGTGTCGCCCTGGAAATCGGCAGTTACTACCCGGAAGTCATCACTGAAGAACTGCTGGTCGATACAGCCGCCTATTGGATGGTCAAAGACCCCACGCGCTTTGATGTGATTCTGACACCCAACCTGTACGGTGATATTCTGTCCGATATGGCGGCAGCCTGGGGCGGTGGTCTGGGATTGGCATCCTCACTCAGCCTCGGTGATAATATCGCAATTGCTGAACCCGTACATGGCAGCGCGCCGGACATAGCCGGAAAAGGCATCGCCAACCCGACAGCCGCCATCATGAGCGTAGCCATGCTGCTGCGTCATTTTTGGAATCGTCAGGCCGAAGCACAGCAAATCGAAGATGCCATCCGGGTTACGCTGCGCGAGGGCGATCATACGGTAGATATTTACACACAGGGCGCGATCTCAACCGCAGATTTCACCAACCGGGTCTGTTCACACCTGCAATAACCGCTGTCTCCTCATCATATGGGGTATCCGGCATGGAACCCCATATTTACGCTTTTTGCTTCTCCTAAATCGTGCGTTGGGTTCCCGGCGAAATTTCCTCAGAGTTAATGAAAATTTACGAAACAGACGTAAATATCTCAAGACTTAAACGATTCTCGCTCTTGTTCAATGCTATGATGAATGAAGTTTGAAACAAAATTGTGATATTTACTCAATTCTTCTAACAATACTGAAGACTTTCTAGCGCCGGAGAAGTGAACTCATGCAAACTGTCCTGGTGGTGGACGACGAAACGAGCTTTCTGGATATTTTACAAGTCATTTTGGAACGCGCCGGGTATCGCGCTCTGCTGGCTCCCAATGGCACAGAAGGTCTGAAAATGATTTACGAACAGCGTCCCGATCTGGTGGTGCTGGATGATATGCTGCCCGGAATCAGCGGCTGCGACATCTGCTTCAAAGTCAAAAGCGACGCAAGCACGAACGCTATTCCGGTCATAGTCTATAGCGCAGGGCCACGCATTCGTGACCGCGAATTCATCAAGAAAATCGGCGCAAATGCCGTTCTGAACAAGCCGTTCCGTCCCAAGGATGTCGTGAGTATGATTGACGGTCTTCTGTGCAAGGCTGGCTAACCTTCATCTTTCCCGTTCCCGACAAACGCTAGTCATCCTCGCACGCGCCCCATTTAACCCTATCAAATTGCAGTCTGATTCGTACCGCTTGATGAATCCACATATTCTCCAGGGCTGTTGAGATTGAGTAATATTTCACTTCTGTTCCTGCAATAAAAAAGGCCTGCGCATCACTGCACAGGCCCTTCGCAATAAGCCTTCAATGTTTACCGGTTTTGATTTTGATGGCGTACATATTCAGTCACGCCAGCCAGGAGCAGTGCGCCCACTATCGCAATCAGGATGCTGGGCACATGAATAGCACCCGTGAGGTCAGCATCGCCGATGACGTTAAATACGCGCAGGATGAAACCACCCACCACACCACCTACCAGCCCTGCAAAAGTATCCACCAGGAAATCATTGGTTGTGTGATCCCCGGTTGCGATGCTAATGATCAAACCGACTACTGCGCCGATGATGCCCCATAAAACGAGATTCAGCGGATCCATATCTAACCTCCTTTGCTCAATTGAGCCGTAAATCCCAGAATTCGCTGTAGAGCTTCACGCTATGATTATTGTAGGATTCCGAATGTAAGATTTGCGCATGAATCGCCCCCTTGCCGCTGTATTTCTCCTGCATCTACATAGATTCCCGGTCTTGTACTGTAACAGCCAAAACAAGTATAGTTGCCAGCGCTGTTTCGCAGAAAGGTACTTGAATGCGACGACGTACACCGGATATGCTGATTATCGCCCTGCTGTTCCTGCTGCCGCTCGTGATGTTCTGGCAGCAAACCGTCGGCGGGCGTACTTTGATTCCAACCGAAAATCTTTACCAGTTTGAGCCATTCGCGACCTACCGCGAAGTAGTCAAGGCTCCGGCTGTGCCGCAAAATGGGCTGGTGCTGGATTTGCTGGTGGAAAATTATCAGTGGAAGACGTTTATTCGTCAAAGTCTCGCACAGGGTGAAATCCCGCTCTGGAATCCCTATCAATTTTCGGGCATCCCTTTCCTCGCTGCCGGACAGCATTCCGCATTGTATCCCTTCAGCATCCTGTACTACATCATGCCGCTGACCGCCGCTTATGGCTGGTTTACGGTTGTGCAGTTGTGGCTGGCGGGTGTGTTCATGTTTTTGTTCATGCGTGGACTCAATGTCGGACGATTCGGCGCGACTCTCTCCGGCGTGGTTTATCAACTGAGCGCCTTTTTCGTCATCAGCGCCGTTTTCCCGATGATTATCGCGGCGGCGGTCTGGCTGCCCCTGATTTTGCTGATGATTGAAAATGTCATTGCGCAAAAACCTGCTTTTCGAGGCCGACCATCCAGTGTGCCCTGGGTGATTATTGGCGCGATTGCACTGGGCTGCAACATCCTCGCCGGACACGTCGAAATCACCTATTACACCCTCATCATCGCCGGCTACTATGCGGCAGCGCGGCTAATCTGGGAGTGGTGGAAAGGACGAAAATCCAAACATCTTTCGGAAAATGAGCGTCCTCACGCCGCCCAATATCGTGATGTGCGCTGGCTGACAACCCGCGCGGGATGGCTGATTGGGATGGTCGCGCTCGGAATCGGATTAGGCGCGATTCAATTCATTCCGCTGTTCGAAGCCGCCAGCACCAATTTCCGTGAAGGCAGTGCCAGTCTCGATCAAGTACGAGGCTGGGCGCATCCTTTACGCGATATGGTGCAGTTCGCTATGCCCAATTTTTATGGCAATCCTTCGCATCACAGCTATTTTGATGTGTTCACGGGGCAAACCATCCCGGCGACAGTCAATGCATCCGGCGGTGCGATCAACACGATTGACTGGGGCATCAAGAATTATGTTGAAGGGGCGCTCTATCTGGGTATTCTGCCGCTGGCGCTGGCAATCTACGGTTTAATTGTAGGGACGCGATATATCGTGTCCCTACGAGATACACCACCCTATCGCTGGATTTTCGCGCTGCTCGGTCTCGTCAGCCTGACATTCATGTTCGGACTGCCGACTTATGCAGCCCTATATGTCCTCCCCGGCATCAGCCAGCTTCATTCGCCCTTCCGCTGGATTTTTGCGGTCACGCTGAGTGTTGCAGTATTAGCAGGGTTTGGCGCGGATGTTTTAAACCGCCAAGACGCAGAGGGTAAACAGGAAAGCATACGTAAGTGGTTCGGAATTGTACTGGTCGGAGCAGGCTGCATCACATTGCTGGCGCTGCTGCTTTCGCGCCTGTTCTATCCACAAATCGAGCCGCTGATGGACAAGATTTTTCAAGGCATGGCACTCGCTCCAAACGCCTTTGCTGACGCGAAGATGTTTTACAGCTATGAATTCACCAATGTGCTGACCTTCGGAGTCGTGACGCTGGCCTCTGGCATCGTGTTCTGGTGGGCAAGTCGCGCTAACAGAACAATTCGCAACATTCCCATGTGGCAGATTTTCGCGGTGGGGCTGGTCGCGGTGGATTTGATGATCGCCTCATGGGGATTCAATCCCGCGTCTGACCCCGCGCTGCTGGATTTTGTGCCGCCGGCGATACAATGGTTGAAACAGCAGCCCGGAGACTGGCGCTATACCACGCTGGAAGCGCCCAATGAACCCGCCATCATGAACGCCAACATCGGCTGGAGCTATGGGCTGCACGACATTCGCGGTTATGAGAGCATCATCCCGAAGCAGTATGTTGATTTCATGGAAGGCTTACAGCACCAGACACAGACCGAATATAACCGCGTCGCACCCTTATACACCGACCAACTCGACAAAATTGATTGGGCGCGGCTCGACCTGCTCAGTGTGCGCTATATCATCAGCAGCAAAAACACGACGCTCGACAGGCAAGATTGGAAATTAGCCTACGAAGATGAAGCGGTACGCATCTGGGCGAATACAAGAGCCGCTCCCCGCGCTTACACGGTTGATTCAGATGCATTCGATACCGAAGCGCTGAGTGTTCCGCCGGGTCGCATCAGCGCAGCCATCACCAGCGACACCGGACGCGAATTGATGATTAACGCTTTCAGTAAAGGTTCATCGTGGCTGGTCGTTAGCCAGACCTACATGCCGGGTTGGCGTGCTTTCATTCGCCCGACAGGTGGTGCGGAAAGTGATGAACAACCGCTTGATGTAACCCGCGTCCAGAGCAACTTTCAGGGCGTATTCATCCCGGCTGATTTACAGCATACGGTCTTTAGCAGCAGCTACGACAAGCTGCCGGAAGCGGAACGCACCGCGCTTGACAGCGGTGAGATCACCATCCGACTCACTTACAGTCCACCCAGCTTCCAGCTAGGCCTATTCGGCTCGTTCATCGCCGGGATTCTGATCGTCTTCATCGCCGGGGTATATCTCTGGCGCTTGTTCATCGCGGCGGATGAGCAGGAAAGCGGTGTCAAGATCGTCGCGCGGAACAGCCTCGCGCCGATCATCCTCAACCTGTTCAACCGGGGCATTGATTTTGGCTTCGCCTTTATCATGCTGCGCATCCTCGGCCCGGATGGTTCCGGCATTTACACCTATGCCGCGTTTATTTTCGGCTGGTTCGATATTTTCACCAATTTCGGCCTGAATGTTTTCCTGACCCGAGAAGTCGCCCGTGACCAATCCAAAGCATGGCCTTACTTTTTCAACACCAGCATCTTACGCCTCGCGCTGATGCTGGTGGGGGTTATCCTGCTGGCGCTATTCCTGCTGGTGCGGCAGTCGACAACGGGCGTTGAACCGCTGACTCATGAAGCAGTGGTCGCGATAATCCTGCTCTACATTGGCCTGCTGCCCAACAGCCTGAGCACCGGAATGTCGGCGCTGTTTTATGCTTTCCAGAAGGCCGAATATCCAGCGGCGATTGCGACCATCGCGACCATCAACAAAGCCGTTTTCGGCGTAACGGTGCTGGCGCTCGGCTTCGGCGTGATTGGGCTGGCGGGTGTCAGCATTATCACCAACTGCCTGACGCTGGCGGTGATGGTGTATGTGGGACGAGGACTGCTTGCCCTCACCCCCCCGCCCCCTCTCCCTCAGGTAGAGGGGGAGACAGAAAACAAGTCTATCGCTCCATCGTCATTGGAACGCTCTTATAAGCCAGAAGGAAAACTGATTCGCGGGATGGTGGGCGAAGGCTTCCCGCTCATGCTCAATCACTTTCTGGCGAGCATCTTTTTCCAGATCGACGTGGTGATTATCCAAAGCTTTCACGGCGATACGATGGTCGGTCAATACGGCGTGGCTTATAAATGGGTCGCCGCGCTGAATGTGATTCCAGCCTTCTTCACGATGGCGCTGTTACCCGTCATGTCAAAACAGGCTCACGAAGACCGCCCCGCGCTCAAACGGAATTACGGGCTGGCGATTAAACTGCTGGTGAGCACCGCGCTCCCGCTGGCGGTCATATTCACCTTCATGGCCTATACGCTCACGGGCGTTCTGGGCGGCTCAGAATTTCTGCCGGACGGAGCCATCGCGACCCAGTTGATGATCTGGAGCATCCCCATCGGCTGGATTAACAGCCTGACACAGTATGTATTGATCGCGCTGGATTTGCAGCGGCGAATCACACGGGCGTTCATGCTGGCGGTGGGTTTCAACATCTTCATCAATCTGGTTTTTATCCCGCAGTACGGCTACCGCGCCGCCGCGATCACGACGATTTTCTCCGAACTCACCCTGCTGATTCCGTTCGCCGTTTTCCTACACGGCGCGGTGGGTCGCATCGCATGGTTCAGCCTGCTGTGGAAGCCAGCAGCCGCTACAGCAGCGATGATTGTGGTACTACTCATCGGCTGGTCGATTCAACCGTTCGTGGCGCTGGTCGTATCGGTGCTGGTTTACGGCGGCATTCTGTTGATTCTGCGTCCGCTCGATAGTGACGAATTACAACGAC